>JAMCST010000001.1 GCA_023380935.1 Patescibacteria group bacterium
AGTAGTAAACACAATGAGACAGTTTTATAAATTTCATTCTTCCATTTTACTCGAACAGACGAGGATTCTGGAAGAAACTACCTCCCTCGGGCTTACGCCCGGAGGTTTCAAGTAAGGTATTATGAAAAAAACGATTGGCATTATCGGTGGCATGGGACCAGAGGGCACGGCTGACTTATACATGAAAATCGTCAAGTATTATCAATGGAACCTGGGGGCGCGATACGACCGGAATTTTCCTGCCTTTTTCATTGCCAGCGTTCCCATTCCCGATGTGGTGAACGGCTTGGAAAACGAGCGGATCACTCTAAACATGCTGGGCAAGGCGGCAATCAAGCTACAAAATGCCGGTTCTGATTTCATTCTCATTGCCTGCAACACGGTTCAGTTCCTACTCAAACCCTTGCGGACAAAAGTAAAGATCCCGATTATCGGTATCGCGTCGGTTACGGCCAGGTATTTAATCAGGGCCAAAATCAAGAAAGTGGGAATTCTAGCAACGTCAGTCACAATCAACAAAAAGATATATGATCAAACATTAAAAGAAAAGGGGATAAGGCTAATCAAACCAAGCGCAACAGAACAGTCGTCACTAACCGACGCGATCATGAACCAGTTGGCGGGTCAAGCGACTCAAAACGACAAAAAAAACATACTTAAGATTATTTCGCGCATGAAAAAACGCCGAGCCGAGGCGATTTTAGTCGCCTGCACCGACCTACCTATGGTGGTAAACCAAATCGATGCTTCAATAAGACTGATCGACTGTACTCAAGTATACGCCGACCAAGCGGCGCGCTTAGCATCCGACTCCAAAAGTGTTATTAGTTCTGTATAATTTGACCATGTCAACAAAACAACCAGTTTTGCAAACCTTAAAGGGTTTTCGCGACATCTTACCGATTGAAGCCATGCAGAGACAATGGATAAAAAATCGGATGATTCAGGTGTGTGAGTCGTGGGGATATGAACCGTTAGAAACTCCGACGCTCGAGCCGCTAGCGCTTTTTGCCGGACAGATTGGCGAAGACGAAAAACTTTTTTTCAAATTTAAAGACCGGGGCGACCGGGAAGTAGCTCTCAGATATGACCAAACCGTTCCTACCTGCCGGGTGGTCGGACAATATTTCAATCAACTGGTTTTTCCATTTCGCAGATACCAAATCCAATCGGCATTCAGAGCCGAGAAACCCCAGAAAGGTCGCTATCGGGAGTTTACCCAGTTCGATATCGATATTTTTGGCGTGGCTTCGCCGTTAGCCGACGCGGAAGTAATTGCCGTCACCCTGAGCATCTACCGCCAGATCGGATTCAAAAAAGTCACCGCGTTGATCAACAACCGTGACCTGATGAAGACGATTCCGTATAAGGTAATCGCCACCATAGACAAACTCAAAAAAATCGGTTCTGAAGGCGTGATCCAGGAGTTAGTCGGTAAGGGAATTGATATTAATTCGGCGCGGTCATATTTGGATTTTGTCAAGAAAATTCGCCCTGATAAAACTGTAAAAACCATTTTTAACTACCTTGAGGCCTCCGGTTTTTCCCGCGACTGGTACCGATTCGAACCAACCCTGGCGCGCTCGTTCTCATATTCTCAAGGACCCATCTGGGAAATCGTTATTCCCGAGTACGGCAGTTCGGTCGGCGGGGGCGAACGTTACGATGCTCTTGTGGAAAAAATATCCGGAAAACAGATTACCGGCACCGGGATCGGCATCGGCTTCGACCGCACCGTTGAGGCGGCCTTGGCCTGCGGCTTGATTCCCGATTTCCAGACGATTTCCAAAGTCCTGGTAACGGTATTTTCTTCGGAGTTGTGGAACAAATCAATCAGTGTCAGTAATATATTACGCCGCAACAACATTGCGATAGAGTTGTATCCGGATCCGACGGTCAAACTAGACAAACAACTTAAGTATGCCAATCGCCGTCAGATCCCGTTTGTTATAATTATCGGCCCGGAAGAGATTACCAAAGACACGGTCACGCTCAAAAACATGCGCACCGGCGAACAGAAAACCCTAACGCTCAACGGAATGGTTAAAGAGTTGAAGAGTTAAGAGAGTTTGAGGGTTAAAGGATTGATTAATAACTCGCTAACTTTTTAACCCTTTAACTCGTTAACTGTTATTATATTCATCATGCAAATCAACCCCAACGTCGCGATCATCGAGTGGCTGCCCGGCGTCGGCGGCGACGAGTCCAAGCTCTGGGCCCAGGAGCTGATTTCCTCATATCTTAAATTTGCCCAGAAACGCGGGTTCCGCTTTGCTTATCTTACCGACACCGCCATCAAGATAACGGGGGAGGGAGCCTTCAAGTTGTTCCAAAACGAAACCGGCGTCCATCGCGTGCAGCGGATCCCTCAGACCGAGAGAAAAGGCCGGATCCATACTTCCACCTGCGTGATCGTCGTTCTCCCCCAGGTGATCCAGACCGACTACCGGCTTAACCCCTCCGATCTGGAGTGGCAGTTCTACCGCAGCGGCGGTCACGGCGGACAGAACGTCAACAAGGTTTCCACCGCCGTCCGGCTCATCCACAAACCCACCGGCATCACCGTTACCGCCAGCCGGGAACGTTATCAGGAGGCCAACCGGAAAATCGCCCTCGACCTGCTGACGGGAAAACTGTACCAACTGCAGGAAGAAAAACGCAAAGGCGTGGTTTATTCATACGTGAATAACATCGGCAGCGGCGAGCGGGCGGAAAAGATCCGCACCTATAATTTTCCCCAAGACCGGCTCACCGACCACCGGATCGGCAAAAGCTTCCACAATCTGGAGGACGTCATTTCCCAAGGCCGCTGGGAGAAAATTTTGCGATAATTTGGTGACCCGGCCGATTTTTTTTGTGCTATAATTATATTTTCAAATTGAGTCATAACCATGAAAGTCAAGATCCATCCGCCCTATCATCCCGACTGCAAAGTCACTTGTGCCTGCGGCAACACCTTTACCACCGGATCGACCAAACCGACGATTGCCGTCGAAGTATGCAATCAGTGTCATCCCTACTATACCGGTGAACAGCGCTTTGTTGACGTACGTGGCCGAGTCGATACATTCCAAAAGAAAATCAAACTGGCGACCGAAATCAAGAAAAAGGCCGCCGGCAAGATAGTGAAAAAAACGGAAAAAACCAACCGCGAAGCGAAATCGCTACGCGAACTGTTGCAGGAAATCTAAACTTTTGCTATAATTCGAGTTATCACCAAGACATTAGGTTTCCGTCCAAGCAGCGGAATTAATTTTCCTAATGAAGTGCCCCCGCGCTCAGCGAGGGACAAGTGAAGCATTATGGTCAACGCAAAAAAAACCGAAACTGTCAAATACTACGTCGACACCATTAAACAATCTGCGCATTTGGTGTTGATCCAATTTGATAAAGTCACCCATCCGGCCCTCGAAGGACTGCGACGCGATCTGAGTCAATCGCAAACCAAGATGAAGGTGGTAAAAAACAGCCTGTTGGAAAAAGCGGTTAACCGCCTCCTTAACACAAATCAATCGTTTGTCGAACTAAAAAAGCGATTTTTTCCGCTGCAAAACAAAACCGCCGTCATCACCTTTGCCAAGGACTGGACAGCCGGCCTGAAAACCATCTATGCCTTCGCCAAAAAGGGGGGAGATATGAGTTTCAAATGCGCCGTCATCGACGCTACCACCTATGATGACGCCGCTCTGGTGAAACTGGCACAACTACCCGGACGCAACGCCCTTATCGCTCAACTGATTAATGCGTTCCGTTCACCGATGCGCCGCCTGGTTTACAGTTGCCAATACAACACCAATCAATTTGTTTACATTTTGCAGCAAAAAGCAAAAAAATAACTTATCCCGATCGGAGGTGAGAACAAGATGACAGAAACGAAACTATCGGACAAACTGACAAAAATCGCCCAGCAGATCGAAGGCCTGACCGTGATGGAAATGGCTGAACTGGTCAAGTATCTTGAAGACAAGTTCGGCGTCTCTGCCATGCCGGCCATGGCCGCTGTGGCTCCAGCCGCCGCCAACGCTCCGGCTGCCGAAGAAAAAACCAGCTTTACGGTCAATTTGACCGATGCCGGCGCCAACAAACTGGCAATCATCAAGGTCGTACGCGAGCTCGTTCCCAGCCTAGGTTTGATGGACGCCAAAAAACTGGTGGAGTCGGCACCGAAAGCGATCCTGGAGAACGTAAAGAAGGACGCGGCCGAAGAAGCGAAAAAGAAACTGGAAGGAGCAGGTGCTAAAGTCGAGTTGAAATAAATTCGAAGTCCGAAATCCTAATTGCATGATTTTTGCAGTTTGATTCGGATTTCGCTATTTTGAATTTATGGTTATGACAGACTCCAGTTACAACGCAGCATCAATTGTCGTGCTTGAGGGATTGGAACCGGTACGCAAACGCCCGGCGATGTATATCGGGAGTACCTCGCAGGTGGGAGTCAATCACTGTCTTAACGAGATCATCGACAACTCGATCGACGAAGCTCTGGCCGGGTTCTGCACCAACGTCTATGTACGGCTTGAATCCAACGGTTACTTTACTGTTTACGACGACGGCCGCGGCATTCCGGTTGATAAATTGACCAAGTATAAAACCTCAGCACTGGAAATCGTGATGACCAAACTCCACGCCGGCGGCAAGTTCGGCAAGGGGGCGTACAAAATTTCCGGTGGGCTGCATGGCGTCGGCGCCTCGGTAGTCAACGCCCTGTCCAGCCACTACGTGATTGAGGTAAAACGCGACGGCAAGGTTTATCACCAGGAATACAAAAAAGGCGTACCCCAGGGTCCAGTCAAACCGGTCACCAAACCGTACTTTGACTTTCCCTATGATCACGGCACCGCCGCCTCGTTTTTGCCCGACCGGGAAATCTTCCAGGAAACGATCCAGGTGAACTACGCGGCCCTGAAAAAACAGATCAAGGAACGCGCCTATTTAATCAACAATGTGCTTTTCCGGATCGACAACCGATTGAGCAACGACCGCGTGGCGTACTTTTTTGACGGCGGCATCGTCTCACTGATCCGTGACCTCAACAAGGGCAAACGCGTCGTCCACGAGCCGATCTTCATCAAAAAAACCGTCGCCGACAAGGAGATCGAGGTAGTCATACAATACAACGACTCGATCAACGAAATAGTTCATTCCTTCGTTAACGTTATCAACACCCAGGAAGGCGGCACCCATCTGACCGGTTTCCGCATCGCCCTGACCAAAGCCATCAATACTTACGCCAAAAAAGTCTTGAGCGAAAAAGACGCCAGCGACACCCTGACCGGCGACGACGTTAAAGAAGGACTGACCGCGGTCGTCTATCTGAAGATGCCTTCAAGCAACCTCCAGTTCGAGGGTCAGACCAAAACCAAACTGGGCAACTCCGAGGCCCAGGCGATTGTCCAACAGGCGGTTTCCGAGTATCTCGACGTCTACTTCGAGGAAAATCCCAAGGTCGCCAGAGACATCCTTGGCAAGATTCTCCTGGCGCAAAAGGCCCGGTTAGCGGCCAAGGCGGCCAAAGAGGCGGTGTTGCGCAAAGGCGCCCTGGAAGGCAGCACCCTGCCGGGCAAGCTGGCCGATTGTTCGGAAAAAGACCCGGCCCGTTCGGAACTGTTCATGGTTGAGGGCAACAGCGCCGGCGGCACGGCCAAGCAGGGCCGCGACCGGCGTTTCCAGGCGATTCTGCCGCTGCGGGGAAAAATTTTGAATACGGAAAGAGCTTATCTGGACCGGGTCCTGGCCTTTAAGGAAATCAAGGATCTGGTGGTGGCGCTCGGGATGGGAATCGGGGAAACGATCGACTACAAAAAACTGCGCTACCATAAAATTATCATCATGACCGATGCCGACGTCGACGGCGAGCATATCCGTACCCTGTTGCTGACGTTTTTCTACCGCCATATGCCGCAGATTATCCAAAACGGCCATCTGTATGTTGCCCAGCCGCCGCTTTACAAAATTCAGGCCGGGAAAAAAATCAATTACGCCTATTCCGACGACGAAAAAGAAAAAACCTTGAAAACCATGGTGCAGAAAACCGGCACCGTCAATCTGCAACGCTATAAAGGACTGGGAGAGATGAATCCGGATCAGTTGTGGGAAACGACGATGAATCCGGGCCACCGCATCCTCAAACAGGTGATGATCGACGACGCCCAGGAAGCCGACTATGTCTTTTCCATGTTGATGGGTGACGACGTCCCGCCCCGCAAAAAATTCATCGTTACCCACGCCAAATTGGCCAATCTCGATGTTTGACGATGTATAATTGAGTCATTACTAATTATGAAATTTGCCCATATGAAAGATCTACCCATCGGCAAAAACCCGCCCGAGGAAGTCAACGTCATCGTGGAAATTCCCCAAGGATCGTCCATCAAATACGAGCTGGACAAGGCGTCAGGCGTGATTATGGTTGACCGGTTCAACTATACCGCCATGGCTTACCCGTTTAACTACGGCTTCATTCCTCAAACCAGCGCCGAAGACGGCGACCCGGTCGACGTACTCGTCATTTCCAGTTACCCGGTGGCGCCGGGCTGTGCCATTCCGGTGCGACCGATCGGCATGCTGGAAATGGAAGACGAGGAGGGAATCGATACCAAAATCATCGCCGTTCCCACTAAAAAAGTCGATCCGTTTTATGCCCACATCGACGACATCGATGCGGTGCCCGAACCGGTTAAGCGAAAAATCCAGCATTTTTTCAACCATTACAAGGAACTGGAGCCGAACAAATGGGTCAAGACCAAAAACTTCTTGCCCAAGACCAAGGCCTATCAGGCGATTAAAAACTCCAGCAAGTAAACCAGATTAAAATCATGGATAACCACCAACCGCTGACCACCGAAATCACCAGCGAGATGAAGCAGGCGTATCTGAACTATGCCATGTCGGTGATTGTTTCCCGGGCGCTGCCCGACGTCCGCGACGGCCTGAAACCGGTACATCGGCGCATCCTGTATGCGATGGATAAAATGGGTTTGGCGGCTAATGCCCGTTTTTCCAAATCGGCCAAAGTGGTCGGAGAAGTGTTGGGTAAATTTCACCCACACGGCGACATTCCGGTTTACGAGGCAGTCGCTCGCATGGCCCAGGACTTCACCATGCGTTATCCCTTAATCCGGGGACAGGGTAATTTTGGTTCGGTTGACGGCGACCCGCCGGCGGCCATGCGTTACACCGAGGTCAAGATGGCCAAAGTGGCCGAAGAGATGCTGACCGACATCGACAAAAATACCGTGGCCTGGGTCGACAACTTCGACGGCACCCTGAAAGAACCGGTATATCTGCCGGCCAGACTGCCCAATTTGCTGCTGATGGGCGCCGAGGGGATTGCCGTCGGCATGGCGACCAAAATCCCGCCACACAACCTGAACGAGCTGGTTAACGCCCTTTGCCTGATGATCGACCGGGCCAAGAAAAAAAATGGCGAGACCAGCGACAGCCATCAAAACCCCCCGCCGCTTACCTTTAACGTCACTCTCGACGACCTGCTGCAACACATCAAGGGACCGGACTTTCCCACGGCCGCCAACATCTACGGCGCTGCCGAAATCCGCACCGCCTATGCCACCGGCAAAGGCAAGGTTCTGGTGCGCGCCAAGGTCGAGGAAGAGGAGCTGGGTAAAGGCAAAAGCGCCATTGTCGTCAACGAACTGCCGTATCAGGTAAATAAAGCCAATCTGGTGGAAAAAATCGCCCACCTGGTCAACGATAAAAGGATCGCCGGCATCAGCGACCTGCGCGACGAGTCCGACCGCGACGGTATCCGCATCGTCATCGAACTGAAACGCGACGCCTCGTTTAAAAAAGTGCTCAACAACCTGTTTAAATACACCGAGATGCAGACTTCGTTCCCGATCAATATGGTGGCCTTGGTCGACGGTATTCCGCATACGCTGTCGCTCCAGACCATCCTTGAACATTATCTGCGCCACCGGATCGAGATCATCACCAAACGCTCCCGTTTTGAACTTGACCAAGCCAGGGCACGCGCCCATATCCTGTCCGGTTACCTGACTGCCCTGGATCATATCGACGAGGTGATCGCCGTCATTAAAAAGGCGGCCAACGAACCGGAGGCCAAGGAAAAACTGATGAGTAAGTTCGCTTTGTCCGCACTGCAGGCCCAGGCGATCCTGGAAATGCAGCTGCGCCGCCTCACCGGACTGGAGCGCACCAAGATCGAAGACGAACTGGCGATGCTCAAAGAAACGATCGCCTACCTGGAAAGTCTGCTCAAGGACGTCTTCAAAATCCTCAAGGTCATCAAACAAGAGCTGCTTTATCTGCAGCAAAAATACGGCGACGAAAGAAAGACGAAGATTTACGTCCATCGCCCGGGCGAAATCACCGACGAACAGCTGATCGAGAACAAGGAGGTAATCGTGGTGATGACCAAGGAAGGGTATATCAAACAGGTGCCGCGCGAGACCTTCCGGGTGCAACACCGCGGCGGCAAGGGCGTTTCCGGCATCGAGACCAAAGACTCGGACAACGTCTACCAGATCGCCACGGCCATGGCCCACGACCACATGCTTTTTTTTACCAATCTGGGCCGGATATTTCAAACCCGAGTCTGGGAAGTCCCCCAGGGATCACGCATCTCAAAAGGCAAGGCGATCGTCAACCTGCTGACGCTGCGTCCCGACGAAAAAGTCACCTCGTTTTTCACCTACGCGGCCAACGCCGACCTGGACAAAACCTTCATTCTTATGACTACGAAAAAGGGCACGGTGAAAAAAACCAAGTTTGCCGATTTTGCCAACATCCGCACCAACGGCATCATCGCCATCAGATTGGAAGGACACGACGAACTGTTGTGGGCCAAGATCAGTCTCGGCAACAGCTACGTAATGCTCATCAGCAACTACGGTAAGGCGATTGTCTTTAACGAGGGGGAGATCCGGCCCACCGGCCGCGCCTCGATGGGAGTCAGAGGGATGACCCTGGAAGAAAAAGACGAGATCTCCGCCGCCGACGTTTTCAATAAAAGCGACTTTAACAAAAACCTGTTTGTGATCGGCGAAAAAGGCATCGGCAAAAAAACCAGCTTATCGCTGTTTAAAGGCCAGCACCGCGGCGGCAAAGGGGTCAAGGTGGCTTCGGTAGACGAGAAGATCGGCCAGATCGCCTTTGCCACGATCATCCAACCGCACGACACGACGGTAATCATCACCAGCAATCAGGGTCAGGTGGTAAAAATTCCGCTCTCCAGCATTCCTTCGCGGTCACGCACCGCCAAGGGAGTGATTCTGATGCGCTTTTCCCAGAAAGACGACCGGGTAGCCAGCGCCACCTTCATTTAGTTTTCCGGCTGCACTGCAGCTTGGCCGCATCGATCAGGTTTTTGTAAAGATAGAGGACGTCGATCGGACCGATGCCGCCCGGAGTCGTACTGTAGACCGAAGCAACCTCCTTAATGGCTTTTTCGTCGTAATCACCGACCAGTTTGCCCTTCTCCCGACGCAGTCCGACGTTCAACAACACCACCCCGGGTCTTAGCAGGGCAGGGTTGATTACGTTTTTGCCGGTAGCGGTAATTACCAGGTCGGCGTTTTCGTAGTAATATTCGGGGTTGGGCGTCTGCGAATTGATGTTGAAAAAATTGATGCGCATCTCGTTGAGGGCTTTGCCGATCGGCCGGCCGCCGGTGATGCCGCGTCCGACCAGGACGACCTTTTTGTGCCGGAGAGTTTTTTTAAAAAAGCCCCGATCTTCCACCGCGTCCACCAGTAGATGGCGGTTGATTTTATTCTGACCGTAGACGTATTTTAAACAGGTAAGCACCGCCATGCCGATCGGAGGCAGGAACGGCGTCTTGCGCCGTTGCCCCTCGATTTCTTTTTCCAACGGAATAAAGTCGTAAAGGCTGTTAGTCTGAAGGGTGTTGGGCAACGGCTGCTGGATGACCACGCCGGTGACGTCGGGCGACTGGCTTTTTTCTTTAACGGTACGCACAAACGCCTCGAAGATCGGGGCGGTCGGGAAATGGTGGGTGGTAAAGAGGATGCCCAACCGCTGCGCTACCCGTTGCTTCATCTTGACAAACGAGAGTTGTTCGGCCGACTGACCAATGAGGAAAACCAACAACTTAACGGGGTGCCGGCGGTGTTTCAGGCGTGCCACCTCTTTTGCTAACTGATCTTCAAAAAATTGGGCAATCTCCTTACCCGGCAGTTGCATATTATAGTACCATATTATAACATAAAGCGCGCGATTGTTTGCCGCACCGTTATCAGACATGCTCAAGAAACAGATATATGCGATCACCGGCCAAACCGCCGCCGGAAAAACCGATTATGCCCTGCGCCTGGCCGGCCGGTGCAACGGGGAACTGATCAGTTGTGATTCGCGCCAGGTTTACCGCCAGTTGAACGTTGTCACCGGCAAAAATCTGCCGCCCCGGGCCCGGTTTTACCGGCGCCATCACTGGGCAGGTCTAACGATCGGCTATTACCTAATACCAAGCCCAACCGGCCCGGTTCCGGTCTGGCTTTACGATTTGATTTCGCCGGACCAGGCATGTTCGTCGTACGACTGGGCGCGCTCGGCCCGGTGGGCAATTGACGATATCCAAAGCCGGAACAAAACCCCGGTCATCGTCGGTGGCACTTACCTTTACCTTAAGCACCTGCTCTACGGCGTTCAAACCGAAACCATCGCTCCGGACTGGGCGTTGCGCCGCCAACTGGCCAGCGACTCGATTCCCCAACTCCAGGCGCGGCTGGAAAAAGAAGCGCCGCAACAGTTCGCCCGCCTGTCGCCATCCGACCGGCATAACCCCCAGCGCCTGATCAGAAAGATTGAGATTGCCCGTCACCCCGACCCACCGGGCCCACGACCATTGTCCTTGATCCAAGACCCGGCCTTTCGGATAGAATTGACCGGCATCCGGTATCGCGACCGCGCCGACCTGGTGGCCGCCATTAAGATCCGGGTCGAAGCGCGGCTGCGCCAAGGGGCGGTCAGCGAAACTAAACGACTGCTTAAGCAGTACCCGGCCGACGCTCCCGGCCTGCACACCATCGGTTACACCCAACTGATTGCCTGGCTTAGCCAGAAAAACAACCTGGATCAGGTCAAGGACCAATGGATCACTAAAGAAGTTCAGTATGCCAAACGCCAGTACACTTTTATGAAAACTGACCGCCGCATCCGTTGGCGTCTGCGATAAAGGCCACCGATCTTACTTCCTTGCATTTTTCCAGTCGAGCGGTATACAATTAAGTTGATATGCACAGTAGCGGCGCCGACCAGCATCGTAAATACCATACGCTTCACCCGGACGAACCGCCGCGTCACCCGGTACACCGCCTCCATCACCATCTGCGCCATATTCATCACCACGCCCGCCGTACCATGCGCTACCTGACACTGGCCCTGTCGCTTTTCATCATCGGCTTTACCATCGTGACGGTCAAACTGATCAACCGCTGGCAGGATCAGGCACAAAATCTCGATCAGGTCATCTGTCTTCCCAGCGGCGGTCTGACCAACAAGTTCAACAGCAATCAGCTTACGGTGACTAACGCCAAATCCGGCGCCGTCGCCATCTGGATCCAGGAAAACTACTGTCCATACCAAAACCAGCCTCCCGGTGAAGGCTACCAATGCAACCAATACTACCGACGCTATACCGATACGTTGACGGCTGGACAAACCAAGACCTACTGGATAACCGTCGGCAGTTGTCAGATCGGACAACTGGACATCAATACGGTCAATCCTGAAGACGGAGGCTGTCATACGGCCGGCGGCAGTGTGTGGAACGGGGGAGAAGCGTTTACCATCCAGGCCAACCCCGGCAGTTATCCCGACTGCCACCCGGTCGTTCCCAGTCAGGTTCCCACCCCGACTCCCAGCTTAACGCCCACGCCCAGTTCCACGCCAACTCCCACCCCCACGCCGACGCCGACCCCCAGTTTGACTCCGACTCCGACCTTGACTCCCACTCCGACCTCGACACCGTCACCCACGCCGACGCCTTATCTTGAAGCCTACCTGATCAATCCCCAGGGTGATCCGGTGGAGAAAAATATCTGTCTTTCCCGTTGGGAAGTGGATAGGGCCGGCATTTTCCTTGATTCGTCCCAGACAAACTGCAATCAACGCTCCCGGTTTCGCAGTCCGTTATACGATTCATCCACCGGTTATCAGGGTGTCTATATTGAAGAAAGTAACGACGTCACCTCGGTCTATTTTTCCCCGGAGCAAAACAGCCGCATCAGCAAAGAACCCGGCACCGATGCCCGTAACTACGGCTGGCCGGCCTGGTCGACCGGCGTGCGCCGCCTCACCTTGGTCGTCAATCCGACCGCCACCCCGACTCCGACGCCAGGCGGTGCTGTCACCCCAACCACGGTGGTACGACCCACTTCAAGCCTAGTCATCAATAACCCTACCCCGACTAACTACCTTTATCACGCCTATGGCGCTACCGGATCAACCGTTAGTCCAACTTTAACCAAATCCGGCGTCAGTCCGGCCGTCACCAAAAAAATCAGCCAGAAACCCAGTCCAACCGCAGCGTCGTTTCCCAACAACATTAAGAACCTGTGGCCGGTGGCCGCAGCTGGCATTCCGCTGGCGTTGTTTGTCATCAGGTTGATATTATAACCACCATACCTTAATCTTTTTGGTGGAACAAGCGGAGAAAGGCGTCTTTGGGAATCTCAACCCGACCGACCATCTTTAAGCGTTTTTTGCCTTCTTTCTGTCTTTCCAGCAGTTTGCGCTTGCGGCCGACGTCGCCGGCCCCCAGCACTTTACCGCTTTTGACCAAAACGTTTTTGCGAAAGGGAGTAATGCGCTCCGATGCGATGATTTTCCCGCGGTAACGCGCCTGAATACGCACCTCGTACTGCTGGCGGGGGATAATGGTACGGATCTTTTTTACCAAATGATTGGCCTTGGCAAAGACGCGTTCCTGCACCACGATTTCGGAAAACTCCTCGACCGGTTCCTGATTCAACAGCAATTCCAGCTTATCGGCCTTGACCGGCTGGTAACGTACCAACTCCCAGTCGAGCGAGGCATAACCGGAAGAAACGCTTTTCAGTTGGTCGTAAAAATCGCTGATCATTTCCGACAGCGGCAGTTCGTAGGTCAAGGTGATCTGATTTTTGTTATCCATGGTAATAAACCGGCCGCGGTAGCTTTCGCATAACTGCATCACGGCGCCCAGCGACCGATTCGGCGTCACGATCATCACTTTTACGATCGGTTCATGGAACAGCGCACCAACCCGTTCGTACTCCACCTGGGGCGGCGTCAATACCAGACTAAGATTAAACTCGCGTTCCAGCCGCTCGCGTACCACGTCAGCATGCAACAGGCCCAAAAATCCGACGCGAAAACCGGCACCCAGCGCCTGGCTGGAGATCGGATTAAACTGCAGAGAAGAATCGTTCAACGCCAGCTTGTCCAACGCGATTTTCAGATTGAGATAGTCAGCCGTATCTGTCGGGAAAATCGAGGCAAAAACCATCGGCTTGATCTGGCGGTATCCGGGTAAGGCGGTGGCGCCAGATCCGGCGTCCACCACGGTGTCGCCGACCCGAACCTGATGGATATCCTTAAGATTGGTGACGATATAGCCGATCTCACCCGCCGCCAAACCGGCAGATGGCCGCAGCTCCGGGCTGAAAACGCCGGTTTCCTGTACCACGAACTCGCGGCCGCTGATGCATAACCGAGTACGCTTTCCCGATTTTAACCGGCCCTGAAACAGGCGCACAAACGCAATCACGCCCCGGTGCGCGTCATAATACGAATCAAAAATCAACGCCCGGGCCGGATCATCGCTTCCGATCCGGGGAGGGGGAATCCGATCGACTATCTTACCGAGCAGATCGGACACGCCGGCGCCGGTCTTGGCCGAGATGGAAAAAATCTCGCTCGCGTTGACGCCGAGAAAATCGACCAGTTGTCTTTTGACGACTTCCACCTGGGCATTGATCAGGTCGATCTTGTTGATTACCGGAATGATTACCAGATTTTTTTCCACCGCCTTATGGGCGTTGGCGATCGTCTGGGCCTGAATTCCCTGGGTGGCGTCCACCAGCAACACCACGCCCTCGACGCAAGCAAGCGTGCGATCGACCTCATAGGAGAAATCGACGTGACCGGGAGTATCGATTAAGTTAAGAATGATTGGTGGATTGTTAACCGAAGAACCCGCATCGTGATTTTTAATTTTGTATTCCATTCTCACCGGCGCCAGTTTAATGGTGATGCCGCGTTCGCGGGAAATCGGGTTGCGGTCGAGCAGCTGCTCGGCGTGTTTTCCCGGCGCCACCACGCCGGTAATCTCCAGTAGCCGGTCGGCCAGGGTCGACTTACCGTGATCGACATGGGCAATGATGGCAAAGTTACGAATCTGGTTCATGATGAAATTAATCCGTCACGCAGAACCTAAGCGCCGTTAAACTACTAATAGCTTGACAGTTGACGTCCCGCCTTTGACCGTCCAGTAGTCACCGTGGACAACGATCAAGGCGTCGCCTTTTTTAATCAGTTGTTTATTCAGCAGGATCTGGACGGCGTCCTGCACTTCTTTGCGCGTCACTTCGGCCTTAACCAACGCCCGGGTCTGGATAAACGGCATAACGCCGAAATGGAGCGACAAACGCTGACTGATCTGGAGATTGGGGACAAAACCGTACACCGGCACTACGGGCCGGTAACGAGCAACGGTCGCAGCGGTCTGGCCGCTGTGGGTAAAAACCAAAAATCCGGCGATCTTAACTGATCTTTTCTGCAGCGACAGATAAAGATCATAAGCGGCTTCGCAGATCGTATCGGCCAAGCTGTCAAGCCGGTAGGCAAAGCGTCGGCGAGTATCATGGCTAAAGCGGCATTCGTTATAGCTGACGGTTTTGGCCATGGTTTGGACGGCGGCCAGCGGATGGCGGCCGGCGGCGGTTTCTCCGGAAAGCATCACGGCGTCGCTCAAATCATAGGTGGCGTTGGCCACATCCGACACCTCGGCCCGGGTCGGCTGGGCCTGATCGACCATAGTCTGGAGCATTTGGGTGGCGGTAATCACCGGTTTGCCGACCGCCACGGTTTTGGCGATGATGATTTTCTGATAGTAGGGAACCTGTTCCATCGGCAGCTCCACCCCCAGATCGCCGCGCGCCACCATCACGCCGTCGGACGCGGCAATAATTTTGTCGAGATTGGCGATCGCCCGGCTGTTTTCGATCTTGGCGATGATCCGGCTTTGCAGGTGACGTTTGCGCATCTCCCGGCGCAACGCCTCAATATCCTTGGCCGACCGGACAAACGACAAGGCGATAAAACTCATTTCGTTGTTGTTGGCCAATTCGATTCCGTCAAAGTCCCGGGCGCTCAGGATGGGCAAGTCCAGATGAGTATCGGGGATGTTAAACGATTTGTTGTTTTTCAATATGCCTTTATGGTGGGACTCCAGCCACAGCGCGTTGCCTTTACGGTGCAGGGTAAAGTGCAGATAACCGTCGTCGGCCAGGAAAATCTGGCCGGTTTTCAGCTGGGGTAAAATTTGGGGGTGAGACACGGTAAAGGCCGGCGTGCCGAATTCAATCTTCTGTCCCCGATGCACGGCGATCTGATCGCGGTCGAGCCTGACCCGGATCTCCGGACCCTGCAGATCGATCAGCGTTCCGACCGGCACCCCCAACCGGTGACTGACTTTTTTCACCAACTTGATGCGTTGGTCATGCCAGGTTTTGGTGTTGTGCTTGAAATTGAAACGGAAGACGTTGACTCCCTGTTCGATCAGTTTGGCGATCATCTCCTCGCTGTCCGAGGCCGGGCCGATGGTGGCAACGATTTTGGTTAATTTCATCACGCCTAATTATATCAAACCAAGCGCCGCGGCGATTGATTGTCGACCCAGCTGACCAGAAAAATCTTGAGGTAGCGATCCTGGTTGATGTCTCAATTGTTCAACGATCGCGGGTGCATCTGGCCCAAATTCCAGCTTACCGGCACAAAGACCACAAGCTTCTGCCCATCTCCGATTAGCGGCTTCACGAGGACCACGCGGCGACAAGGCAATAAACCGCGGGGTTTTTTTCGGATTAAATTGGTACATCGCCGCTATCACACTTGTCATCTCTGATGAGTGAGAGATTAGACAACCGGGTGGAGCCATGAACCAATCTCTATAGAACTGACTTACGCGATCAAACACACCTCTTGGACGGTCAACCTGCATTCCGGGACTAACAATCTTATCAGTAAGCCATACGTCATAATCGGCATTTATCCCATTAAGTGCGGCCAATATGCTATCAATCTGCTGTTTCGGCATACCGCCTCCTGGCGATTTAAGCTAGATTTTTCCAGACCGGTCACCGACTGTCTGACCATCGGCCAATAAACCCAACGGCAGAACCGGCGCCACCAAGAGCGGTGACAGACCGTCTTTCCTACAAACGTCAAGGCCGGCTTTGTTCCAAACCAACGGTCGCAGACCGGTTTTTTTCATTACTTCACGCGCCGATTTTTTCGGTTGGACATCGGGAACATAAAGATAGCGACCGTTGGTAAAAGTTTGCTCCAGCCACTGGCGGGAAACGGCGGCCAACGGCAGCTCCTGAACCGCAATTATGGTTTTCCAGGGGTTTTTGCCTTTTAATAAAATTTCCGGATGGCGTATAACCATCTCGGCCAGATTAATCATTCCCAAGGCCAACATGGCCCGGCCCGATCTTAGGGAGTCGCCGTTATTGGTGTATTTATGGGCCATGGACTCATTCCGCGACATCAGCCCTTGTCCGACTCGCCAAGGCCAGGCCGTCGGGCGACTGATTGCCAGCATGGCCGGAACCCCGACACGTTCAAACGACTTAAAAATCGCCAGCGCCGCAGACGGATTGCCTTCTCCCACGTCGGGTACCATCACCAATACCCCTTCTTTCGTTTGCATAGGGATATTTTACCACTCTGAGGCTCTAAATGCAGTTTTTTAGACGCGGATGCGGTAGCGGCGCAGGATCTTGTGGCCGTTGGTCAAGTCAATCGTGATTTCCAGCTTCATATTGGCCAATCCGCTATGTGCCCGGCAGACGCCGGACGAACAGGTACCGAAATACAGCTCGCGCGTCACGCTGGAACCGGCCGAACTGTCCAGGGTGCCGCCGACCCCCTGATCAACGCCGTTGGACTGATACATCAAAGTATAACTGACACTGGCAGCATTCTGCAGATTGGCAAAATAAACAATCAAGGCGCCGTGATCGGCGCGCAGTCGGGGAGAGGTAATGACGCCGCTGGAAACGGCTGCCCCTGCGCCGCTCGACCGCGCCGCCTGAAAACGCGGCAACAGTTTGGCATCAGCCGGCAACGAAACCGACAAAAAAATTCCTATCAGAATAATCGTCGCTTTCCAGTTGAACATAGCTTCATTATAACAGGTTTTTCATTCTGCTATAATGAAGCTTATGGGACGCGGGAAGATTTTACTGATCGTGATCATCGCCGGACTGATGGCCGCCCTGGCTGCGGTGATGATCGGTTCCAGCCATACTAACCAAGTGGTCTCGCCGGTTGGGAAGACCGGCGGCTCATCAAGCTCGACGCGCACCGTCAGCTACTTAACCTACCAGGACCCATCGGGGTTCCGCTTTGACTATCCTGACAGTTTGCGCGCCACCGCACCGGCGACCCTCGCCGACAATCTTTACGGGAAGGTCGGACTAACGTCGAAACAACACGCCGGCCGCATCGAAGTGATTGCCCAAGCCACTACCGCTACCGATCTTGACACCTGGTTGGCGGCGCAAAAAATCGATCCGACCAAAACCCCGGCGCGCCAACTTAAACTGGCCGACCTGACCGCTGAACAGTTTGCCACTTCCGGCGCGACGATTACCGTGGCGCTGGACCAGGGCGCGGTCATGATCGTCAAACTCGAAGCCAAGGCCGATCCGGCCTACTGGATCACCGGCTACAACAAAATTCTCACCAGTTTTGCCTTTGTCCGTCCGGACGCCAACCAGGGAAACGCCAATAACCAAACTACAGTCGACAACACCGGCACATCCGGCGCCGTAGAATTCGAGGGGGAAGAAGTAGTGCAGTAGTACAATAGATAAATGGTGTAATAACGCTCTCTTTAGTATAATATCTGGTCATTGACTATGTCTTTGACCGAAACCAGATTTATTGGAACCGAACTATCACCACTATGTGGGTTAACCGATCGACAATTATTCAGCTTATTAACGAGAACCGCCTTTATTGATCGCCTGCGCCTCCAGACCTTGGACGAAGATCTCCCTTACCGACGTGTTTATAATCCGGCAACCGGGGCCCACTTTCAAAAAAAACAAGGAACAATTGAAGACGTCTATGGAGAAAAACATATGGTTCAGTGGAGCCGCGACCCGCTTAATATCGCCATTACTGTCACTTCGCCTAACGGCCACCATCCTTCTGTTTATTTCCGCTTGCGCGACCGCCGTCGCGATGGAACGCCGGCCTCAACCCCACCGAAACTACTCCAAGTCATCGGCGGACTATCACCAGATAAGATACCGCCCGAATCTCACGAGCTTGGAGTAGACGATTGGTATCATGCTGCCCCCTGTGACCGCCAACCGCCCGATCGCCAGTCGGTCGAGTTTTCCATTGCCTCAGCTAATCCTGGTTGGGACATTTTAACAATGCTGCGAAATAAACAAGAACATCTTTTTACTGATCCGGATAAACTGGCCGACTTTATCCATGATCCGTTTGCCGCTTTGCCGGTGGATCCGAACAATACTGAAGCGCTAAAAATCTGGTACCGCAACTGGTGGCAGGTAGTCAACCGCGGACTGCGGGGAAAAACCATTCCCTATCCCGGCCAGACTGCGTTACAAGGATATAAAGGTTTTTTCAAACACGCGGTGGCCCGGGCCGAACAACTGCTTTATCCTTTGGGCTTCACCCATCTTACTGCCGTACCTACCTGGTATTATGTCTGGGCGCTCAACTTAGCTCAAGGATTCCAACCGGACGATATCAATACCCATCTGGCAGCGTCTGAATTCTTTGAACTGGTCAAATATACTCCGGTTCCTGATGTTTTTAAACAACAAAGATTAATTGAATACGGCGAGCGTCATCCTTTACTTTCCTGGTTCTCCGTATTACCATTTGCTATGATGGGCAATCACGGTTATATTCCAGAGTTAGGTCTGCCGAGTGAGCATGAACGAAATTTCAATGGAACCGTTACCCTTGCCAAAAACACATACGGAAATAGACATTATCCGTTGCTTCCAGGTAAAAACCTATGGCATTCAAAACCGATCGCTCAGGTCAAAGGACCGGTCTTATAAACTGGAAAACCCGGCTCAACCAAATTGCCGAGTTGGGCTGGCAGGAAAACCGCACCACCCACTACATCAAGCAACAGCTGAAAGATGCGCCGCTGATCGACGGTTTTAACCCGGGCCACACCGGCTTGCTGTATAAACTGGGGAAAGGTAACCGGGCCATTCTGCTTAGAGCAGATATTGACGCGCTTCGTACCCGATCAGGCGTGGCTCACATCTGCGGCCATTCCTCCCATACCGCCGCCTTGATGTCCGCTTATCTTTTTGCCCAAAAACAATCGGATCGATTGCGTACCGCCAACAAGTCGATTTATTTTCTTTTTCAACCGTGCGAAGAGGGTTTTCCGTCCGGCGCGCGCGCTTTTCTTGACCAAGCCCGATCCCATCTCCACGAAATCAAATATGCTTTTGCTACTCATGTCCGACCATTAATGCCGCCCGGTCAGATCGGGCTGGTAACTGGGCCGGTATTCGCCCGCGGCGATTACTTTGAAATCGCAGTCCGCGGCACCCAGGTCCATGTGAAAAACGCACCGGAAGGCATCGATGCGATTGAGACCGCCAGCCATCTGGTGCTGGAAATTAAAAAGATCCAGAAGCGTTATCTTAACCGGCTGCGCATCAACGTTGGCGTGATCAACGGAGGCCGCCAGGCCAATACGGTCGCCGATTTGGCCGATCTTAAAGGCGACATCCGCCTGTGCCGCGACGCCGACCAAACCATGATAAAAAATCGCCTTAAAACCATTATCAGCGCACTGGAAAAACGCTACCGCGCCACAATTGATCTGCGCTATTTTTCCGGCTATCCGGTCCTGACTAACGAACGCGCTCTGGTAAAAAAGATTGTTGCCTCGGTGAATTTTTCCGGGAAAAAAATCGTCACCCGTCCCGACCTGTTTTCGTTCGGTTGCGAGGACTTTAGTTTCATCAGTGCCCGTTTTCCCTCCTTGTTCGCCCTGGTCGGAACCGGGGACCGCCATGATCTACACGAGGACGACTGCGTGATTTCCGACCGGGGAACCGAAACGGCCCGGTTGTTTTTTCAGCAAATCATTAGCTGGTGGCTGACTAAGTGAGTTGGCGCGACAACTTTAGTATACTGGGAGTTATGCGGCAAAAAATCAAACGGTTGGCAGCCCATCCGTTTATTCAAGGAGGAGCAATTATCACCGGCGCCAACTTCATCATTGGACTACTCAATTACTTGTTTAACTCACTGACAGCTAAAATTCTCGGCCCGGCCGGCTACGGAGAAATTACGGCGCTGTTTTCCTATCTGGTGGTGTTTTCCGTACCGTTCGGGGTGATCGTCACCGATGTCATCCGCCGCACCGGCCGACTGTCACACCGCCAACGGCCGGCTCTTCTTACTTGGGAAGACTGGTTGTGGAGTAAAATCTATCACTGGCGCGGCCTGATCATTCCGTACTTTTTGCTGGTGCTTATTCTGCCAAGATTGACCAACCTCGGTTTTTATACCACTCTGACGCTCCTGATCATGTTACTGTTGACGGCGGTCGGGTCGTTCTACAGCGGCGCTACCCAGGGACTGCATTTTTTCGGCTGGTTTGCCGCGGTGAGCATTATCTCGGTAACGGTCAAACTGGCCGGGCCGCTCGCCGTCAAACTCCAGGTGGACGGCATCTTTACCATCCTGTTTTTTTTGGTGATGAGCAATCTGACGGCGATTCCGCTCTACCAAATCTACTTAAGGAAAAAACTCGCCGGTCACCGATCGAGCGCTGAACCCGCTTTATTGAAGAAGCGCCTTTACCCGCTGCTGTTTAGTAAAACGATGGTCATCACTACCATTTCGCTGCTGGCGCTTAATCTTTTCAACAATTTGGATATGATGTTTGCCAAGAAGTTTTTTTCTCCGCATGCCGCCGGCCTTTACGGCGCCTGGAACCTGTTCGCCAAGATCGTCCTCTATGTTTCCGGCCCGCTTTCCAGTCTGAGTTTTATCTATTTTTCCTCGACTGCTTACCGTCAACAACACCGGCGCAGTTTGTTCTGGCTGATCGGTGCCATTGTCGTGGTCGGCGCGCTGATGCTGACCGTCTATACACTGATCGGCAAACAGATTGTAACGATTATTTTCAGCGCCTCTTATTATCCCATTATTTCTTTCTTGCCCCAGGCGGCCCTGTTCGGCTGCCTTTACACGCTGGTGGCGTTCCTCAACGGCTTTTTCCTGGCGAAAAATGCGCGCGCTTCCCTGATTTTGGCGGTAGTAATGCCGTTTTATGCCTTGGCACTCTTATTATTTGCCGGCTCATTCTCGGCGCTGGTCACGGTTAATTTGATCTTTGCCGCAATCAGCTGCGCCGGGTACTTGCTGGCCCTGGCCAAGCCGGGTTTACCGTTACCTTGAGAACCGGATCGACGAATTTGGTAAACAAGTAGCTGGTTGTTTGTCCTTGTGCCGCTGAAGAGATCCCGATCTGTTCGGGGCCGTTTTCTCCCGCTATACTAAACGGGTAATAACCAATACCGTAATAAATAGGCGGACCGGAAAATGGCTTTGTCCGGATGACTTTTTCGGTTAATCTACCGACACCTCCGTTACCAAAGATGCCGGCGGAAACAAAAACCCAACGATCTGAATCTGGAAGCGGATTCAAGACTGCTTCCAAATTGACCAACCTATTACCATCGGGAAGAAATTTTCTTTTAAATTCATTCACGTACCTTAACAATTCTGAAAACGTGACCGCAACTTCCGCACCATTGTAATCCATCGCGCCGCTTTTATAATCCTGCCAAAATTTTTGCCAAGCGGTGACAATTAAACCAAGGCTTCTGTACGGATCTTTTCCTTCCGAATCCGCTCCCCTTAGTCTTTTATCCATTACAGAACGAGCCAAAATTGCCAAAACTTCTGCCTCTGTTTTTGCCATCCACTTATTATCGTATTTACTTCAGCACCTTGGAAACGAATTGTCGAGGTGTCAGGCAATGTAAGGATAAATGCAACCTCTGTTCATTGTAGTATACAAGATAGTCGTTTAACTGGCGGGAAATGAATCGTTCCGATG
>JAMCST010000002.1:0-13178 GCA_023380935.1 Patescibacteria group bacterium
TTTGGCGGGAATCGAGATGCTTCCGTTGACCGCGGCCCAGTTGTTTGCTGATTATCTCAAACAAACCATGACGCCTGGTTCGCAACATCGTGTTGTGGCTTTGGATAAAGGAAGCCTGCAGCGTAGCCTGAAGTTTGCCGATGCAATGGGTGTCGACCCGGTTAAACAAATGGTTGTGCTTGACAAAACCCGCGGCGTCGACGGCAAGATTGATGAGCTCTCCGTAGTCTACGGTTCGCTGGAGGGCGCCGACGTTATCATTTACGATGACATCATTGACACCAGCGGCTCAATCGGCAAAACCTGCAAGAAACTCAAAGATGAGTATGGCTGTCGTTCTATTACGGTGTTGGCGACGCACGGGGTGTTATCCTATCCGGCGGTGGACAACATCATCCGTTATCTGGGCGAGGGGATTGTTGATCGGCTGATAATCAGTGATTCGCTTCCCAACGCCCAGTTTAATCTTCAGGAGATTCCCGGCGTTGAGGTGGTGGAGGTGGGAGGTCTGTTGGCCGAAGCCGCCAAAACCGTTGCCTCAAGTTCCGTTGGAGCTGCCCGGCAGGATGAAAAACTCAGTTCACATCTGTTGACGCCTCAAGCTAAACAAGCTGTTTGGGAAGAATTCCGCGATCGCATTACCCAGTCGTCCGGTTGAGATCCCAAGGCGAGAATCCTCTGCGTCAAGCCAGGTTTAACTTCAGAGGACGACGTCGAACTTTAAATGAGCCCAAGGCGAGAATCGAACTCGCGGTCTTATTCTTACCAAGAATACGTTTTACCACTAAACTACTTGGGCGACAAAAGCAAAGATTATTATAATTGATTTTTGCCGGTTTGGAACCGATAATATGAGAATGACGACGCAAAAGTCCATCAAGTCGGGTGACTGGGAGCTGGTAATTGACTTGGCTGGCGGTCGGATCGTCTCCTTAAAAAAAGCCGGTCGGCTGATCCTCGGGACTTTTTCCCGGATCGACGGCAAAACCGGCAACACCCACCTGTGTGTACCCAATTTTGCCGATGAAGGCAGTAATCTTGGTTTGCCGTTTCACGGACCAGCCAGGAATTCAACCTGGCAGGTTGGATTTTGTGGCGACAGCTCAATCTTAATTGGGATCGTTTTGGACAAATCGTTGTTATATCCAATTCGGTTGCAGGTTAGGCAAAAATTTGTTTTTGGGGTAAATTTTAGCCAGCAAATCGAGATCAAAAATATCGGTCGGTTATCGGCGCCGGTCAACCTCGGTATCCATTACTATTGGTCAACTCCGGCAGGAATGACTGGGACGCGCGTGAACGGCCATGACATCACCGATTTGATTAAGGACAATAAAGAAATTGGATTACTTCCGGTCAATCGGATTATTTTTCCCAAACAGACGCCGATTGTTATGAGGACGGAAGGGTTTCCCCGGGCAGTGGTCTGGACCGGGTTTAGGGCCCAGGCGGGGAAGAAAATCTTTGATGATCATTATTGTTGCATCGAACCGGTAGCCGGACGGTTTGACAGTGTCTCCAGCCGGCTGGCCGGTCAGGCCCAGCGAATCTATCGCGTGGTTATCGAAGTCTAGATTGTAGTGTCAACCTGTTGAAAAAAAGGCTTGATTTTTAATCAAAATCCGACTATGCTGGTGTCCGTCTATTAGTTTCTGGTGAACCAACCCGACCTGGGGTCGGGACAAGGTTCAGACAAGGGAAGCGGGTGAGATTCCCGCACTGTGCCGCAGCGGTGAAGTCCGCCTTCGTCCCGACTAAAACGTCGGGATTTCGGCGAGACGCAGTCCGAAGACCGACCAGAACTTTCGTCCCCGTGCAGGGAAATTATGAATAAAGGCGAATGGTTTCGATTCGGTTTTTCCACCGCCCACGAAGCGCCGTTTTTATCTGTTTTAACGACCACCAACCGGGAAGCGGCGATCAATTATCTGGAAAAACAGCTGCGGGCGCAACTGCTACATGTATCGCGTAACAGCGCCGTCTCCGTCCCGTATTCCTACTGGTTGGGCGACCAGAATCAGATCTATACCGACGAAGCCAGGTCCTTGCCGCTTTACCTTGATACCCGGGAAAGGGATGGTTTATACCGGGAAGGTTTGATTAAGGCGATGAAAAACGCCCACACTCATCCCGACCAGCTCCAGTTTTTATACAGCCCGCCGGGGATCGTTGATTTTAGCCATGACCCAGACAGTCCCTATCATCAACCTTATGATATCGGTCAGCTCTATTTAATTTGGTCTGACGGCGAACGCATCAACAATGTCGCAATTTCGCTCAACCGGGAAGGAGGAGCCTGGGTAAAGGAGATCTTCGGTGACGCATATTTTGCCCGGATGCCGGGAGAGAAAGACGAAATCGCCAGAATCAAGCACTTTATCACCAATCCGGTTTCCACCCAGATGAACCTGGACGATTTTCTGGAGCGGCCGTGGTTACATGACGATAAATCAGTGTTCTATGCCAATAACTCGGCCGGCGAAAAAAACTACACGGTAAATGAGATTAAGGCCGAGATGAAACAGGCGTTTGCCCGGCAACTGGGAAACGATTTTGACGCCCGGTCAATCGCGGAAGACTATGTTAATGACGGCGGCGGTGCGGACAGGTTGACCGCCGCCTATATGGAGGTTTATCGATACGAAATGGATCGTACCGGTCAGGACACCATTCGGTTAGGCGGTAGCTGTGGCGGCACGGTGGTGAGTCGCACCGATTTGAACAACGGCAACCGGTCGGTGATGGAACAGATTAGCACATCGTCGTTGACGGCGCTGGATTCCCGCTACCGCAGTTCGGTCCAGACGAAGAAATGGGAGTATCACACCGGCGATTGTGTCCATTGTCATGCCAAGAATGTCGATGTCGGTCCGTGCAACATCTGCCGGAACTGCGAGCGGTTGCCGGAACTGAACGAAACTGACTGATTAATTGTATAATTATGCTTATGGACAACCAAGCCTTATATTGGCGTTACGCAACCAAGCAGTTTGATTCGACCAAAAAGCTCAAAGAAGACGACCTTAACCAATTACTGGAGGCGCTGCGTCTGGCGCCTTCGTCATTTGGACTGCAGCCGTGGAAATTTATCATGGTTAAAGATGTTAAACTGCGTCGTAGACTGCGCTTGGTCGCCTGGAACCAGGCGCAGGTGACCGACGCTTCCCACTTACTGGTGTTATGCGCGCGCCGGTCAATCGATTCCCGGTACATCGACGCCTTTATTGATTTGATGAAGCAAGAGCGCCGGATGTCCAGTATCAAAGCCCTTGGTTACCGTACTGTTACCAAAGCCTTTATCAAAAAGATGAACCAGGAGCAACAACTGGCCTGGGCGGCCAAACAGGTTTATATTGCCTTGGGTTTTTTATTGTTGACCGCGGCCCAGTTGCGCATTGACGCCTGTCCGATGGAAGGTTTTAGCCGCAAGCTGGCTGATCGGATGTTGAGCCTAGACCACAGTCCATACACCGCGGTGGTACTCTGCGCGCTCGGTTACCGCGCCGCAACCGACCACTACGCCCAGGAAAAAAAAGTCAGATGGCCGGTTAAAGACTGCGTTCAATTTTATTGATCAGCGATTGAATCCCGATTTTTTTCTTGACCGATACCATCACCGGTTCAAGATAGTGATAATTGTCCATCAACTGGCGCTGTTCAATTTGGTTAAGGCAGTCGGCTTTATTAAACACAAATAGCTGCTTTTTGGGTCGTTGATTGATCTCTTGCAGCAGCCGGTTGACTGTCTCGATTTTCTCTTCAATGTGTTGGTCGGCGGCGTCAATTACCTGAAGTAATAGATCGGCGTTCATTGAGTCGAACAGGGTAGAACGGAAGGCATCGATCAGACTGGGCGGCAGATTCTGGATAAAGCCGATGGTGTCGGAAATTACCACCTTCTGGTCCAGTCGCGGCAGATAAAGCCGGCCGGAAACACTGTCAAGGGTAATAAACAGGGCATTTTTGACGAACTGAGTTTTTCCGGTTAGCAGGTTAAACAGCGAAGTTTTGCCGGCGTTGGTGTAGCCGACAATGGCCACTGATCGGATGCCGTTTTGGTGGCGTTGGTCCATCTGGCGTTGATGGTGAGCCAGCAGGTGACGCAACTGGTCGGTCTTTTTTTTGATCTGATTTCTCCAGTGACGTTTCATCAGTTCAATATTCGTCTCTCCCAGTCCGCGGGTGCCGATGCCGCCGGCCTGACGGGAAAAAAAGCTGCCGCCCAACCCGTAGATGCGTGGCCCCATGTGGCGCATCCGGGCCACCTCGATCTGGAGTTTGGCCGCGGCGGTCCGGGCATGCCGGTCAAAGATGTGGAGGATTAGGTCGATCCGGTCCCAGACCTTGATCAGGCGGTTAGCCGGCCAAAGCGCCTGGGTGAGGCGGAACAGTTGTCCATGGTTCACGACGGCGTTGACAATCACCACGTCGATTGCCTGTTGCTTGACGATCTCTTTTAGTGGTTGGATTTTGCCTCGGCCGATAAAGGTGGATGGGTCGGGTCGGGTACGATGTTGGATCATTTCCGTCGCCTCGGTCCCGCCGTAGGTCTTTACCAGCGCCTGCAGCTCCTCCAGGTTTTTTAGGGCGTCGCAGCGGTGGATGTGGGGATCGGCAATGTCCAGCAAAACCACCCGTTGCCGGTGATTCATGGTATTAATTATGCAGGTCCGAGATGAACTCGTCAATCCGTTTTTTGGTGACCGACTGCATGACAACGACATGGGCCCAGTCGTGGCTGATGGCCAGCTGCCATTTTTTACAGATGGATGGCGCCGGTTTTTTCAACAGGACGATGTTGGAAAACGGGTTGATAAAGTGATCCCATCCGATCTGTTTGAGGCGTTGGGCCAGATATTGGGCGCGAGCGACGCAGCCGTTGGCTTCGCGGGCAAAACCGGTGCGGCCGCGCGTTTTGATGGCATACCATAAAAACAACGGCGTGTGACCGTTGCGGCAGCCGGTGATGGTGGTGTCGACCGTGCCGATGTACTCGATCGGTGTCTCGATTTTTTTTACCAGGCGTTTGCGCGCCAAAGTAATGCCGCAGGGAATATGAGTGCCGATGAATTTGTGGGCAGAGATCGCCAGACTGCCGATCGGCAGGGTAAAGTCGGCCTTGGGCGCGCCCTTAAGAAACGGCAGCATCATGCCGAATAAAGCGGCGTCGCAGTGGAGGTGATAGCGTTTTATATTAAGGCGTTTGAGGACAGCGACGATTCTTTCCACCTGGTCGACGGCTCCTTTCATCGTCGTGCCGAGGTTACAGTTGATAATCACCGCTTGATCCAGATGTTGCCGCAGTTGGGTTTCCAGGTCGGCGTAGTCCATCTCCCCGTTGGTTTGGGACCGGATGACGGTGGTGGGTAGTCGGAGCAGCCGGGCGATTTTGCTCAAAGAATAGTGGGTGTCCTGGGAAAAGTAAAGCCGGGCGTCGGGATAAAGCTCCCGCCCCAAAAAAATGCCGTAGAGGTTGCTTTCGGTGCAACCGGAGGCGAGGTATCCCCAGACATCGGCGGCGGGCATGCGGTAGAGACCGGCGATAAAGCGTAGCGCCTCGATCTCAAACTGTTCGGCGTTGATCCGGTAGCTGGAGGGGACAAAGGGATCGCCCAGGTTGATCAGGCTATAGTCAAAGAAGCGGTAAAGAGTACGGTAGTCCTTGCTGGTGTTGATCGGGTAACCGAGTAACGAAGACGTTTTGTCCCGCATCAGAGCGTCAAATTGCTGGAGCGTCGCCTCTATGTTTTTATTCATGCTCACCTTCACCAGCGCTTTCTCATTATCAGTATAGTCGGACCTGGCCGGATTTTCAAGCGACAAAATCAGGGTTGAATGACAACGATCGGGCACATATCCTGAATGGCGCATAGTTTGTCTATCGGGTGTTGACATGGTTGGGTAAATTTGCCACAATGAAACTATGAATGTCAACAAAATCACCGTGGTCGGTTGCGGTCGGGTCGGACTAACTGCAGCCTATGCCTTGTTGCTGCGCAACATTGCCCGGCAGCTGGTGCTTTACGACCGCGATCTGGAGCGGATGAAAGGCGAGCAGCTGGAGTTTCAACACAGTCTGGCGTTTTTGGGGACCACCACCATTACGGCGGCCACCGGTCCGGCTGACGTGCGCGACAGTGACGTTATCGTGTTTACCGCCGGCGTGGCCCAGCAACCGGGCGAGTCGCGCCTGAGCCTGGCGCAGCGCAACATCAAGATTCTTGAAGAAACCTTGCCGCCATTGGTGGAGCAGTCTCCCCAAAGCATCGTGATCATCGTGGCCAATCCAGTAGACATTTTGACTCACCACGCTACCCAACTGCTGCGTCTGCCGCGCGGCCGGGTGTTTGGCAGCGGCACCAGTCTCGACACCGCCCGTTTCCGTTTCCATTTGAGCGAGCTGCTGCATATCAGTCCGAAAAATATCCACGCCTATATTTTGGGGGAACATGGCGACAGCTCGTTTCCGGTGGTTTCCAGCGCCGATGTCGGCGGCCGGCCGCTCTTGGCGTTTCCCGGCGTCACGCCGGAGGCGGTTCAGGCCGCCTACGAAAAAACCCGCGCCGCCGCCGGAACGATCATTGCCGCTAAGGGGAGCACTTATTATGCGATCGGTGTGGCCATCAGTCAGTTGGTCAGTACGGTGCTGCGCGACAGTAAAAGGATCTATCCGGTTTCGTTTAGTCTGGATGGAGAGTTCGGTTACCGCGATGTGGCCATCAGTGTTCCCTGCGTCATCGGCAAAGGCGGTGCGGAGAAGATCATCGAAATTGCCCTGTCTCCGGACGAAAAAAACCAGATGGACGCTTCGGTCAAGCTGCTAAAACAACTGGCCGGGCCGCCCAGTCCCATATAATCAGTCATCCAGTTGATTAATTGACCATGTCGGACACGAACCAGGAAGTGATTCAGTTAACCCCGCCGCCATCAGAATCGACCAAGCCAGCGGTTGACAAATCGGCGTTCCAGGCGCTGCTTGAGGTTGACGAAAAAGAACGTACCGCCAAAGCGCGGCAGGCGCGTTATCTTGCCTACATCTGGAGCATTCTCCTGCCGCCGATCGGCATCTATTACTTCTGCAAGTACCTGTTTTTTTCCGACCGCAGCGACGACGACGTCAAGGCAGGGATAACGGCGCTGGTTCTGACACTGGCTTCGCTACTATTAAGCATCTGGATCATCGGCTATTTTTTTCAACAAACCACCTCATTGATTCCCTCACAAGGAAGCGACGTGTTGCGAGAGTTGATCACGCCCGCCAACCAGAAAAGCCTCAAGGAGCTGTATCAATAGCGGTGGAGCCGACAGCAGCTGCGGGCAACGGGTGGTATAATGCCATTATGCAGTTGATCGATAAACCGACTTCCCTGAAAGCGTTAAAGAAAACCACTCTCAAGATGTTTGGAGGATTAATTAAGGCCGTCGTCGATGTTAAGAAAGAAATCATCGTGGTTAATGCCGATATGCATGCGGATGAGGAACGGTATTTACTTGAGCAAGGTTCCCGACAAGATGATCTTTGGGGGATCAACCTTTATCCGGATCTGCCGGGAACAGACTTCATCGAGTTTGATTCGATGATCAATCTCCGGCCGCGCCTGAACAACTTTACCCGGGGGATTAATCACGAAAAGACAAGAAGCAAAGTGATCAAAATCATTAATAAATTAATCATCCGATGACGGTCTATCATCAAGATTTACAGGCACGTTGGAGCCAGTACTCCATTTTTTTCCAGATGGCCAATGTTGGCGCCGAGGTCGGCCGGGCAATCAACTGGCGCAAAAAAAACAACCAAAAACTGGCCAAAACCGCTTGTTATCGTGCCTTGGAACTGTTGGATTTTACGGTGACAGACAGAAAGAACAAGAACCGGTGGCAGGAAATCCTTCGCGTCAGGGAAGCATTGGTGGATGACTTTTTCGGAGAGAACATATACCATTCCACCGACGCGCAATGGGAAAAATACTTCTTCTATTTCAACCTGGCCGCGCGGCTGGAGCAAGTGTAATATACTATTGTACTATATGCATATGCACGGCCATGAACATACTCACGGGTTGGGCGGGGGAGAGAAGATTAGTCGAAGAGACAAACTCTATAGTGATGTTGTTTTGGTAACAACTGCGTTAGGAATGAGCCTACCATTATATTTGCGGCTTAATACCGAAATCGACTCAAAATGGTTGATAACAATGCCTTTAGTGGGTCTATTGATCGTAGCGGCATCAACTATGGCGTACGTGGAATTGCTTCCGGCGCGAAAAAACGGATAGGACAAAAAAGATGATTAAATCTAGTAACGTAAAACTAATCCCAGATCAAAGCGTGCTAAAACAATTCAGTCTTTGCGGTTCAGCCAAGTTGTTACCCAAAGGAGAGGGCAGAAGCTATCGGGTCGGAAACGCGGTGGTAAAACACATTAATCAAGACTCGGCCGAGTCTAGTGTTTGGATTGCCGACCTGTTCCACCGGATCCGGGAGAATAATTTTAGGGTGGCCAGGCCGATTGCCTGTGACAGCGGGCAGTGGATCACCCCGGACGGATGGAGCGCCTGGACTTTTCTGGAAGGAACATCACATTACGCCGATCACATTCCAGCGATCATTACGGCGGTCAAGGAGTTTCATCAGGCGCTGCGCCATATTCCCAGGCCAGTTTTCCTTAACCAGGATTCACCGTATCAAAGAGCCGACGAGGCCACCTGGGGTGAACCGCCGCAACATTTACCGGTTACAGTGGCGTCGTTGGTGGAACCGCTCTATGAATTGAGACAACCGTTTACCGGTCAAGAAGACCAGTTGATTCACGGAGACCTCAATCCCGATAACATTCTCATCGTGCCCGGTCAGGCGCCGGCGATCATCGATATCGCTCCGTACTGGCACCCTTTGGAGTTTGCCCTGGCGGTGTTTGCCTACTGGATCGGTCCGTGGAAAAACGACCTTAAAGTGTTGAAGTGTTTTTCTTCGATTAATCATTTCAAGCAGATGTTGATCAGGGCGGCAATCAGGATGCCGTTAATCAGTTATGAGTTGAAAAGAGCTGAAGATAATGAGCGTTATCGCCAAGCCACGAAACTAATAATTCAATATGTCAAAAACTAACCAATCATCAATGCGGAGTTGCGCTATTTGTTTCCTTCGTTTACCATTTTTAGATAGCTGGTGCCGGCGGTGACGAGATTGCCCCGGAGTTGCTCTGGTATAGCCTCAGTGTGTAATAATTGTTGACCAAACATCGCCTTCAGAAGCGCATGGCTGCATAGTTCTTCAAGCAACATGATTTGTTCTACGGCCTGTGTCATAGTGGCCCCGATGGCGATCGGACCGTGGTTGCGCATAACAACAATTGTTTTTCCTTGCGCAAATTCAGTTGCAACTTGTCTAGCGAGTTCTTTTGACCACATCATTTCATACTCCTTCGTGACACTTGCTTTCGCATCTCCTTCATCGGTAGCCCATGAAACAGCGTATTCTGGTACGCCGGTCGAGAGAGCATTAATCAGCTGTTGGCCCATATTACCATCTAACTGTGCAAGAAACACGGTAGATCGCGGATGAGCATGAACAATCGCCGCCGCCTCGGTTTGCTGGTATATTTCCCTGTGCAAATCTGTTTCTGAGGTTGGTTGGCGATGTTTTGGCCCACCATCATAATTGCCGGACGCAATATTTACATAGACAATATCATCAGGCAATAATAAACGCTTATCAACGTGGGCGGGGGTAACGGCCATTATTCCATTTGATAATCTCATACTGACGTTTCCTCCCATGGGGGTACAATATCCGTGTTCGACTAATTGATTCATTTCCCAGGCAACGCGAAAAACCGGATCAGCTTGTAGTTGATTAATCAATCTCTCTCGTTCACGAAAACTTGAAGGGGTCGGATTTCGTCCAGGAAAAGAGCCGTGTGCCATATGTTTATGGGTCTATAATATCAGACAAAAGGATAATATTCAAGTTCTCACCCGTAGTCGTTAATCGTGGGTCAATTATAAGACAAAAACTATTTAACTAGGACAAGTGAATTTTTCAAATCTTCAATCAGGATATGAGGATTCTCAAGCCCGATGGATAACCGGATTAAAAACGACAAAGTCTTGAAAGTGGAGGAATTTTTCTCATTTAAGTACTCGCGGTGACTCATTTTAAGCGGATAAGAAACGAGTGAGCGCGTTTCGCCGAAAGACACGGCCAACGTAAATGTTTGTAGCCTGCTTATAAATTGTTCGATTTGCCTGATTGAATTGGTGTTAAGATAAAACGAAACGATTGAACCATAACCCCTCATTTGTTTTTTTAATAAGGTTTTATATGGATAGCTTTTTAATCCTGGATAGATCACTTTTTTAACTTTTCTATTCTTTTCTAAGAATCTGGCGATTTTCAGGGCATTTTGCTCGTGTTGTTTCATCCGTATTTCGTAAGTTTTCAAACCGTTTAAGATAAGAAAAGCGGACATGGGATCCATGCACGAACCGATTTCGCACATGAAGCTGAATTTGAGCATAGTAATATAATCAGCGTCTTTAGAGATGGCCGCGCCTCCCAAAGCCGTGCCATGGCCGTTGTAATATTTTGTTAATGAGTGTACGACAATATCGGAACCGAAGTCCAAGGGTTTCTGAAAATAAGTTGATGCTAAAGTGTTGTCGACAACAGTCTTTACTCTGTATTTATAAGCAATCGCAGCGATCTTTTTAATATCGATAAGTTTCAGTGTTGGATTACAAGGAGTTTCGAAGAAGATTGCTTTCACGTTTTTGTCGACTTTGAGTACCGATTGCAGTTTATCAATATCAGACAAATCAGTTATAACAACCTTTATTCCGTAACGGGTAAGCACATTTTTAATAAATGACATTGAAGAACCGTACAGTACGTCGGACGCGACCAGTGTATCACCCGTTTTAACAAGGGAGAATAGCGTTGTGGAAATTGCCGCGATACCGGAAGAAAAGCATACTGCATCGGCTCCATTTTCCAGTTTGGCGATTTTATGTTCCAGCACGTTTACGGTTGGGTTACCGCCCCGTGTATAAACGAAGTTTTTCTGGTTAAGCGTGAAGACGTCTTCCATCTGCTTGAAGTCGTCAAAAAAGAACGACGATGTTTGGAAAATCGGGGTATTAAGCGGACGTGAGTCTAGCGGATCAAAAGGTTTGGAATTAATGATGCCTGTTTTTTTCATAATTATTACTACTGCATGTTGAAGGTAGCGGGGTTTGAGCTTATAAGGAGATGACCATGTGTACAGCCGTGTCCTTGCCTAAAAATGTTTTCACCACGGGTGAGTATTGTTTGCAACGGATCTGTTATAACGTTACCGAGCACAAGCGGCGTTCGACTTTCATTACATTGGGTAACGTCGCCGTTTGGAGATATATTGAATTGTCGGTGATAAGCGAAGCATGGCTCTAACTTTGAATATTGTCCAATTTGATGTCGTTTGGCCATTTGATAAATTCTGTTTCCGTCATTTTCTAAAGTGAACGATGCTGGGGTGGAAAGTTTAATTGTCAGATCATTTCCATGACGCTGAATTAATCTATGTGTTTCATCAAACAATCGGAGATAGTCTTCTTCCCCAAGGGCATATTCGTCTCTAACTTTCTTTCTTGCTCCTCGACCAAGCACTTTATATGCACCGAACCTTACGGTGGGAATGCGGTTTGCGAGGGCAATCCGAACAACTTCTTCCATAAAGTCTATGTTTGAGCGAGTAACCGTTGTGCGTAGTTTTACCGGAACTCCATGATCGCGGAAAGCGATAATATTGGGTAAAATATCTAGATATCTGCCTCCTTGTGGTCGATGATTGTCGAACGAAAACATAACGCCATCAACTTCCGGTAATAATTTCTCATATCCGTCAATAGGCACAGTCCCGTTGGTAATAATTGTAATATTTCCTAGTTTTCCTAACCGTCTAAAGGCGGTGAGTATTTCGAATAAATTACCGCTAACAAACGGTTCTCCACCTTCAAGATGCATATATTTGTAATCGATGGGGCCCAACTGCTCTACGACATTTAGCACTTGCTTCTTGTTCATTTCTTCCGGGTCGACTTTTCCGCTGCTAGCTAAACAAAAGTTACAGCCAAGATTACATTGGTTGGTGGGAAGAAGATGAACAAGGTCGTACGACTTGCCTTCTAACATATTATAGGTTACAATGTTTCCATTATAACACAACTGGTAAAAAATACGTAATAAATGTGTAATATTAATTATTTCCTTTCTATAATAACTATATGGGAAAGCCTCAAACTATGACCACTAGGCCCGTGGGCAGAACGCAATCAAACGTAAAAGAACAAGCCGCTAAGCTTAACCGGGACGTATTTAAGGCAGGTTTAGTTTATGAAACATGGGGAACGGCCTCTGTACGAGATGGAGATAGATTTATCATTAAACCCTCAGGATTTCCTTACAAAAAACTACGTAGTTGGCATATGGTAACGGTTTCTTTAAACACGGGAAAAACTAGGGAAGGAGAATTAAATCCGAGCATTGATACGAAAATACATAAAGAAATATATAACGCGTGGCCTTGGGTAGGAGCGATAATACATACACACTCGACCTACGCTACGGCATTTGCTACAGCTGGTTTGCCTATTTTGCTTGCGAATACTACGATGGCCGATTATTATGCAAACACTATCCCTTTGACCGGAGACTTGTCTACTTGTGAAGTCGATTCAGACTTTGAAACTAATATTGGTAAATTAATTATCCAGACGTTTAAAAAACAAGGAATTGATCCTAGGCTAGTTCCTGCCGTTTTACACAAGAGTCATGGTCCTTTTGTATGGGGAGAAACCGCAGCAAAAGCCCTTGTCAACGCGAAGGTACTGGAAAAGGTGGCTGAGATTAATTGTTTAGCCTTACGAATGAATCCAGATCTAACCGTCAGTAAGGCGGCCAAATACATGTTCGATTATCATAATAGAAGACATAACGGGCGTCTAACTGGCGGCAAGAGAAATTACGGTCAAGAAGGTCACTAGTAAACTAACCTCATTTTTAACGAGTTTAAAGTGCTTAGGGGGTTATTCTTTGGAGTTTGCCCTGGCGGTGTTTGCCTACTGGATCGGTCCGTGGAAAAACGACCTTAAAGTGTTGAAGTGTTTTTCTTCGATTAATCATTTCAAGCAGATGTTGAT
>JAMCST010000002.1:13188-55339 GCA_023380935.1 Patescibacteria group bacterium
GGCAATCAGGATGCCGTTAATCAGTTATGAGTTGAAAAGAGCTGAAGATAATGAGCGTTATCGCCAAGCCACGAAACTAATAATTCAATATGTCAAAAACTAACCAGCAATCAATATGCCCCGGTGGCTAAAAAATCTATCAAAGTCGGTCGGCGAGATTTTGGCATACTTCTGTGATCGGCGGTAATATCCCGACGGGTTATGTAGGTACAGGAATCGGTCGGGAAGTGAATATCCGGATATTAAAACCAAATGTCCTCCCCGGCGCTGCGGTTGGGTAATGGGGTTTCTGATTGAGGCGTTGACTGAAGCGATCACGTAGAAACGTCTGGAGATATAATGAGGAATTTCTTTTATGGTTAAGGGCGAGGCGATTTTCCCGTCCAGGTTGAATTCGTTTTTTATGAAGGTGAGAAACTGGCGGTAGTAAAGTCCGTCGATCGAGTGTAGATACTGACCGGCGGCAAAGTGACGTGGATTAATTTTGTAAGCGCCGTATTTGGTAGCGATTTTGGCCAGTGTTACTAACGGGAAGGCGATATTTTTTTCCTGCTTCAGGATCATTTTCAAACAGGCCATGCCACAACCGTTCCAACTCCAGTTACAATATTCCAGTTGACTTTTCGCTCCGGAGTTTTTCCAGTTCGGGTCATTTTCCGCTTTAATGCGATGGTTTAATATTTTGTCTACAAGCGATCTTGATTCCCACTGAGAATAGTAGGGGAGATTGGGGTATGCAAATGTATTCGATTGAACGGTTGTAAAAGTCGTGGCGATATTTTTAAGAAATAAAACGGCTTTAAAAACCGATTGTTTTACAGTTTGCATGTGATTTTATTATCTCTTTTTCTCAATCAGCCTTCAAACTGAAGTGTTATAATATTTAAGCGACTATCCGAGGGTTTTTAACCCTCGGCTGTAAAGCAGATTACCGATTTGATAGACTTCAATCATGAAAGGATTGAGGTCGTCCGCACAAAGTAAATTTGATCTAAGATATCACTTTGTCTTTGTGCCAAGGTACCGCAAGCGAGTCTTGACAGGTGAGGTAGGCAAAAGAATAGAGGGAATGATAAGATTTGCTGCTCAAATTCATGAGTGGGAAATCTACGAGCTTGCGGTAAACATCGATCACGTTCACCTTTATATGGGAGCACAACCAAAATTTGCTCCCGCAGAAATCATGAGAATTGTCAAAGGGGGAACATCAAACAAAATAAGAGAGCTTTTTCCTGAGCTTGACGAAATAGACTGGGGAGCAACATTTTGGGCCGATGGGTATCTGGTTAAGACGGTAGGATTTGTGACTGACAAAGTGATATCGGAATATGTTGCCAAACAAAGATAATTACACATTAAAAGCCGAGGGCTTTTAGCCCTCGGATATTAACTGATCTCCACCTGTTTAATGCAGTGAATTATAAGGTTGCGGTCGGTAATGCGGTGGTCGATTTGAAACAGCGGGCCGATAAAATAATTCCTCCGGTAACCGAAGACGGCCTGGCTCAGTATTTTGAGTCGTTACTGTCCAGGAAAGGCAATTAAATACTTCCTGACATTCTTTTTTATTTTTGCCAGCACCTTATCTTTAAGCTGTGGGTCGGTCCCCGCAATCAATACAGCCAGTTTATATAGGTTATGGGGCGAAATCGATAGCCATCTATTATTTAGGGCTAAAAATACCAATAAAGACATCACAGCAATCCTTTTATTCCCGTTTTTAAACGGATGGTTTTTAATAATGGAATAAAATAAAATTGAAGCTTGTTCTATTAAAGTTGGGTAAAGAAATTGTCCCGCAAACGTTTGTTTCGGAGAACCAAGAGCCGATTCTAACAGATCATTATTTCTAGTAGAATAGTCCGGTATTGGTTCATCAAAGCTCATCTGTTCCCGGGTAAAGTCGAAACAAAGATATTCAAAATCATCTGGTTCAAGCCAGACAATGTTATGTAAGCGCCAGTCTTCTGAAGGTTTCCTCATATTCTTTTACCCCACACTTGACGGCCCTCTTGATAATCAAGACTTTTTTAGGATGTTTTTTTACGTATTTCTTAGCCGAAAATTTCACTTTTTCCATTTGATATAATTATATCATATTAAATAACGGTCAATTATAACGTACGCTTCGGACCCCCGCCGGTTCTACCTCAAACGCGGCTTTATTGACCGGGAAGTCGGAATGCTGAAAGAAATATTATGACACTAAAAAATCTGCGGGACTGGACCAAAAAATTCATGCGACTGGGAGGCAAGAAATCCTGAGTTAGTCGTGAAACTTTTTGCCAAGAAAAATCTCACCTATTTTGAATCAGCAGCGCAATCGGTTGACGGCATATTTGTTGTTACGCTAAACGAAAAGGGTCTGTGTACTTACTTTAATCAATGGCGATCCGTCCGGCTTGATCTTATATCGGACGGGTAAATATGCGAGGCGGAGAGCCATGTTTTTAGATATGCGTATTCCCGCCGTCAAGCGGGCGATTAATTTTACTTCTCTTCGTGAAGCGCAGTCACACGCTTAAGGCGGGTAAACTGGTTGAAACAAACTTCGAACCCAAACAATTACTTTCCCCCAATCAACCTGAAATATTCTTCATTAGAGATTTTGGCCGTTCGGAGACTATTCTTGTAAAGATCATATGATCCCCTTTGGTTCTTTGATAAATCCAACCCGTTTTCTTAAATATTTTTACCAACTTTTTATAGTGAGCTGGTTTTATTGCAGGCATTTAGGTACGAAAGACAAAAGGTTCAAATGTTATCTTAGGGAAAAGACTACGAGATTGAGGTGAGAATCCCGCTTCTTTCAAAAATTCGTTTAATTTACCCTGCTTTTTTATTTCCTCTAGGGTTATTTCCAAAGCTTGTTTAGCATTCTCTTTAGCTTTTTCCTCAGTTTTACCACAAGAAGAGATATCGAATTCAGGAATATATGCTACGTATGGAGCATCTTTTGCTTCAGGCTCGCAAAGTACTTTGATGGTGATTGGAAACCGAATAGACATATGTTTATATTATATCTTTTTTTGAGTAACTAAGGGGATGAACCTCGGAGCCAAATTCTTTGGGTTTACCCTGAGTATGCCGAAGGGTGATTGGACAGATGCCGCCAGAACTCAGATTATTTAATTTTGTGTTATCATATTATTATGAAAATAAGAGTACAAGATCTATCTAAAACATTGAAAGATAAAGAATATTCGAATAAATGGCTGGCATTAAAGCCTCTCTCTATGAAGGTAATTGCGTACGGAAATGAACCTAAGAGAGTATTAGAAGAAGCAAGAAAAAAGGGAGTTGATAATCCGGTATTGACAAAAGTCCCAAAAGATTATGGAACTTATATACTTTAATGAACTTCAAATATCGTAAATTTCCCATAGACCCTAATAATTGTCCTTTCCCAAATAAAAAATCCGCACTTAGACCTGTAATTCAAATAGATTTTGAAACTAATAAAGGCACATTTGGTTATTTTGTTTTAATTGATTCTGGTGCAGATTATTGTATTTTTCATGCGTCAATCGGAGAAATGCTTGGTTTAGACATAAAATTAGGGAAGCCTCTTACATTTTTTGGTACTTCAGGAGAACCACAAGAGGCATATTTCCATGAAGTTACGTTTAAAATAGGCGGTATAGATCATCAGTGCGAAGTTGGTTTTTCTTATGATATGGAGAAATTAGCCTATGGATTATTGGGGCAAGAAGGTTTTTTTAATAAATGGATTGTTAAATTTGAATATCATAAAGAAAATGTGGAGTTAAAAGAAATAACACATCGATAACCAAACTTTAGACCAGGCTCAATTATCCCTTAGTGGAATTAAATTTATATTGTTCTTATACTCTAAATCGACACTGTCCCAAAATTGTCAGTTGTAAATAATACTTCTGTTTGTAATAATGCCCTAATCCTTGTATAGATGGGACATATGAAGAAATATATATGTCCCAGGTGTAAGATAACTGCTTTCGTCATCCGTCAAAGAAAAAGAGGAAAAAGCATTACCTACTTGTGTAAGACGTGTTGTAGATATTTTTCAGTCAATGTCCATTTCCCTGATGATGTTTCTATCCTTGTTGATCATTTATCCGGCTTGTCCTACAGAAAGCTGGCGGAAAAGTATCGCATCACCAAGTCGACAGCCTGTCGTATTGTTTTGAATGCGCTGGGGAGACTTCCCAACAACAATGAGTTTACGAAACAATACTGTAGCCGCTTCTCCCAAGTGCTTCTTGTTGACGGAAAATATATCCATGTGAAAGGTTACGATCAAAAGATACCACTTCTTTGGGGGATCGATTACTTTACTCACGATATTCCCGTATTTACCCTGGCTCCTTCCGAAAATTACCAATCATGGGCGAGATTTTTCTCCTTGTATCGAATCCTTAATTACCTTCCTCAGCTTCTGGTGTGTGATGATAACGCTTCCCTTAAAATGGCTGCCCGGTATGCATTTCCAAAAATCAGGATTCAAACCTGTTGGAATCATTTCAAAGAAACAATAAGGAAAGAGTTAAATGTTAGATCTGATCCAACCTACAGATATGTTTCCCGTGCCGTTGACAACATCCTTTTAACCAGACAGCCTACAGAAACATTCAATAGACGTTTTGGTAACTTTTTTACCAAATATGGGAGCGATCCTGTTGCACGAGAGGTGCTGACCAATATCGAACGAAACAAAGAAGAACTTTTAGCTTACAAATGGATTAGGAGAGCACCATTCACCAACAACCTTATGGAGTGTTTCAATTCTCACCTTGAAGCCCGACTTACTCCTTTAAAAGGATTCAATTCCTACGCTGATGCCAGACTTTGGTTAAATGGATATGTCCTAAAAAGAAGGTTTACAGCTTTCACTTCCTGTTCCGGTAAATTCAGGCATTTAAACAGAAAAAGATCAATTGACATAACGAAGAAAAAAGGGATTGATTTGCCAATCCTTTTTGGTTAAACAACTGACAGATTTGGGACGGTACCGACGGTACCCCAAGGGTGACTGACGGGATTTGAACCCGCAACATTCGCCTCCACAGGGCGACGCTCTACCGTTGAGCTACAGTCACCAAAGCGGCAATCAGGAATATTTTATCATATACTATTACTATGAAGGCATCCAACCGGGAGAATCGTCCTACCGTTATTGTGATCAAACTCGGCATCCTGGCCGGTTTGGTGATTGCCGCCGTGACCGTGGCGTATCTGGCAAAAAACACCATCGGACGCAGCAAAACCGCCGACGTCCTGGGCGCCGACGTCAAAAGTGGCGTGGTCGATTCAACCGGACAGGCGATTGATTCGGCAAAAAAAGCCGCGACCGATACGGTTGACTGGGTGAACAAAACTACCAGTGACGTCCTTTCCCAATCGACCCAGTCCGTTACCGACTACGTTTTTAACAATACCGTTGGTAATTTGCTCAAGCAGTTTGACAAGCTGCCGCAACAGCAGCAAGAAACGATCAGGCAGGCCATCTGTCGTTGACCAGTTAAGATTGAAAAAACCAACCGCCTTTGTTATTCTTTAAGCGCTATGGAAATCAAGTACCTTGGTCATTCTGCCTTTTCCCTTAAAACCAAAGATGCCCGGTTGGTGACCGATCCGTTTTCCCCCAAAATGGTGGGGCTGAAGTTTCCCAAAATCGAGGCGGACATCGTGACCGTTTCTCACCAGCACGAAGATCATAACCAAACCCAGTTGATCGCTGGAGCGCCCTTGGTGATCGACTGGCCCGGTCAGTTTGAAAAGAACGGCGTGCGCATCAGCGGTTACCGCAGTTTTCATGACGACAAGCAGGGTGGGGAACGCGGGGAGGTGATTCTGTATAAAATCGAAGCCGACGGAATCGCCTTTCTCCACTGCAGCGATCTGGGAATGATCCCCGACGACGCCTTTATCGATCAGATCGGTGACGTCGACGTGCTGGCCGTACCGGTGGGCGGCTACTACACGATTAACGCCGACCAATCAGCCCTTCTTATTAAAAAAATCGAGCCGGCCATCGTCATCCCGATGCATTATCGCGTCAACCAAACCCAGCTTTCCCAACTCGATCCGGTCGAAGTGTTTCTGAAAAAGATGGGGGTGGAAACGACAGTGCCCACCCCGAAACTAGTTTTGAAGAAGGAAGATTTACTCGATCAGGAAATGCGGGTGGTGGTGATGGAAATCACATCCTAACATGAAGCGCAAAGCGGTTAACTCAGGAGATTTCATGGGTTGTCCGTTATCCGTTTCCCAGCGTTGCTATGCCGGCTTCATCCAGTAGCGTTAAGCTGCCGCCCCAGGACATCGAGGCGGAAAAATCGGTTTTGGGCGCTGTTCTTATCGATACCTCGGCGATGAATATCGTAGCCGAATATCTCAAAGAAGAACACTTTTATCTGCCGGAACACCAAATGATCTTCGCCGCCATGCTCGTGTTGTTTGAAAAACAGCAACCGATCGATCTGGTGACCACCAAGAACCAGCTACAGCAGATGGGTAATCTGAAAAAAACCGGCGGCGCGTCTTACCTCTCCAACTTGATTAACAGCGTTCCCAGTTCCGCCCACATCGACCACTACGGCCGGATCGTCAAGAGTCAGTATACCAAACGGCGGCTGATCGAGTTTTCCTCACGCCTGGTGGAGCGGGCGTTTGACGAGCAAGCCGACATTAAAAAGCTGCTCGATCAGGCCGAGTCCGAGATTTTCTCCTTGTCGCAGCAGCACCTGCATCGCGACTTCATCGAGCTGAAAGAGGTGCTGGCCGAAAGCTTTGAGCGGCTGGAAGAGTTTATGAAGACCGGCGCCGGCTTGCGCGGGGTAGCCACCGGGTACAAAGATTTAGACAATAAACTGGCGGGGATGCAGGATTCTAACCTATTGATCCTGGCGGCGCGTCCCGGCATCGGCAAGACGACCTTGGCTTTGAACATCGCCTTACATATTGCTACCAAAGAGAAGCGTCCGGTCGGATTTTTTTCTCTGGAGATGAGCAAGGAAGAGTTGGTTGACCGGTTGCTGGTCGGTCAGGCGGACATTGACGCCTGGCGCCTGAAGACCGGCAAACTCTCCGACGACGACTACAAACGGTTGACCGAAGCGATGGGGGAACTGTCCGAGGCGCCGATCTACATTGACGATACGCCGGGAGCCTCAATTCTGGAAATGCGCACCAAGGCGAGAAAGCTTAAGGTGGAAAAAAACATCAAGGTAGTGGTGGTTGACTACCTGCAACTGGCCGACGCGGGCAAGCGATTTGATTCGCGCGTTCAGGAAGTGTCATTTGTCTCCCAGGGACTGAAAAACTTGGCCAGGGAATTGAAAATTCCGGTGTTGGCCATCTCCCAGTTGTCGCGGGCAGTGGAGCAGCGCGGTACCAAAAAACCGCAGTTGGCCGACCTGCGCGAATCAGGAGCGATCGAACAGGACGCCGACGTAGTCATGTTTTTGTATCAAGAGGACGACAGCGAAGATTTACTTGATCAAAGTAAACGTTTAGTCAAGCTTTTCATCGCTAAACATCGCAACGGGCCAATTGGGGAAATCGACCTGATGTTTCGCGGTGACCGGGTGCGATTTTACGGAGTGGAACAATAGTTTTTTACTTCTAGCACTGCCTTTGTTCAACTTTTTTGATAGTTCGACTTTATTTTTTTATAGGATATTTCCGTAATTGTTCAATAGCTTGGAAACTTTTTACGGTATAGTTGGTGTCAGGAAGTTAGAAGTTACTGACACCAATCTATGTACGTTTCCAATCCCTTTATTCCCAAAGTTCGTCGCATAGCCGTTAATGATGTTCTGGTTCGTGGTTTAACCCAGGAAGAGGCAGCCTTGAAATACGGTGTAGTCAAATCGACAATCTGCAAATGGATCAAGAAATCCCAAAACTTTTACCAGAACGAATATATCGATACGTATCCCTCCCGTCCCCATCACCACCCAAACGAACTCTCTTCAGACGTGGTTAAAAGAATCATTGAGGTGAGGAAGTCAGTCAAACGCTGCGCCCCAATTATCCACGCCCACTTAATCAAGGAAGGAATCAATGTCAGTCTTTCATCGGTCGGAAGAGTATTGAAACGGAATCATCTAGTTCGAAAGAAACGCGCGTACTTCAAGTTACCAGCCATTTCTCCGGTTTCCAACGCTCCCGGGTCACTAGTTGAAGCCGACACCATCCATTTTGCCAGACGGGACCATTCACGCTTCTACGTTTATTCGGTCCTCGATACATACACCCGTTTGGCCTATGCGGAATACCACCGGCACATTACGCCTGAAGTGAGCCTTCAAGTGGTCGCCAACGCTGGCGAATTATTCGGTTTTCCTTTACGGGTGATCCAAACGGATCATGGGGAGGAATTCAGCCAGAGTTTTTACTTTGCCCTCAAGCGGCAAAACATTCCACTTCGATATATCCGGACAAGAAAACCAAACGACAACGCCCATATCGAACGGTTCAACCGCACCTTACAGGAGGAGTGTTTTTCCGGCCAAACACCATCGGAGCGGCTCATTTCCCGCCGGTTAGCCGAATATCTTGTATACTACAATGAAGAACGTTTACACCTGTCGTTAAATTGCCTGACACCGAGAGAGTTCGTTTCCAAGGTGCTGAAGTAAATGCGATTTCAGCCGGAGGGTGGTTTGCGCGATAAACGTTCCAATCAAGCCCCCGGCCACTATGTCAAACAGGTAATGACAATAGAGATAAATCCGGGATAAGGCAATCAATCCGGCGATCAGATAATACAACCAACGGCGTTTGCGATCAAAAAATGCGAGCACCGTGGCCGAGGCAAACGCGGTCGCGGCGTGAGACGAAGGAAAGGAGTAATCGACGGGGCAGGAGGGTCCGGTAATCACGGCCAGGGGATTGGTAAATGGCCGGGGCCGCCGGATCAAGTTCTTTATCCCGTAATTGACCAGCAGGGCGGTGACGACGAAGCTGGCAAGAAAATAAAAAATGAATTTCTTGTCGCGCTTTTGGATCCCTGGATGATAAAGCTCCTCAATGAGGATGGTGACAAGGATAACGATAATCCAGATCAACAGGGCGTCGCCGTCCAGGGAAAAAAAAGTAAACAGGCGGTCAAAGACCGCATTATGAGGGAGTAGGTGGTAGATGGCATTAGTCAGTTGGAAATCGAGCGAAGTTAACATAAATATTATCCTAAGTATAAACTATTGCTGCCGGCGGCGGCCAAGTTGGTAAACGAAAATTCGGTTGATTCCTTGAATCCGTTGTTGGGCTGTCAGACCGGCAACCGGGTAGTAATAAGACACCAGACGGTTCTTCCCGGGAAACTGTCGCAACCGGTTGGCGATCTTGTCGTTTAGCCAAGGAGCGCCGTAAAGATAAAACACCCGCTCGTTGGCTGGGTTAGGCTGCCAGCGGAAAAAATCCGCCCAAACTACTTGGATGTTTTTCTTGGCCGGGTGGAAAAGCCGCCGGATCAACAACGCCATTACCAAAATCGGGTTGATCTCGATCGCCACGAACTTAATTCTCAGACGTTGCCGCTGTGCCTGGGACGCGGCAAAAAATACCACGGTTCCGTCGCCTGCTCCTAGGTCGACGACGGTTTGTCCATCATGCAGATCCATTGCCTGGGCGATCAGCCCCAAATCCCGGTGGCGGGACGGGTAATAGGGAATGGGGGAAACGGCCGGGAAGGCAAAAATAACGATGACCGCCAGGAGCGCCAATATCAAGAGCAGCAGAAGAACCATCTTTTTATTGTACAATAATCTACTATACTGGTACTATACGGCCTTAATCATGAAAAAAATTATTGTTTTAGCGACAGCAGCGTTGGTCTTGGCTTTTCCGCGCGCCAGCTTTGCCGAACAAATCGATCGTTTCGCCGTAAAGATAACGGTGAAGCAAGATGCGACGGTGGCGGTGAGCGAAACCATCGTCTATAACTTCGGCAGCGCCAGCAAACACGGCATTGTCAGAAACATTCCCACCGTCAAGACCAACCAAGACGGTAAGCGCTATCAACTCCAGATTAGCCACATCTCGGTTGTCGACACCACCGGCCAAGACTATCGTTGGCAGGAGTCAGCGGATGTCGCCGGAATCCAGCTGAAAATCGGCCGCGCCGATCAGGTGGTAAGCGGGGTGCATACCTATGTTATCAACTACGACGTGACCGGTGCCTTGAGTTATTTTTCCGACCATGACGAACTGTATTGGAACGTTACCGGCAACCGGTGGCTGGTTCCGATCGTCACTTCTTCGGCGACGGTGAGGTTGCCGGATCAGGTGACGGCCAGTCGTGTCAAAACCGGTTGCTATACCGGCGTGGCCGGCAGTCGCACCAGCAACTGCCAGGCAACGGTAAGCGGTAATCAAATAATGTTCCAGTCGGGCAAGTCACTGGGTCCGTCCGAGGGTTGGACAGTCGTCGTCGGTTTTCCTACCCGAACCGTAGCGGTGGTGACGCCGGTGCCGGTAGTGAGTTGGTGGGAAGGCTGGGTCGGGAAATTGTTAGCAATAATCATCGCACTTATGGCGCTGTTTTGGTATGTGGTTTACCCGTTGTGGCTGCCGATCAAATGGTATTGGTTTGGTCGCGATCCTCAAGTCGCCACCGGTTCGGTTAAAGCCTGGTACGATCCGCCTAAGGACCCGTCCGGCCGACCCTTGAGCCCGGCCGAGACCGGGACGGTGATTGACGAAAGCGTTGATCTGCGTGACCTGATCGGAACGATAGTGGACCTGGCCCGGCGCGGTTTCCTGAAGATTGTCGAAAAGAAAAAAGGCGATTTTAGTTTGGTGAAACAGCGCGACTGGGACACGGATCACTCGGTGTTGGGTTTTGAAAAACAACTACTTGAGGGGTTGTTTGCCGACGATAGCGAAGTGCGACTAAAAAACCTGAAGTTTTACGCGACCGCCGAAGCGGTGAAAAAACAGATTTACACCGACCTGGTCAAACACGGTACGTTTCCCAGCGATCCCCGCCGCCTGCGTACCTTTTATCTGGTGATCGGCGGTTTGGCCTTGATTAGCTTTAATTTTTTCTTGGCCATCATGGTGCTTATTTTCGGTCGGGTGATGTTCCGCAAAACCAAACAGGGTAAAGAGCAGGCTAACGTGGCCCGATCGCTCTATAATTTTCTTTCCAGTCAGTCGCGCCAGCTTAAGTTCCAGGCTGACCGCCAGATGTTTTTCGAAAAACTCTTGCCGTATGCGGTGGTGTTTGGGGTGGAAAAGGTCTGGGCCAAGCGGTTTGTCGGGTTGAATCTGGCGCCGCCCGACTGGTATCAGGGTTATGACCAGCAGTCGTTTACCACCACCTATTTTGTCGCCAGTCTGAATAATTCCTTTTCCCATCTGGCGGCGGCCGCCCGGCCGCCGAGCACCACCGTGTCCCGCTCCGGTTTCTCCTCGGGATTCTCCGGCGGTTTTTCCGGGGGCGGCGGTGGCGGTGGAGGCGGCGGCAGTTGGTAAACGTTGCAAATCAAGGGTAAAACCGTTAAGCTATGCTTAAATCACGATTATTAATTACTTAATTAAACATGGCCGAATTTCAGGAGATTAAAGCGCAACCAGTTCCGGTCGAAGCCAAATCGCTAGCGGCTTTTCGCCAACAGTCAATCGGTGAATCAAACCGGGGCGGCCGGGCGACCACTGCCGACGAAGACGCGATTTACAGCGCTTCCCGCGGCTTTCATCTGGGCGAGATCGGCGGGACCGAGGCAAAAGTTCCTACCGATGCCGAAAAAGCCGCTGGTTTAGTGAAGGCGCTTAACGGTTTGGCGGTTAAGGATAAGACCGGGCAAGTGACCGAGACCATTCAAGTTAGCGAAGCAGACATTGCCAAAGTCCATCAGACGATTCAGACACTCATTCAGCAAGGTAAGCTGGTCGGTCTGGATATGGTATGTGACGGGATGGGTTGGCATGGTTCAGGCGACATTGCCAGCAGTATTATTACCTATATTGCTACCAGAGAGATTGGTCAGATGGTGCAGTCCGGCGGCGACGTGACAATTGACGGTTTGAAAAAAGCCATGCTTAAGGCCAACGACGTGATGGCCGCTTATAACGACAAGAACAGTGCGGAAGCCGGTGCGACCTTGGTCGCCCAGGTGACCAACAAAGACGGCCAGACCTTTGTTGTGTCGGTTGGTGATGCCCGAGCCTATAAAATTGACGCCCAGGGCAACGTGATGAGAATTACCCAAGACCAGAGCGCCGTGGAAGCTAAATTAGCGGCAAGTAAACTGAAACCGTCCGGAGTATTTAGCGCTCCGGAGCGCAATTTCATTATCCGTTCGTTCGGCGCCGGCGGCAAATTTCTAGCCGAAGATGTTCGGGTTTATTACGGCCAACTGGCCACCGGTGAAAAGCTGGTGTTGTGCTGCGACGGAGTATGGGAAGGAATTGATGCGGGTAATCCCCAGGTGCAAGCGGCCATGCAGGCGGTTGATGCCCAGTATGAAGCAGATCTTCAGGCGGGCCGATCGATCCAGGAGGCCGCTGACCGTGCCTTTGGCGAGATATTCAAACTCAACTTAGCCGGACTGGCGCCCAATGCCACGCCAGATCAGCTTATTAAGCATCTGGTCCGGCCCGAAGCCGGCACCAATAGTGGAGACAATGTTTCCGCAGTCGTAGTCACCCAAGAACCGGTGGCTCAAGCGCCGCGTCCGGTGGTTGAAGCGCCGGTTACTCCACCGGTTCCACCGGAAATAATCGCCTTTCCCAAAGGGACGCAGGTGCGGGTGCAGCGCAGCGATGGTAGCATTGAAGCCGGTTGGACGGTGATGCGTTTTGATCCGCAGACCGGTGATGCTACGGTAGTCAAGGTAGTCGGAGAGGATACGACCATTAAGCTGGTTCCGCGCGACGAGTTGATCCGGCTAAACCGGGTTCAAGAACAGGCGACGGTGGCGGCGGCCGGGTCGTTTGCCGATCTGTTTAAAGCGCTGGATACCCATAATTCTTGGCCGGCAGGCGACGGTCAACCATATACTATAGATGACTTGAAACACCTAATCAACGAAGTAAGAAGCGGTAAACGGCCGTTAGACTACATTACCCGCGAGGGCGGTTTGCGGCAAAAAGTCAGCGAACTATTGGCCAAGGAAAAAGGCTCGAGCTAATTGGTCGGTTAAAAGAAGGCTGATCAGTGATTTGACAGGTGTTTTGTAAATCGTGTATAATATCGTTAATCACTAGAGAGAAACGAGCTTATGACTGCGTGTTATAAGTAACGCCTCTCATTTTTTTTAAATTCCAATTTTTGTTTTTCAAACTCGATAAAGGTTTTGTATTTTTGGAATGGTTTTAATAACGAAGACTCTGATTTTGAATTGGGAATAATAATTCGTAAGAGTTTATTGTTCTCCTGTAAGAACTTGTGAAGGCAATAAAAATCACCATCACCTGATACGATCACCGCTTCGTCGTAATTATGATACTCTTTGGCCGCCGCATGTAAAACCAATTCGGCGTCCACATTTCCCTTAGGTTTTCCTAGATGATTTTTTGTGGTTGGTTTAAAAACTACAATATAGCCGTATGATTTTAGGTGTTTATATAAATTTTGGTTTTCTTTAATATATCCAATAAACAAAAAAGCCATTTTAACTCTAAATTTATCAGATAAGTATTTTCTAAATTTTCCGAAATCCAATTTCCATCCAGAATAAACTTTTCTTTTACCCTTATAAATATCCTTACTTGTACCAAAGTTAAGATTCTGGCTATCAATAAATGCAAAAGCAGTTGATGTTCGTGTTTTCATTGTTCCTGGTGCCGGGAGAGGGAGTCGAACCCTCACGACAACAAGTTGTCACAGGTTTTTGAGACCTGTGCGTCTGCCATTCCGCCACCCCGGCGATAAAATCTTTACGTCTGCTCCCGAGATAAGCTCGGGACTAACTGGCAGTAAGGCTCACTGCGTATCGTCAACTGCCAGTTGAGCATTCCGCCACCCCGGCTATACAACCATCAGTATCGGTTGTTATTATAATCGAATTCCCCGGCCGTCTCAATACGAAACCGATACATTTTCCTCTTGACTGGTGTAATACATAGGACTAACATATCAACTATGACTCGGATTATCATATCTCAGCGGTCAGCGCCGCCCCGTCAGGGCGAAGTCAAGATTAGTTTGGTTTTTGAGGGCGATCTCTCCCGCCCGCCTTATACTTCACTTGTTTTAGCCAGAGCAAAAAAACACGCCTTTACTGGAAAGGCAGACCAGTTGTTTATGATGGGTAATCACGCCGGCTATCAACTCTGGCTCTTTATCGGCATGGGGAAACGGGCGGATTTTAGCTATACAAAACTAAAACAGCGCCTGGCTGACGGCCTGCGTCTGGTCAGGCAACAACGCTTCTCTCGGGCGGTGGTGGCGCCCGATCTGGTCATCGGACGCGACTGTTTCGCATTGGGAAAAAACATCGCATTGGCTGCCGAACTGGTCAACTATCGGTTTAATAAATACCAGAATCAAAAAGGCCGCGTGGACGAGACGCTGGTGGAAACACTGGAAATATATTTCACCGGTCTGGGCCGGCAGGAAAAAAAACAGTTTGCCGACGGTGTGACGCTGGGAGAGAAGATTGCCGCCGGCGTTAACCTGACGCGGGATTTGGTCAATGAGCCGGCGTCGCATCTGCGTCCGGAAGACCTGGTTGATCAGGCCCGGGTCATTGCCAAGACATCGGACGGCAAAATAAACATGACAGTACTGGATAAGTCAGCTTGCCGTAAGCTCGGGATGGGCGCGTTTTTGGCCGTGGCCCAGGGAAGCGTGAGGCCGCCCCGATTTATCATCCTGGAATATAACCAAGGACAACGCGCGCCGGCACAAAAAAAGACCATCTGTTTGGTCGGTAAGTCAATCGTCTTTGACTCGGGCGGCCTGTCACTCAAACCGTCCGAGGCAATGACCGACATGAAAATCGACATGGCCGGCGGCGCTACGGTGCTCGGTTTATTTCAGGTGCTGGCCCAGACCGGTGACAGTCGTCATGAAGTAATTGGTATTCTGCCGGTGTGCGAAAACATGCCTTCGGGGCAGGCAGTGCGGCCGGGGGATGTGGTGCGTGCCATGAACGGAACGACCATCGAGGTGCTTAACACCGATGCCGAGGGACGGCTGACGCTGGCCGATGGTTTGGCTTACGCACACAAATATTTCCGGCCCGACGCGGTCATCGACATTGCCACCTTGACCGGCGCCTGCATGGTGGCATTGGGTGAAGAGATCACCGGGTTGTTGGGCAACGACGAATCTTTATTGCGGCAGATCGAGGCGGCCGGACAACGCAGCGGCGAAGAACTGTGGCGTCTGCCTTTGTATCAGCGTTACGCCAAAATGCTGAAAAAAAGCATCGCCGACCTGAAAAACGTCAGCGGCAGTCGTTGGGGAGGGACAATCACCGCGGCGCTGTTCTTGCAGGAGTTCACCGCCCAGCGCGCCTGGGTCCACCTGGACATTGCCGGGCCGGCTTACAACAAGGGTAAGGCACACGGAACGGTGGCGCAGGGAGGAACGGGGTGGGGGGTAGAGATGCTTTTCGATTTTATCAACCATTATTAAAGGTGGCCGTTTACACATATGAAAACCAAAACCGTCAGCCTGATCAAAACCGACAACATCATTAGGATTGCGCCGACCGAAACGTTGTCGGCAGCGTTAAGCAAACTGAAAAGTTCCCATGACGCCGCGTTTGTTTTTGCCGACGACCGGCGCGACCCATTGGGTTTGATTAATCCTTATTATTGTTTGATCAAATCCTCGTTTCCTGCCAATACCAAGGTTGAGCATTGTCTTTTCCATCCGCCCAGGGTGTTTTCGTATTATCCCGTTGCCAAAGTGGCGCAGTTGATGACCGGGTCAAAAATCCATTATCTGCCGGTGTTTGACCGCCAGGTGAATTTCTTAGGGATAATTACCGCCAGGCGGATGCTGGCATCTTTGCGCGGCGACCCCGCACTTCATCTTTCGCTCAAACAGGTGTTGAACGGCAAAAAACTGCCGTTGATCACCGTGTTCGAGGACGATACGATCGCCACCGCGCTCAATCTGTTCAAGCATTACAAGATTTCCAAACTAGTAGTGGTTAGTTCGGACAAGAAACTAAAAGGAATGCTCACTTACTACGACCTGATTTCTTTTTTAATGGCGCCGAAGAGCAAAGAACAGTGGGGCGAAAAAAGCGGCGCCAAAGTTAATCTCCATTTGCAAAAGGTAAAAAATTATCAGAAAAGTTTGGTGCTTACCCTGAATCAGGAGGATACCATGGAGGACGTTCTCAACCTAATCATAGAAAAGCAGATCGGGAGCGTCGTTGTGGTTGACCGGGACAGGCGGCCCTTGGGGATCATTACGTCGCGCGACTTCCTTAAAATCCTCACCCAAGGTGCCCCTACCAAAAAGATCGACGTCGCCACTAAAAATCTCTCGCAGGAACACCAACAGACCGTCAATTTGTTTTTCCACACCATGACCCGTCGGTTACGTAAGATACCGGAAGTCATCCGTGCCCGTCTGTTTATTCAGGAAGAGAAACAAGGCGGCCTGTTTCGCGTCGTACTGTCGCTTTTCCCGAAAAAAGGCGCGGTGCACGTAATTAAAAAGGAGGGCAAGGACCTAAAAAAGGTTCTTCAGGACATCAAAAATAAGTAAGCTTATCCCAGATGAAACAGCGACGGCGGGGTCTACTGATCGCCATTTTTCTTTTAGCGGCCTTACTGCGTTTTAATAATCTCAACTGGGATAGTGGTTTTCACCTTCATCCCGACGAGCGGTTTTTGACCATGGTGGCCAATGCCACCGCCATTCCCAGTCGCCTGACCGATTATTTTAACCCGTCGCGTTCCCGGCTCAATCCGGCCAACGTCGGCTTTCATTTTTATGTCTACGGAACCTTGCCCTTGACCTTAAACAAAATCGCGGCGGTTTGGTTTAATCACGACAACTATAACGACTTTACCGTCCAGGGGCGTTGGCTGGCCGGCTGGTTTGACCTGATGGTGGTCGGGTTGGTGTACCGGATCGCGGCCCAGTTGGTGGCCGCCCGGCGCCAGCGCGATGTAAGCGCGTTGCCCTATTGGGCTGCCTTTTTTTACGCGATTGCCGTGTTACCGATCCAGCTGGCGCATTTTTTTACCGTCGATCCCTTCCTTAACTTCTTTATGATTCTTAGTTTTTATTTGCTGCTGCGCTGGCGAAACCAAGGCCGGCCGTTATGGTTGTTGTCGGTTTCGGCAGTGGCGTTGGGACTGGCATTTGCCTGTAAGGTCAACGCCGTTTTTATCCTGCCTCTCAATCTGGCTCTGATTGGACTGACGGCGTCAAAAAATTCCCGTCACCGGTTTGGGCCGGTGACGCTGGCGCTGGTTCGTTGCCTTGTCTATGTGTTACTGGTTTATTTGGCTCTGCGTTGCGCCGACCCTTATGTATTTAGGTCGTCGGCATGGCTTGATCCGCGCCCAAATCCGGAGTTTGTCGCCAACCTGCAGCAGTTAAAGTCATACGAAAGCAAAGATGTCTGGTATCCTCCGGCGATCCAATGGATTAATAAGCCGCCGGTGATTTTCAGCCTGGTAAATCTGGCGGTGTTCGGCGTCGGCTTGCCGTACTTTTTTTTGCTCGGCACCGGGCTATTGATCCAGATAAAACGTCAGGCGGTTGATCTCATTAAGACGCTCAAGAAAAGATCGAAACCCGTTGTTGCCCGGCGGATGTTACCCGCTTCCGGCCTGATAGCGATCTGGGTGGTCGGTTTTTTCCTCTACCAGTCGACCCGGTTTGTCAAGACGATGCGCTACTTTATTTTCCTTTATCCGTTTCTGGCAATCTATGCGGCGATGGGAGTCGAATCGGTAACCGCCTGGACAAAACGGTTTAACGGATCAAAATCAGCCCGGCGTTTCTATTTTCCGTTGCTCGTTTCCGCCGCGTTGGTCTGGCCGCTGATGTTTTTCTCGATCTACTTAAGGCCGAACTCGCGGGTGGCGGCGTCGGACTGGATTTACCAACACCTACGCGACCACAGTTTAATTCTGTATGAATACTGGGATGACGGGTTGCCGTTGCCGGTCGCCAATCCGACCGGCAAACAATTCCGCAGCGAGGCAGTGGCCATCTTTGATCCGGACACGCCGGAAAAATGGAGTAAAATTTCCGCCCAACTGGGACGGGCCGACTACTATATTATGTCCTCCAACCGGGGGTGGGGGAGCATTCCGACCGTGCCGGACAAATACCCGGTAGCGACCCGATTCTACCGTGATCTGTTGGCCGGAAAGCTTGGTTATCAAAAACTGGCCGAGTTCAATTCATATCCCCAGTTGTGTTGGTCGGCGAACGCGTGTTTGGTTTGGCCGGATGACTGGGCCGACGAGGCGTTTACGGTTTACGATCATCCGAGGGTTTTAATTTACGAAAACGAAAAAACCAGTCGCGCTCGTTAATCGCGCCAGTCTTTTCAGTTAATTAATTAACTGAAAAAGTTTTGAGTAGTCGGTGGTAGAAACGATAGGTTTTATCGCTGTTAAATATTGACCGGGCCTTGGTGATTAGTCGCTGGTTGGTATAACGTTTCCGTTTATCAATGACGGTGGTGATCGCCTCGGCAAGTGCTTCGGGGTTTTGCGGAGGGACGACGATCCCCATCTTGGTTAAGCTGATTGGCACCCGCACGCCCGCCAGGTCGGTGGCGACCACCGGGGTTCCCTGCAGCATCGCTTCAACCTGAACCATTCCAAACGCCTCGGTGCCGTTAACCGAGGGAAGTACCAACAGGTCGATCGACCGGTAAAACGCACCTAATTTTTTATCGGACAAATTGCCTAAAAACCGGTAGTCCAGCCGTTGTTTGGCTAGCAAATTAACGATTTTCCGGTAGTAGTCCATTTCTCCGGACACCGCGCCAGCGTAAGGGCCGGCCAACTCGAGCGTCACCGGTCGAGTGGTGACCTGTTTAACCAGACGGATCGCCTCAATCAAATACTCGATGCCTTTTTCCCGGGCAATCCGGCCGGCATAACCAATGGTTATCCGGTCAGGGTGTCTTTTTCCGGCCCGGCTTCGTGGTGCGGCGGTGCTTACCGGGGGAAAGACGGTGCGGATTTTGGTGGGAAATCGGCGCCCCACCCAGCTGTGATTAACGTAGTCGGCAGTATAGCCGACAATTAGTTGAGATAACCATAACTGGAAGAAAGTCATGGCGTTTAGAAACGCGGTGGCGATCCGGAAAATCCATGACTGGCCGGGAGACACCAGACAGTGGAACAGGGCGACGGTCTTTTTGCCAAACAGGCGGGCACAGCAAGCCAGAAACAAACCTTCGCCGTTGGGAATGTTAAGGATCACCAGGTCGCTGCTCCGGCTGAAGCGGAAAAAATACGCCAGCGCTTGGGGTGAGACGTAGCCTTTGCTGATTTTTAACCAATAGGGCATACGGACAATTGTCACGCCGCGCCGTCGTTCTGTGGCCGGGAGGTGGCGCTGATGGGGAAAGGTAAGAACGGTGATGTCGTGGTGGCGGGCGAGATGGGACAGGAGCCGGTCGGGGTAAGTGGTGATGCCCGAGGTATAAGGATAATAATACGAGGAGAAAAACAGAATTTTCATAAATGCCGCCTTTGCCAACCAATCAGGCTGTCGACGCCGGAGCTGAAGCTGATGGTTGGCTTCCAGCCGAGCTCAGTTCGGGCACGCCGGTTGGTCGAGACGAAATACAACTGATCTCCCGGCCGGGCTGGCTGATAGGTCAAACGGGGAGTGGTGCCGATTTTTTGGCTTAATAACCTGATTACCTGGATTAAAGAAAAGGCGTTATGCGTACCGCCGCCGACATTAATCGCCTGGCCGGCCAGCGTGTTGGCCCGGGCAAAGGCGCGCTGGTAGGCGTCAATCAAATCATCAACGTGAAGCAGGTCGCGCACCTGAAATCCGTCGCCGAAGATGGTGATCGGCCGCTGACGCAGCGTCTGTTTGGCAAAATGCGCCACCCAACCTTGGTCTTCAACTCCCAGCTGGTGCGGGCCGTAGATGCACGACTGGCGGAACACGACGGTTTTCAGTCCGAAGCTGCGGGCATAGTCTCGGAAGTAGCAGTCGACCGCCCCTTTGGAGCATCCGTAAGGTGAGATGAAATCAAGCCTGGCGTCTTCGTCGATGCCGTGTTGATGGCACCAGTCTGCGTATTGTTCTTTTTGCCGCTGCAGCCGGATACGATGGAGATGGAGGTCGCCATAAACCTTGTTGGTGGAGGCATAAAGGACAACGGCGTGGGGATTGTGGCGTCGGACCGCGTCCAAAAGGGAAAAGCCGCCGATCAGATTGCCGGAAAAGTCGCGGTCGGGATGCGCCATCGAGGTCGTCACGGCGGTTTGTCCGGCCAGATGGATGATCAGATCAGCCCGCTTAATCTGCTGAAGATAAGCGCGTGTCCGCCGGACGTCGGTTTGGACAATGGTCAACTTCGGGTTAAGTTTAAGCAGATAGGCGGCGTTTTGGTCGACGCCGGCGCGGGAAAAATTATCGACTACGGTAATTTGGTGTTTCTGGCGGGAAAAATATGCGACGCAGTTGGTGCCGATGAAGCCGACGCCGCCGGTAATCAATACGTTCATAATTTTTTCAGATAGGAAACCGCCGATTTCAGGCTGGGAAATTTATAAGGGTAGTTGATGTTTTTGTCAAAAATATTATAGATCCAGAAAATCTTCGTGCCTGAACGGCGGCGTTTTTGGACATCGTTCAGATAACGGACAATGTCCCAGTTGTCCTCGACAAAGACGTCGAGCTTGAGGCGGTCGATCATTTTTTCTTTAAAAAGATGCGGCTGGTCGTTGGTACGGTTGTAATAACAACCCCGGGTAAAAGCGCCGGCATCGAGCCGGCGGATCCAGTCATAAAAGTCGTTCTTCAGATAATCGAACCGGGCGGTAATGATGTAGGGACTAATTTTTCCTACCCGGCTCAAACGTTTAATCTCGTCCAGTCCCGATGCGACAAAAAAACTTGACCAGTGGCAAAGGCGCCAGAAAACTTTCTCCCAGCCGGTCCGGGGGTAATAAAACCCAAGGCGGTTTTTTTTCAGTAGCTTCTTTTTGACCGAGGCGATGAGGGGACGGACGATCCGGGCCGGGTTATAAAGGATGACGCCGTCGAGGTCAAAACCGACGCGCAGCGCCCGCGCGGGCGATACGGGTTGTTTTTTAGTCATGGCTAAATTATACTAAAATAATCAAATCATGCTGCCAGTCTTAATTAACCTGCCATTCCTTAAGATTTATACGAGCGGAGTATTTTTGACGCTGGCGTTTTTTTGGGGCAGTTATCTGTTGTGGAAACTGATTCACCTTACGGTTTATCGGGAAGAGGACGTGTTCGACGGCGTGTTTTTTTCGCTGTTCGTCGGCCTGATCATCGGCCGCTTCGTCTATGTCAGCCTTAACTTTTCCAAGTTCGGCTTTAACCCGGCCAAGATCATTCTGATCAACGGTTTTCCCGGCTTCTCGATCTACGGTGGGTTGTTGGGTTTTTTTCTCGGTCACTGGCTCTTTTTCCGCCTCAAAAAAATCAGTTATTGGGAGATCATTGACTATTACGTTGCCCCGCTGTTTTTGGTCTTTGCTTTTGCCAAGGTGGGCAACTTCTTTTCCGGCAGCGAGATCGGTGCTCCGACCCAGATATTTCTCTCGGTCAAATACGCCGGTCTGGCGCAGGCCCATCACCTGACCGCCCTGTACGAGGGTATACTGTTTTTCCTCGGCGCCTTTTTGGCGCACCGGCTCTTATTTGCGGTGCGGCGGGGGAATTACCCCAAAGGCGCTGCCTTTGTTTTTTTTATCGGGTATTTTGCCTTGGTCTATTTTTCCCTGGACGGTTTGAAAAGCGCCCATTTGCTGATGCGCGGGTATAGTTTCAACCGCACCGTATCGGCGATATTGCTCTTGACAGTGGGTTTTTACATCGTGTATTATTTCAGAAGTCAAATTTACCATTTCCTAAGTAAACATGGCAAAAACACTTACAAAATTGTTCACCGACGCGCAAAAAAAACGCTTAGAAAAAGAGAAAAAAAAGACGCTTCAGCAGATTGAGGAACTGAAACGGGAAGATCCTTTCTGCGATCCCGATCATGCTTCGGACAATGCCGCGGTGGATACCGACGTACGCGAACAGGTGGGCCACGATACGATCGAGGCCCAGGTCAAGGACATGGAAAAACGGATCGAGCGTATCGAGTTGGCGTTAAACAAAATCAACCGTGGGCATTACGGCCGGTGCGACAAATGCGGCGGCGCCATTCCGGTGGAACGGTTGGAATTGGTGCCCGAGGCGTTGTTCTGCGTTGACTGCGAAAAGAAATTGCATAAATAACAAAACCCCCATATACTGAAAACTATGGGTAATATTCCGGCCGGGCTATTCCTGAATTTTTTCGTTTTTCTTTTCGTTCCGTTTATCGTTGCCTTGTTTCTTAAACGATATCGGCTGTCACCGTTGATCGGATACATTGTCGGCGGCGTTATCCTTAGCGGTTTCATTGATGGAATGCTGTCGCGTACCACCATCAACCAATTTGCTTTTTTTGGTATCGTGCTGCTCCTGTTCACGGTCGGTTTGGAGACCCGGTTTGAGCGCATGTTGGCGATCAAACGCTTCATTGTGATCGGTGGGTTGTTGCAGGTGGGTCTTTCCATTATCGCCCTGGCTTTGTTCAGCCTGGCGTTTGGGTTTTCTCTGGTTCAGGCCATTCTCGTCGGCATTGCCCTGGCGTCTTCTTCCACGTCGTTGGTCGCCAAGATCATCCAAGAGCGGGGAGAGGAGCATTCGTTTTTGGGAGAGCTGGCTCTGGGAATTCTGATGTTTCAGGACCTGGCTTTTGTGCCGTTCATGATCATCTTCACCGCCATGACCGTGCACAGTACCCCGCCGCTGGAGATCGCGAAAAAAATCGCCGTGGGCATCGTTTCCTCGGCGCTCATACTGTCCGGCGCCTATTACTTCGGCAACAAAATTCTGCCGAGGGTTTTCAATCTGGTGGCGCGGCGGTCGCGGGAGTTACTTAACCTGTTCATTATTTTGCTGATTTTTCTCATCGCCTACGTTTCCACCCTGCTGGCGATCCCCATCCTGGTGAGCGTCTTCGTGGCCGGAATCGTCATCTCCCAGACCCTGGAACATTACCACATCTTTTCCCAGATCCGTCCGTTACGCGATCTTTTGGCGATCATCTTTTTCATCTACATCGGCACCAACGTCAAGCTGGACCTGATTGTTCCACTGTTGCCGACGATTGTGGTCTTTACCATGGCGGTAATTTTGATTAAGGCAGTCATCATCTTTGTCATCTTTAGCCTGTTCAAATTCCAGTCCAGGTTGTCGTTCTATCTGGCTTTTTTCCTGTTCCAGATCGACGAAGACGCCTTTATTTTGATGTCGTTGGGTTACATGAACGGCGTCTTCAGCCAGCCGCAGTATCTTTTCGTCATCACCGCGGTGCTATTGAGTTTGGTCATCACTCCGATTTTGATCGGCAACAAAGAACGCTGTTATGCAAAGATCAAGGCCTTTCTGCACCGTCGCCTGCCTTTGGTTGACGCCTATATTCACACTCATCTGGATGCGCAGCCGACGCCGATCGACGCCCTGGATATCAAAAACCACATCATCATCTGCGGTTACGGAAGAATCGGTTCCTCGATCGGCCGCGCCCTGACGCTGGCCAATCTGCCTTTTTTGGCGATTGACTATAATTTTCATACCGTCGAGCGCGCCAAGAAAAACGGCGTGAACATCATTTACGGCGACCCGACCGACAGCAACATTCTTGACTATGCCGAAGTGGAAACGGCCACCGCTCTGGTCTTGGCGCTGCCGGATCGTTTTTCCCAAGAAGCAATCGTCCTGAATGCGCGCTCCTGCAATCCCAACATCGTCATTATCAGCCGGGTGCATCGCCGTCCCGACCAACAGCGCATGCGTGATCTGGGTGTGAGCGTAATCGTACAGCCGGAGTTTGAAGCCGCCCTTTCCATCATCAAAAAACTCCTGTATCTCCACCGGGTTCCCCGTGAAGACATTATCAAGCAGATCCAGTACATTAAAAGAGCCGAGGAGGGAATATGAAAAAAGAACTGATCGTGCTTGTACTGGTCGGGGCCGCGGCGCTGCTCTACTTCCAGCTGCGGTCATCGTTGCTGCTGACCAAACACGACCGTCTTAACGTGCTTATCTATGACAGTGCTCCGGTGGCGGTGTCGGTGGATCGGGTCCAGTCGATTCCCGCCATAATCGCATTTTCCCCAAACGACAAGCTAGTGGTTCCCGGCGGTTACGGCGAATACCGGGTCGGAGCGCTGGGCAGACTGGCCCAACTGGAGAAGCGGCCGGTCCTGCTGCGCAATGCTTTTTCCGCGCGTCTCAATGTATTCGTCGACCGTTATTTTTATCCGGCGGCGGCCCCGATCTATTATGGTGACCGCGGCCAGGCCGATCATCAGCCCCTTTTTGTTAAGCTCCTGACCTACGCCGGCAACGCCAACCTGTTCGATCGGGTATATTTGATTTTCCTGTTTGCTCAGACCGGAGTGGGGAAGACCGAGCCGCTGGATCAGGCTTCCTCCCAGAACAAGTTGTGGTACCAAAAACTGTTCCGCACCGAGCAAAAACGGGTTCAGTTAATCTATCAGCACCGTTATCTTACCGCCGGCGCGCTCTCGGACCTGATCGAAGGCAACGGCATCCGGGTGGTGGATATTTCCGTCGCCACCGGGTCGGACAACGGTGATTGCGTGGTGACCGACAGTCAGACGCCGTTTTCCCAGACGGCCTTGAGTCTGGCGCAGTTTTTCGGTTGCCGGCTCCGTCAGCAAAAAGGCGAGGTGTCTGATATAATTATTTACTTGAATAAAGTCGAACGGGACTGGGAAATTAACAATCAATAAATTAAGATGTTTTTGGCTCTTGGACTGCTTTTTATACTAGCGTTTATCACTGCCTTGATATCGATGCGTGATCTGGGAATTCCGGCGGAGATCGAAAAACTCGTCAGGGCGAGGCGACTGAAGGGAACGATTGTTTTTTTCAAAAAAAAGGTTAAGCACTATTCATCTTCTTCCTCGTCTTGAGACAAAGGAAAGATTTCGTCGTTTTCTTCGTCATCGTGACCGGACTCGTTCAGTGCGGTTTCCTCGCTCCATCCGTGTTCATCATGCCCTTCGTCGTTGTCGCCATCTTCTTCCTCGTCCGGGTTCATCTGCTGGAGATTGGCCTGGATGTTCTTGGGAAAGGACAAGAAATTGCGCATCCGGTACCCCTTGAACTCCTCGCGCACAAACACGACAACGTTGTTCAATGCCGCCTCCTTGATGCAGGTGACATAGCGGCCGTTGGCTCTGATTAGGTAGGTGAGGCGTTTGGAAATGTCGTCGGGGAGACAGCCGACGTACTCGTCTTCTTTGGTACGGATTTCGATTTTGCGTCTTTTAGGCTTAAAGACGACCTCCTGACCGATAGAAAGATGGGCAAGGATGTTTTTTTGTCCCGGATTGACCAAAGTAATGGTGCGGGTCTTACCGGGAATTTCCAAAAACAGGTTCGGATCCAGTTTCGGTGGATGGTGATTCGGCGGTTTTTTCTGCGACCGGCACTCCAGCACCTTGATTTTTTCCATGTTTTCCATGGCAAGGTTGTGGCCGGGTTGGAGCTTGAGGGCCTTGAAATAGTGTTGCTTTGCCGAATGCCAGTTATGCGTCTGCATAAAGGCAAAACCCAGGCGCAGGTGAGCGCAAATGTCCTCGGGATTAACGGCAATCAATGCCTTGTTCAAAGAGATCGCCTTATCCCAGTCAAAAAGCAGGGCCGCTTCAATGGCTTGGCTTTCCAACTTTTCGACGGAGTCCATAAATATGGTTAACAGTATATTTATTTTTTTAGTTTTGTCAAGTATAATAAACTTCATGTCGGGGCATTCTAAATGGGCAAATATCAAGCGAAAAAAAGAAGTCAACGATAAACTGCGCGGCAGTCTTTTTACCAAGTTGACCCGGATGATCACTCTCGCGGTTTTGGAGGGCAACGGCATGACCGATCCTGATTACAACTTCAGGCTCCGGTTGGCGATCGATAAGGCAAAGCAGCTTAACATGCCCAAGGACAACATCGCTCGGGCGATCGAGAAGGGGATAGGACCCAACAAAAGCCAGCTCAAGGAGTTGTTTTACGAAGGTTTTGCGCCCGGCGGAGTAGCGTTGATCATCCATGCCACCACCGACAATCATAACCGGACCATGTCCGAGATCAGAAACGTGATGGAGAAGGGGGGCGGAAAGTTGGGGGACCAGGGTGCGGTGGCCTACCTTTTCCAAAAATGCGGCGTGGTGATGGTAGACAAACAGGCCAACTCCCAGGAAGCGGTTTTGGCCTTTGCCGACCGCATCGGTGCCTTTGACATCGAGGAGGATGACGAGAGCTTTATCGTTTACTTTCCGTTTGAACGGTTGGGTAAGATCAGGGATCAGTTCCAGGGACTGACCGCCCCGGCGGCCGAATTGTGTTTTCGCCCTACCACCAGCGTGACCGTTGCCGACCCGGCGTTGTTTGACCGGGTTACGAGATTGGCAGAGAGCCTCGAAAGCCTTGACGATGTTCACGGTGTTTATACCAACCTGTCATGAAATCGATTCACAAACAACTCCAGAAGCCGTTCCTGAAGATCGAGAAGCGTATCCGGTTTGTCATCAGCGCGGCGCTGCTTTCGGCGGTAATATTGATCTCGACCTTTTTCTTTTTTGACCAGTCCTGGTTTTTCGTCAGCCTGCTGGTGGTGCTTGTCTACGCCCTGACTTATTTTTCCCTGATCGAGGGAGTGCGTCGGATAGAGTGGCTCACCCTGTTTATTTTACCGATTCTTTTCAGCGTCACCGCCTATTTCTTTTACTTCCTTTTTCCGGTGCGCTGGCTTACCCGTCTGCCGTTTGTCATCATCTACGCCGTTTCCGTTTACGCCCTGTTGCTTACCAGCAACATCTTTAACGTCGGCGTCAAGACCAATCTCCAGCTTTACCGCGCCGCGTTTTCCGTCAACTACTTTTTTCAGACTTTTATCTGCTTTCTGGCCTTTAATATCCTGTTTTCCCTTAAGCAGGGGTTTGTGGTCAACGCCGGTTTTGCTTTTGGGTTGATAACGATTCTGGCCATCCATCTGTTGTGGACCGTGAAACTGGAGCTGACGCTGGAAAGGACGATTGTCCGTTACGCCCTGGTGCTGGGGTTGATCGTGGCCGAAATTACCCTGGTGCTGTCGTTTGTGCCCTGGAAAAACACCATGGTGTTGGCCTTGTTTCTTTCTTCGTGTTACTACAGTCTGGTGGGGTTGGTGTACCGTTACTATGACCAGAGATTTTTTAAGGATTCAATCCGCGAATATTTGCTGGTATTGGGTTTTGTGGGAATAATTGCGTTGCTTTCGGTCGGCTGGTAAAAAAATGGCGAGACACAAAGGCGGGGAGAGGGGAGGATTATATATAATGCTCCGGATGACGGACGTGAGTTATTTATCCTATAATATATTTTCGCACTATAGGATATAAATATCACGTACGTATATTTTGCGTTTATCAGAAACAACAAATGACTCAGACTCAATACCCGCCGGAGTATAACTCCTGGTCATATCAGCCTCAAAATATTATATTTAGCTTGTTGTCATCCCCTAAAGTCTAGGATATCCCTTTGTGGATAACTAGATAATCCAGCCTCGTTTTTTTGTTTTGGATTGCTATAGTACGCTAAATTATAATGAAACCTGACCGGATTGTGGAGGGAAATCAGCCTCAAAACTCAACGTTTAGATTACTATAATACTCTAAACTACATATAAATCCTGGTTCATTGTTAGAATAAAGAACAGATCTAGCCTCAAAATTAGTAATTCGTAGTGCCATTACGCTCTAAATTATTACACTGCGTTAACCGGTGAAGAGAGTGCCGGGAGAGAGGCCGGCCATTGGTAAAAAAGAGCAAAAAATCATGAATATTATCTGAACCAACCCACGATTAATGGTGGAACGGGGGTGACGGACTGATTCTTATATTCTCCGAAAAGGCAGGGGTCTCGGAAAACCGGGAAAACGGCGCGATTCCGTGACAGAGAGGAGAATATGGACAACGTCGTAAATTGTATCTTTTACGACGTTGTGAGTAGACCCAGCCAGGGGAGAACGGGTTTTTGCGACAATCCGATAACCTTAATAATTAAATAAATAACTTTTTATTAACTAATTAGTAACTCTAATCTAATCGGCCCCATACCCCAGTGGCGGTTGCCTCGATTATTACGGTGTTTTTTGCTTCCCCCATTGGGTTTTATCTTGTTGCGATGCCCTTTAGTCTCCTCTACTCTGATTTTGGCCGATTTATTGATGATGGGCGAGGCCGGGACGTGTGTTACAATCAAACGTATGGATATCATTCAAGTCGACCACCTTACCAAGCGGTTTCGCGACGTGACGGCGGTGAATGACGTCTCCTTTAGTCTGCACGAAGGCGAAATCCTCGGACTGCTCGGGCCAAACGGCGCCGGCAAAACTACGACGATCCAGATGCTGCTCGGGGTGTTGACGCCGACCGCCGGGGCGATCCGCTACTTCGGCCGGGATCTGGTTAAGGAGCGCCAGGTGATTCTGGAGCAGGTGAACTTTTCCTCGACCTACACCAAGCTGCCGTGGCGCTTGTCGGTCAGAGAAAACCTGACATTCATTTCCTATCTTTACCAGATCAAAAACCGGAAGAAAAGAATTGGCGAGTTGGTGAAAATCTTCAAGATCGAAAAGCTGATTGACCAGCCGATGACCGAACTGTCGGCCGGACAGTTAACCCGGGTCAACCTGGCCAAGGCGTTTATCAACTATCCCAAGGTGTTATTGCTTGACGAGCCGACCGCGTCGCTGGATCCTGACGTCGCCGACTACATCCGCCAATTTCTTTTGGAGGAGCGGCGTAAATTCAAAGTCTCAATCATCATCACCTCGCACAACATGGCCGAGGTCGAGGAAGTCTGCGATCGGGTCATCTTCATCAACCAGGGGCGCCTGATTGCCGACGACACGCCCGAAGGGCTGGCCAAAACGATCGAGATCAGCCATGTCGAGCTACTGGTTAAAGACGGACTGAAACGATTGGTTGAATACTGTCGGAGTCATGACCTTGGCCATCGGTTGGCGGGCCGATACATCACCATCGACATTAAGGAACACCAGATTGCCGCGGTGCTGCGTCAGTTGGCGGATAAAGGGATATACTATGACGAAATCAGCATCAACAAGCCCAGCCTGGAGGACTATTTTTTACAAATGACCAAAAAAAACCCATGAAACTCCACCGGACCTACGCGATTGTGTTGCGCTATCTATATTTGTTCCGCCGCAGCTTTGACCGCCTGAGCGACGCGTTTTACTGGCCGACGATTGACCTGTTGCTCTGGGGCTTGACGAGCGTATATTTTCGTACCTATATTCCCAATGCTTCGACCCTGATCATAATGATGGTGTCGGGAATTTTGTTCTGGATCATTGTCTGGCGTGGTCAGTACGAAATTACGGTTAACCTGTTGGAAGACCTGTGGAACGAAAACCTGATCAACATCTTTGTCGCGCCGATCAGCTTTGCCGAATGGGTGTTGGCGTTTGTCGTTATCGGGGTGATCAAGGCGCTGGTCAGTTTCGGCTTTGCCATGGTGGTGGCTTTCCTGCTTTACCGGGTCAAGCTGTTTTTTTTCGGCTGGTACTTTGTTCCCCTGATCGGTTTGCTGATTATGACCGGATGGGCAGTCGGGTTTTTTGTGGCCGGTTTGATTCTTAGGTTTGGGACCAAGATACAGACATTTGCCTGGACCATGGTGGCGGTAATTTCGCCGTTTTCCGCCATTTACTATCCGGTATCGGTGTTGCCCGGCTGGGCGCAGGCGGTCGCCCGCGTCATTCCCACCAGCTATGTGTTTGAGGAGGCGCGCCGCGTCATTAACCGGGGGACGCTCGACTACCGTCAGCTTGGTATCAGTCTGGCCCTGAACTTGGTTTATCTTACGGTTGGCCTGGTGTTTCTTTATCGCAGTTTTAAGGCGGCGTTAAACCGCGGTTTAGTCAAGGTCTATTGAGCATTGTTTTCATGATCACGATCAAAAAAACGCCCGAGTCGGTTTTGGTATTTCTTGCCGGTTTTGCGTGCGGCGTAATATTGGCCGGGGCGATTGTTTATGGTTTAATCGGTCCCAGGCGACCGGCGTCACGCGCCGCGCCGCCCAGCGATCGGGAACTGATCGCTCCGTATTACCAGCCGGCCGACCTGTATAAACAGGTGAAAAGCGCCTCGGTCTCGGCTAAGATGAGGATTCCGGTCATCATGTATCATTACGTGGAGTATGTCAAAGACCGCAACGACTTGATCCGCAAGAACCTGGACGTTACCCCCGACCGGTTTGAAAAGGAGTTAAACGCCCTGAAGGCCGCCCGATTCCAAACCTATTTTGTCAAGGACATTCCCGACATCTTAAACGGTAGCATCCAGTACGAAGCCAGCCGCAGTGCCGTCCTAACCTTTGACGACGGGTACGACGATTTTTATACCGTTGTTTTTCCTTTGCTGAAAAAATACCAGGTTAAGGCGACGGTTTACCTGATCGCCGATTTTATCGGCCGGCCGGGATTCATGAATGCCAGCCAGATCAGTCAACTGGTTGACAGCGATCTGGTCGAGGTCGGCTCGCACACGCTTAACCATCTTTATTTGAAAGCGGTTCCCCCTCCGATTGCCGAAAAAGAGATCGTCCAAAGTAAAAAAACGCTGGAGCAGCGTTTTCACATTACGGTCAAGACGTTCGCCTATCCCTATGGTGCCTTTAACGACGCGGTCGAAGCCATGGTTAAAGACGCGTCATACTCGGCGGCGGTTTCGGTGATGCCCGGAGTGCTGCAGGCGCAGTCGGACCGGTTTCATCTTTATCGCATCCGGCCGGGTAGATTTAGCGACAAAACCATCGTTTCCGCGCTGGAGGGGATGAAATAGGGAATCCAGCCAGTCGCCCGACTTTGTTTGTCTAGACTCCCCTTCTCCAGCCCAGATATTTTTCGTACCAGTAAGTCAGGTAATATTTTGGCGAAACAATCAAGTCCTGGGTCGGTAAATAGTCGATCCGTTCTCCGCCGAAACCCTGTTTAAACAGAGTCAGTCCGGTCCAGTGGCGCGGCGTGCGCCCGGGCCGGTGGATTCCCCAAAAGTTATAGTATCGGCAGTCGCGGCGCTTGGCCTCTTTGATCGCTTCCCATTGCAACAAGTGGGAACCGGGAACTTTGGCGTGGGTGGTGGCGCCCTGGTGGTAAAACGCCGTGGACGGGGTAAAGATAATCAGCGCCGCGGCAATGCACTGCCGCGTTGGCGTGTAAGCGAAGAAAAACGCCGCGCGGCCGGTTTGATTAAAGGCATTAAACTCGTTGGAAATAAAGCGTTGGGAAAACGGTACAAACTGTTCCCGGCGGGCGGTCTGCTGGTAGATTTTCCAAAACGCCTCGACGGCGCGGATATCGGTCCGTTTTTCCACAGTGACGCCGTCGCGAACTGCCCGGTTAATGTTGTAACGGGTTGATTTACGCATCGCGTCAAGCATCTCTACTTCCGACTCCAGCGGCAACACCCACATCGTTTCCGCATGCATATAAATCGGGGCCGGTTTAAAACCCAGTTTAGAAAACATTACGGCATTTTCCCGATTATCCAATATGGCCGGGGCGATCCGGACAAAATCAAACGATTCCCTTTTAGCCATTTCAGTTAGGTAATTAACTAAAACAGGGAAAGACCGGCGGTTTTTTAACCATGGCCCATGCGGGATAAATAAAAAGCGGCCCCGTTTGGAGCGAATCTTAAGAATCAGGGCCGCGCCTTCCAACCGACCGGACCGGTACATTCCCAGACGCAGTATTTCCGTTCCCTGGACTGTCTGGAACTCGCCCCATTCCCAGCTTTGAAGAAAACTGGGTGATTGATTTTCCTGGAAAAAATCGGTCCAAACGGAGCGGTCGCCGATCGGTTTAATTCTCATTTGTTTTTAGCTTAACTGGCCGCCATCCGACGTCGTTTAATGTTTTTATTACCTGACCGGCTTGCGCTAACGTAATGTTGGTGGGCAGATTGATGATATGCCGGCAGACCCATTCGGCTATAGGACAGTCCCCTGCCCGATAGCCGAACTTAGTTAGATCCAGTCCCGACGGAGCGATCGGTTGACTGTACCATTGACCCAAAAACAGGCGGCGTTGCGCGGCGTTGTACCGGAGGATTTCCGGGTTTTCCACCTGGAGCGGATAACGGATTAGCGCCTGGGAATTGACAAATCGCCTTGATGATATTTTTTTGAACAGGCGTTGATAATAGTTGACTGCTTTCAACCGTTTGGCTGCGGTCTGATCAAATTTTTCCAACTGGTGCAGCAGCAGGATCGCCAGGGCGTTGGGATAGCCTCGATCAAATACTATATTGTATTGTCCGGCTTTTTCCTGGGCGGTAATTTCCGGAAGCAACAGGCCCAGCCGGCGCGTCCAATAGTGGAGTAGCCGGCCCGGCCCCCAGTCGTAGCCGGCTTTGATGGTTTGGACAACGGGCTTGTAGAGTAGGCACTTTGATAGAAATCCCCAACCGGGAAAACGTCTGTCCGGTTTGATAGTGTTTTGAAGTTTAGCTATAGGTTTATTGTCACCCACTATGCCAGCGCCGAAGACGGATGAAATGGCCTTGGATCGGCCAAAAGATAACAGAACATAATGACGATTACCCCATGATCCTGATCGGGAGAACAGCCGCCGATCCCATCCGTGAGCCAAGTCTTCAATAACCACGAGTCCTTTTCCTATAGCATGATTAATGATGCGAAGACGATTGACCGGTGTCAAGCCGTAACTGTGCTGCAGAATTAAGACCCGGGAACGGACCGATAGTTTTCGCTGAAAATCATTCCAGTCCATCCCATAGGTGTTTGTTTCAATGTCGACGTAGACCGGCTGCAGTCCGGCGCGGATAATCGGAAGAACGACAGCCTCACAGGTATATCCCTGCACCAGCACGCGGCTGTTTTTCGGCAACTTCAACGAGTCGAGGAGGGTAAATAGAGCACTACGACCGGCTAGAGATAAATAGACCGTTTTGTTGGCAAACAAACGCCCGATTTGCCAGTTAACCCGATCTGTTTCCTTCCCGCGCCGCCAGCGCCAGGGTTGGAACAGCAGTTTGAAAGATAACCAAGCGTCATCCCAAGATTCGTTAGGTGCGAAATCGGTTGATATCATTTTTATATAATCTTTTCAGTTAATTAATTAACTGAAAAGATGGTATTTTGAGTTGTGTTGGTATGTATTTAGGATGACTGGACACTGCAATAGATCAATCGTATAATGCCTGTTTTTTATTTTTAGGCCGAAATCTTGTCCGTAAGAGGTTGTCAGTCGATCGGCCGGAATCCGTCCGAATCCGCCGTCCCTCTTTGTCAGTCCCCGGTTTCTTTTCCATTCCAGCGCCGGATCAAGCGGAAACCAGTCGCCATCGGGCAACAGCGCTTCGGCCCAGGCATGCATCGATAAATCAGCCAACGTCGAGTGACGCAGATAGAGCGCCTTGAGCGACCGGTCAAGCAGGGTTGGTTTTTTGATCAGGAATCCGACGACTAACCGGCCGGGTATCTTTAAAGACTGTAATAGAGACAAAAGCAGGGTGGAAAAACCTCCGCAGTCGGTGGTTTTTCCCCGCAGAGCCTGGCGATAGGAATATAGGCCGGTAGTGGGTCGGCCATATGCCAAATACTCGATTACGCCTCGATAACAGGCGGTTATGACCGCGGCCAGACCGGTTGATTTTTCTCTTACCAGTTTGGTGCGCAACCGGATCAGGTCAGGGTCTTGACCATTAATGAAGCGGTTGGGCTGCAACAAGTGGCGGGATGGTTTAACCAATGATCGCGGATAAGAGGCGCGGGTCCAACGTGGATCAATCTGTCGGTTGACGGCCCGGGGCCGATAGTAAAACGATATCCGGGTTTGATTGGTGGAGGTAACCAGAAAATGATTATTCCAATCGCGGTCTTTGTAGCAGTGGGTATCGGTAGGATAGTGCAGCCGGGCGATTGTCTGGTAATGGTTGGATTGTGGTAGTGGCCAAACAATCAGTTGTCCTTTTACGTTAGGTTTTAGTTGCCAGCAGAAAAACCGCCGTCCAGTCATTTGGTGCTGAGCAATAACTGCTGGAACTGGGCGAAAGTGGTTACCTCGATTTTTTTGCCGTTGAGAAAAAAGGTTGGGGTGGCATTGATTCCGGCCGTTTCACCGGACGCCAGATCGGCCTGGACCTTATCTTTGACCGCCTGTGATTGGAAGGCGTTCTTAAACCGGTCGGGATCCAGCCCCAATTCTTTGGCGAAGTTGACAAAGACCGGCGTCGGATCGGTCAGGTCTCCCCAGCTGGCCTGTTGGGAAAATAGCTTATTGTTCATCTCCCAATATTTTCCCAACTGGCCGGCCGCCTCGGCGGCGTAGGCCGCCAGCAGACTGTTAGGGTGAATCGAGGTAAGCGGGTAGTTGCGGAAAACCAGGGTGATGTGGGTGACGATCGACCGGGTGGCGCTTTGGCTGGCGGTCCAGGTTTGCAACAGGTCGTGGAAATTTTTGCAGGCCGGACACTGAAAATCACTGTATTCCACCAGAATATTCTTCTTCTGCGCTGACCAGGCCAGATGATCGGTAGGAGTAATCCGGTTGATGTCGGGAAAGTCGGTGGGTTGGTTGGTCAGTTGGTAAGCGAAAAAAAGAAACACAAGTAGGCCAACTGTGCTTAAGACTCCGATAATCACGGTGCGGCGGTTAAGACTATCCATGGTTCCTTATTGTAACACAGATAGGTCGGTTGGAAAAGAGATCCCGCTTGCAATATGCGCACTTAATATGTATAATATGCCCGTACTATTATTTTTATTATTCGTAATAATATACTATATATATGATTAACTCGTACGTTGAAGCTGGCAAAGTGTTATCCGCCGCCATGGGGTTGGGGGCGTTAACCGGACCTTCTGTCCAAACCCAACAGCTGCTTAATCTGCTGCCGCGGCCGGTTGAAGCCGGACCGAACGGTGAAGTCTTCGGAGCCAACGTCGAAACCGCAGTTCCCTTCGGGACAAAAAAGGCTACGGTTACTAATGTTCCCGGCGGATTGCAGGCTAACTATTTATACAACGACGCCTTTTACGTAGCCGGCGCTGACGGAACTCCCAATCGTCTTATTCACACCAACATTAAGGATTACGATGTCCAGTATAATCAGGAACAGCTGCGTACCGAGACAATGGCTAACCATTATGTCGACGACCCGCACGACAGCGACTTCCTGGTTTTCCGTCGTGAAGGGTTTGATTTGTGGAACGTTTGGAGTACCACCGGACACAATATCGCCACTCCCCAGATGTTGCATTTGGGGGGCAACCGTTATTTGACCACTTCGGTAAGAGAGTATAGCGATTCCCACTCTCGCTGGATGGTGTTGGGACAGATTGACTACGATTGGGTTCCGCCGACCGGGGCAACCGCGCCGGCGGCAAATAACCCGGCCGCAATCACGGAAGCCATTAAACAGGACATACGGGAGCAGGTCGAGACGGTTAATCAACGACGTGACCAGGGTTTAAACGGACGCCAGGTCAGCGCCGCAGACCAAAGAAGCGCCATGGTCAACGGACTAGCCGGGTTGACCGATGACGAAAGAGCCGCCTTTATCAACGGAGGGGCGGATACGGAACTGGTCGACAAGATCGCCGATGCGATGAGCGCTGGGATAACGGTTAATCAACCGGGTGGCGAAAACCAGCCCCTTGATACCCACTGGTTGATGGGAGAAAGACCGTATATGGGGTTGGGCCAGGTGACCGAGACCCAATCCATAATGATGCCCAACGACAACGGTTTGTTGGTTTTTCTAAACCGGGGCAGGTGTCTGGACCAAAACGGAGTTGAGCACCCGAACGGGTTTTTTACCTCGATGCGCCGGGAGGATGCCGACGGCTATGAAAAATGGCAATTGGAGGATAATCTTTACTTAGCGCCGGAAGGACACGTCAGTCAAGAAGTCAAAGCCATGACTTTGGTGAGTAATCCGGTTTCCGGCGAAGCCATGGCCGGATACATCGTGAAGAACGCCGACGGTCCGGCTACGGCCAACGTGACGATTTTCCAGCGGGACTATACCAATAACAGTTGGCGGTTGCACGATATTCCCCTGGCTGAAGGTGTTAATGCTGATAGTCAAATTGCCGCAGCGGTTCTTCCCAACGGCGAATCGGTCGTGACCCTGACTGCTCCTGACGGAACGGTAGATAACTATTTCGTCAGCAGCGAAAGCATATCAAGCCGGCTGATGGTGGGTTCGCCGATAACGATGCATGCCAGAGATTTGGGTTTAGGTGAAGCGGGGTCGGTGATCTCGGTCAAACCCATGACCGGCGTTGACGGCAAATTAGTCATGCAGGTGCACGGTATTGCGGTTGACGTTAATGGCGGCGAACAAGAAAAACTCCTGACCGTCGGCGTCGGCGAACTGCCGCACAACCGGATTTTCGTCCCGTTAACGGTGCGCTAACCGTACCAGGGAGCGGAAATTGTCCACCATTTTCTCCTGCTGCGGTTCGGGTATGAGCAACGTGTCTGGTGCGAACACTTCAAGCAGCATTCGCAGTTGATTTTTATCGGGAAAAACGTTTCGGGAAAAATCTTCTTCCAGTATGCCGTGGTGCGAATCGGTGCCGTTGAGCGGAGGGATGGTGGTGTTGACGTGGACGAGCTTGGTATAAGGAGCCAGTCTTTTGGCGTCCTCGAGCAATCGGGCAAAGACGGTGGCGCGCGGTAAATTGGGATACTGTCCGGTCGAGTGGCCGATATCAAAACAAAGCGGAATGCCGGCCTGGCCGAGCCGGAGCAGTTGTTTGGCTCCGACGCCTTTTTCTTCGACTACCCGCAGTCTTCCCTGCTCTTTTCTGCCTTCGGTAAAGTTTTCCGGAATCGCATAGGGAACGGTTTCCACACATGTTTCCACCCCGAGCGGTTTGGCGTAACATTGCAGTTGTTGACTGTGGCGCAGTAGCGACGCCATGCCTTTTTCCTGGTCGATCTCGGCCCCGGGAACCAACCGGTTGGTTTGACGGTCAAGATCCAGCTCGACCAGTCGGAACGACTCGGGATGATAGTTGACGTAAAACGCGCCGTTGGCCGCCGCAATCTTGATGGTTGACCTAATCATCCGGAACGTTTCCTCGGCAATGCCGTCGCGATCGTAAACCAAGTTGGGAAAAAAGCGCTGGCGCACCATGCCCCAAAAATGCAGGCCGTAGCGGATTTTCTCCCGGCGCAGGTAGATGAATAAGGTTTGATAGCGATCGACCCAGTCAAGGCGAAACCAGACTTCGGCATGACGGGCGCCCGACTGTTGCAATACTGTCACACCGTTGGAGTAACTGATTTTGATGCCGACCTTCATAGATCAATTATATTATAATTGGTCTATGTTTAGCGACGAGGCGGTAATTACGGTCAGCGGCGGTCATGGCGGGGCCGGCCGGGTGGCATTTTTTCCCAAGCGCCAGGGACCGTGCGGCGGCGACGGCGGCCGCGGCGGAGATGTTTATATCGTGATTGATGCGAATTTGAGCAATCTTAATCGTTATGTCCAGCAAAAGGAATTTCATGCGCCCGACGGCGCACCCGGCGGTGCGTTTAACCGGAAAGGTCATGCCGGCACCGATCTGTTTCTTCCGGTTCCTGCCTATACGACAATAAGCGAACCACAGGGTCGTTTTGCCGTGGAAATCACCGCGGCCAACTCTCCGTTTTTGATCTGTCGCGGCGGCGCAGGTGGTTATGGCAACGACGCCTTCAAGTCGGCCACCAACCAGACGCCCAGGTACGCACAGCCGGGCCGATCCGGGCAAATTCGGACCCTAAAACTGGTAGTTAAATTAATTGCCGACTGCGGCCTGATCGGGTTACCCAATGCCGGCAAGACCAGCTTACTTAACGCCCTAACCAACGCCAGCGCCCGGGTAGCGGCTTATCCGTTTACTACAGTTGAGCCAAACCTTGGAGTAATGGATAAAACGATCATCGCCGACATTCCCGGACTGATCGAAGGGGCCTCACGGGGCAAAGGTTTGGGCATCAAGTTTCTTAAACACATCGAAAAAGTCAAGTTACTGCTACACTGTCTGTCGGCCGAGTCGTCTGATCTAAAGCAGGATTATCAAACAATCAATGAAGAGTTGGGCAGTTACAGTCCGGCGCTGCTGGAAAAACCCCAAGTCGTGTTGTTGACCAAAGCCGATCTGCTCACGCCGGATCTGGTAGCCAAAAAACTCCGACAGTTGAAACGTTTCGTTCCTCGCGCCTACCCGGTCTCGATCCATGACTGGGACGCTTTGGAGAAAATAAAAACCCTCATCAGACAAGCATCAGTCTAGGCCGAACTGTTTGCGGTAAGCACGGGGAATGGCGTGTTTGCCAAACAGACGCGTCAGCAGCAGCCGGGCCGACCGGGCATCAGCCAGAGCAATGACGTTAGTCGTTGGCGGTTGTTTCAGCGACCGACAATAAACGCTGATGATCGAAGCGTTGTCATCGTCGGCGGCAATCCGGTTTTTATGCACCACACCGCAGTCGAGACATTGATAGACCACCATCGGCTCGCCAACCGGTTCCCCCCCTTCGGTTTTAAAGGTGATACCGATTGGTTGCATTAGTCCGCCGCAGTGGGCGTTGCGATCGCCGGGTATGCGGTCAAGGTGTTTGGACCACAGGCAGTGGGGGCAGTGGTCGCGGTGTCTGGTGCCGGTTAAAAACCGGTCGGCATCCCCCACCGTCGCCCGGCAGCGGCCGCAGATAAAACCGTTCATATTTGGGTTTGGTCGGTCAATACCATAATCAGTCGGTCCAGGCCCAGGCCGACTCCGGCATAGCGGTGGCCCGACCGGTCAAGCCGGCGCAGCGTTTCGATAAACTCCGGGTCCTGATCGATCACTTTGGCCACCTGGTCGGCGTCGGTGTTTTCGTTGTTGCCGTTGCCCACTTCCACCCGGAACAGATAGAATTCGAACCGTTCGGCCAGATAAGGTTTATTCCGATTGACGCGGCACAGCGGTGACAGCCGGGCGGGAAAGTCGGTGACAAAACACGGTTGGTTGGGTAAAGCCGGAACAATTTCGTTGACGAAAATCTGGTCAAACAACTCCCCCCAACCGCTGCCGTTAACCGCGTAACCTTTTTTAGCCGCTTGATCGAATAACACACGGTCATCGGTAATGACCTGCTGATAATTTAATCCGGTTACCGTTGCGAATAATTCTTCCAGCGAGACGATTGGCCAGTCGGACTTGAGGTCGACGGTTTGGCTCTGATAACGCAATATCGTCGTCGTCGGCAGGTTAAGGTAGCGGTCGAGTGTTTGTTTAAGTTGATTAACCAAAGAGCGGACGTCTTTAATGATGCGCCGATAACCGGTATCGATCCGATACCATTCGAGCATCAGAAATTCGGGGGCATGGACGCTGCCGGCGTCTTCGAGATTGCGCATGACCGGGGAGATGGAAAAACAGGGAATAATGCCTTGGGCAATTGTCTGTTTCATGTGGCGTTCCGGTGAAATGGGGAGAAAAAAACGCCGTTCTCCGCGGCGGGTTTTCCAGGTGGTTGTAAACGGGTGAATATTGGGTTCGTTGGGAATGGCCGGATTAAGCATCGGGATCATCACCTCGTGGAAACCGCGGCGGTCAAAAAATGACCGGGCAGTTTTAATAATCTGCTCACGTAGGAAAAACGGTTGATTTGAGTGATCAGCGACAAAATGTGGTGGCGACATTTGTTAGTCCGGCGATTATAATAAAAACGCTTGATTTGGTTATATTTTAACATCAACCATGGAAATCCGACCCATAAACTTAGATCAGGCAGTCGAGACCTGGCGCCAATTTGAGACGACCGGTTGCCTGTTTCCGTTCCAGCAATACGGCTATGTAGCCGGTTTTGCCCGGCAATTTTGCCACAGTAATGATCTATTAATATTGAGTGTCGAACTCGACCAAAAGCCAATCGCGGTATTGCCGCTGGAGCGGCAGGGTAAAACCGCACGTTTGATCGGGATGAAACCGGTGTTGGGCCAGGAGGAGTTGACCGATTACGGGGACATTGTGACTGCCCGACTCGACCCCGCTACTTATGCCAAACTGTGGCAGACGGCATTTCAGTATCTGTCCGGGATTGGGATCACCGGCGTTTGGCTTGATTACGTTCGCGAGGATAGTCAACTGTTTGACCATTTCCGACATCATCAACAGGAAACGACCAAACCCCAGTCGGTGGCACCGTTTATCAGGTTGCCTTCCAGCTGGGAAGTTTACCTGGAAACACTGGAGCGCACTGACCGCAAAGAACTCAAGCGCAAGCTAAAACGCCTGGAAACAGTCCCCTATTGGTTTGATGTTGGTGCGGTTGATCGTCGGGGGTTTGATCGGTTTGTGACCCTGCATCGCCGTTCCGACCCGAACAAAGAAAAGTTTATGAGCGCGGCGATGGTCGACTATTTTTGGGAAATGATTGGCCGGCCGCTGGGTCGCTGGCAGTTTAAACTGGCTTCACTGGCAATCAAAGACCAACCGGCCGCCGCGATCCTCTATCTTAGCGACGGCGAACGGGCATTGCTTTACAACTCCGGCTATGACCCGGCGTTTGGCTATTACAGCAGCGGTTTAATGCTTCATGCCTTGCTGATTAAAAACAACATTGCCGGGGGCATCAAAATCCATGATTTTCTCCGGGGCAACGAGCGCTATAAATACGACCTGGGCGCCCGTGATTTAAACTTATACCAAATTAGTATTAATTTAGTCCGCCTCCGCGGAAATGCAGCGGGCCATTAACTTCCAGATGGATAATGTATTTCCGCTTCGGACGGATTTCAGCTATAATACAGGGACAGTTTGTTAACTATTAACGTTAAAGGTTCGCAAGCCTTCAGCCTGCGAAGCTTCAATATAATCTTGATATGAAAAAGAAAAAAATCATGGGAATATTCGCCCATCCCGACGACGAGACCTTTGGCCCGGGCGGGACGTTTGCCAAATACGCCCAGGCCGGCCACCACACGTTTTTGCTGACGGCTACTGCCGGCGCCAGGCCGGTCAGTCGGCTAACCTGCGCGTACCGGTGACGGTGGGCGAACTGCGCAAAGCTGAATTGGAAAAAGCCGCCCAGATTCTCGGCTTTCACCGAATCAAAAACCTCGGTTTTTACGACGGCAACCTCCATGAAAACCAGTTGCCGTTGTTGTCCGACTTGATCGCCCGTGAGGTCGATTCGGTTAAACCGGACGTCATCATCATTTACGAGCGCACCGGAATTTCGCTTCACCTTGATCACATTGCCGTGAGCAAGGCGGTGATTGATTTATTTGACGCCGGCCGGATTAAACCGCAGAAAATCTATTACTTCGGCTTGGATAAGGAGATGGCGCGGTTGGCCGGCGGCGAACGCGCCTGGGTGGACAGTCAAAATCACGGGGCGGTCATTGACGTATCTTCGGTGTGGCAGACAAAACTGGCGGCGATCAAAGAACACAAAACCCAGGGGGCCGACATAAAACGAATGCTTAAACGTTACCGGCAGCTGAAGAACAACCGGGGCGCTAATCTGCACCACGAACATTTTCAGCTGGCGCGCACCACCATTGATAAGCGGTTAAGTTTTCCCGAGAGTGATTTGTTAGCGTCAACCTAACTCTCTCTGTCGGGATAGCAACTCCGACCCAAAGAAGAGCTTATTGCTAGGCAGTTTCGTAAAACCCTTCTAAATCCCGGGCTTGTTGGTTGACTGATTGGATCATCTGGAGAAACTAACTGGGGGTGTCGTATAACCCTAAGTAAAGTCATAGCCGATAGGGTTGATGTCATAATAATAGACTTAATTGCCAAAATATACGGCTGAAAATGATACTTTAGACTGCTACAATAATCCTTTATTATCAATTTTTATTTTCATGAATAAAAATGTCCATTTTGTCTGTCCTATAAGACTAAGAAAAACG
>JAMCST010000003.1 GCA_023380935.1 Patescibacteria group bacterium
AATATGCTATTACCGTTTCTCTTGGACCTGGGCGATCGCGGTTTTTTCTTCTCCCGATAATTCGTATTCCAGTCCATTTCCTTGTTTAATCTTTTTAGTATACACCCTGACGCCTTCATGTGTATAGATAAAATTCATCACTAACCCGTTGTTCAGTTCGTCAAGGAGCGCGATGACAAAACTCTGTTCGTTGCCCACCCGTCCGAACGGATTAAAGTGGACGATGCCGATTTTTTGCAGATGGTATTGGGAATGCTCCTGCAACCGCGTCAACTGATCGTGCAGCCGTTGCCACTGCTGGTGACGCCCGTCTTCGTTTTGCAATATCTGGTTGAGGATTTCCTCGACATTCTGTTTTCCGCTTGAGGAAAATAACTGCATCTGGCTTTTTCTGATGCGCCAGATAATGTAAGATAATACCATCAGCCATGCGGCCTCCAGCGCCAAGAGAAACGGTAATAGCATATTGGACTCATTTTAACCTCTTTACAAAAACGTGTCAATATGGTTACAATATCACCATGCCGAAGAAAACCAAACGCCAAAAGCTGTTGGCCGCCTACCGAAAAAAACTTCGTCAGATTGAACAGTTGACAGCCCGCCCCGCCCCGCCCGCCGTTTCCGCGCCGCCAGTGACCAAGACTGTCCCAACGGTCAGTGTTAACGTCGTAAAAAGCGACGCGGGCGAATCGTTGCCCTTTGACCAGTTTTTTTTTCAGGATTTGCGCAAGTGCGTTTTTTTGATCGGCGCGATTATTCTAGTTGAATTTGCCTTATATTTTGGTACGATGAAGGGTATTATCAATTTTTAAGCTGAAATAAGGGGGGTGATTTTCATGGCAACAATGTACTGTGTTAAATGCAGAGCCAAAAAAGAGGTGACCAATCCGGAAAAGGTTACGATGAAAAACGGCAAACCGGCGATGCGCGCCAAGTGTCCGACCTGTGGTACAGGAATGTATAAAATCGGCTCGGCATAATTTCCAAACTAACAAAAGGTAATGATCAAACCCCTCCTGCTAGGTATGGCGGGAGTGGTTTTTTTTGAGGCGATGGATAATGGCCGTGGTCGACCACGAACCGACTGGAGGGGTGGCGACAACCAGGCGTGCGCCCAATGCGCTGGCGATTTTTTGTTTTTTTGCGTAAAACCGGTCGCCGGCGGTCACGGCAATAATCTGGGGGTGAATCTTTTCCACGAACGTGTGATAGTCGGCATCGCTGGCGAGCAACGGCATCGAGATCACCCAGTCAACCATCTTCCAATTTGCCAGCTTTACCGCCCTTTCCGTTTGCCGATGAAACGGTTGACGGTGCTTGCGCCGTCTGATAAAAGCGTCGGGTTCCAGCATCACCACCAAGCGATCGCCCAGCGCCTTGGCACGCCGCAGGAATACCCAGTGGCCGTAGTGAAGAATGTCAAAACACCCGCCGACCAAAACGAGGGTGCCGGCGGGATGATTTTTCCGGAATTCCAGGAAGGCGTTGAGGTCTCCCCGGTTGGCCGTACCCGTCGGTTTATTACTGGAATTCATTTCGCGATAAATTATACAATAACGCTATGTCTCTCATCACCGAGATAAAAAACCAGCGGCAAAAAATCCTGATCGTCGACCGGCAACGCAGTTTCCTGGCTTCGCTGTTGCGCTCCACCTTTATCCGATACGACTTTGACGTTTATCTGTCGTCCCAACCGCCAACCCATCTGGATCAATTTCAGCATTGTTTCCTGATTAACGAGACCAACCTGGCGCTGGCCACCAAGACCGCTGCCGGCGTTAAGATCACCTATCTCTATCTTAATCGGCCGCAACCGGCCGAACGCCTGATAAAACATCTACGACATCACCACGGTCGCCACATCAAGGTGGTCAACCTGGTCGGCGACGAAGCCTATATTAAAGACAACTGGGAGAATCTCCTTTGGTTCGTGTTTTCCAAAAGCGAAGAAAACGTACTCCATCTACGCCAGTACCTGAAAAAACCGGTGCCCCGCGCGCCCCACTCATCCCGGTTCGTATTTTTGCTTGGCTCGCTCTATCAAACGGTCAGAAAACGTTATCTCTGGTTACTGCTGGTGCTCCTGCTGATTTGGCAGTGCGGATTTATCGTACCGCTTAGCGTGATGGGGCTGCAGTTTTACCAAACTTATCGCCGCTTCCAAACCAACCCGCGGTCGAACCTGAAGACCAACTTAACCGCCGTACGCCGCTCGTTGGACTGGACAAAAAGCCTATATGGCTATGCCCGACCCACCTGGCTGCTCTTTTCCCTCGCAAACCTGCCCGACAGCATCATCCAGGTGTCGGAAAAAACCCTGACGGTGGCCGACCAACTGTCCGGTCTGGCCCGCGACGGCCAACGTATTCTTGCCGTTATTCTTAAAACCGATCACGATGCCGCCGAGTCGCTCTGGGTAGGAAAAACCATCGGCGACCTGCCCAACCGGATCGATCAGATCAACGAAGACCTGCGTTACATCCAGCAAAAATTGCCGGACCGCCCCCGGTTTTTTGCCCGCGGCAAAACCGAAATTAACCAAACCATCGCTCTCCTTAACCAAACCGAAACCATGCTGCCGGCACTCCCGAAAATACTGGCGCAAAACGGCGAAAAAAAATATCTCCTTCTCTTTGCCAATAACATGGAGTTGCGCCCCGGCGGCGGATTTATCGGATCTTTTGCCGTAGTGACGGTAAAAAACTTCGGCCTGGAATCCTGGCACGTCTACGACGTTTACGATGCCGACGGCCAACTGACCGCCCACCTCGATCCGCCGGAAGCGATTAAGACCTATCTGCGCCAGCCTCATTGGTTTCTCCGTGACAGCGCGTTTGCGCCGGACTGGCCGGAAAACTACCGTCAGGCAACGGTCTTCCTGGCCAAGGAAATGGGCTGGGACACTTTTGACGGCGGCATGCTCATGACCACCACCGCCCTCCAGACTCTTCTCCAGGCATACGGAAATCTATACTTGTCTGACTTCAACGAGGTGGTGAACGCGGACAATTTTTACCTTAAGGCCCAACTCTATTCGGAAAAGAATTTCTTTCCGGGATCGACCCAAAAAAAGAGTTTTTTGACGGCGTTGGTAAACCAGCTGTTGATCGGAACGGAAACAGCCTCTCCCCAGGCGGTACTGCTCAAACTGAAACAGTCGCTCGATGAAAAACAACTGGTGCTTTATTTTGACGACCAATCGGTCCAGACCCTGTTTGATAAATTCTACTGGGCGGGGCGGGTGATCGAACCAAGTTGTCCCAAGAACATTGACCACTGCATCAACAACTACCTTTTCCCGTTCGACGCCAACCTCGGCGTGAACAAGGCCAACTTCTTTGTCAACCGATTCCAGGAAGTAAAGACGGTGATCACCCCGGACGGTACCATTAAGGTCAGACTGCGTAATCGCCTGAAAAACAATTCCCAAAATGACGTTTTTCCCGGCGGCGCCTATGTCGACTACTTTCAGCTGCTGCTTCCCAGTGATGCCGTTATTACCCAGGTCAGCCGCAACGGCGTGCTGGACGAAGATTACTCGGTAACCACCGGCCAGTACCAAACCATCGCCCTGTTCCTGACCGTTCCTCCCCAGAACCAAACCACCATCGAGGTGGACTACCAGTTGAACGCCTCGATCCCCGCAGGCAAATCAGTCTACCAGTTATTGATGCAGAAACAGATCGGTTCCTCGAACAACGACGTTTCTTTTGTGATCCAGCTTCCTTCAAACGTCGCTCTTCTGAACCAGAATTTTTCTCCCCTTGTGGAAAATAATCAAATCCTTTATAATACGACTTTGTCAGCTGATAAAATTTTTTTTCTCGAACTATCCAAACAATAAATATGAAAAAAACCACCAGCTCCGCGGTTAAACATCCGGTTAAAACCAAAAACAGTCTTCCGGTCAGCCAACGTAAAGTATTCGGCAAAAAACTGAATCAGTTAAGAAAAGAGGGTCTGGTGCCGGCCAATGTCTTCGGGCCGAAGTTCAAATCCCAATCCGTCAGCGTCAAATATTACGACCTGGTCGGCGTCTACAAAACCGCCAAGGGCACCGGCATCGTCTATCTCCAGTTGGACAAAGAAGAAATTCCGGTTCTGGTCAAGAACATCCAACTCCATCCGGTTTCCGACAAGATCCTCCATGTCGATTTCCGCAAGGTTGACCTCCAAGAAAAAATCACCACGGCCGTACCGGTCAAGACGGTCGGCACCTCGTCGGCGGTGACCCAACTCGGAGGCGTCCTGTTGCTGCAGGCGGACCGGCTGACGGTCGAAGCGCTACCTCAGGACATTCCCCAGGCGATCGAGGTAAACATCAGTCAGATTACGGAAATCGGGCAGGAAGTGACCGTAGCCAATATCGGCAAATCCAACCAATACGTCATCAAAGACGACGGCAAAAAGGTCGTTGTTTCGGTAATCGCCCACAAGGAAGAAAGCACAGTGGCCGAAACCACTGCCGCCACTCCGGAAGTGATCACCACCAAGGAAGAAGAGGCGGCGGCCGAGACGGCGGTGACGCCGGCGGCGGCCGAGACGAAAAAACCGGCGACCCCAGAGGCGAAAAAACCGGCACCGGAAAAGACGGAAAAACCTAAATAATTCCTTTAACTGACGGTTAATCTGCGTTGTTTTTTTCTCTTTTTTTTGATAGAATTGGTTATTATGACTATCGTAAAAAGTGAGTTTGCGCTGGCGCTTAATCAGGTGGCCACCGAAAGGGGAATCTCCCCAGATGAGGTAATCGCCTCGATCGAGGCAGCGGTACTCGCCGCCTACAAAAAGGAGTATCCCGAAAAAATGGAGACCGTTCTCACGGCCAAAGTCAGCAAGGAAAACGGCGAAACGCGCATCTTTGTCGACAAAAAAGACATTACGCCGGCGGGATTCGGGAGAATTGCCGCCCAGACCGCCAAACAGGTAATTATCCAGAAAATCCGCGAGGCGGAAAAAAAGACGGTGATTGCCCATTACCGTTCGCTACTGGGCACCCTGGTAAAGGGAAGAATCATCCGCTACGACGGCTACAATGCCCACGTGGACATCGGTAAAGCCGAGGCGATCCTTCCCAAGGAAGAACAGGTCCGCAACGAAGATTATCAAGTAAACAGCAGCTTCACCTTTTATATTAAGGAAATTTCCGAGGACAAGTTCGGCAGTTCGCGCATTATCGTCTCACGGGCCGAACCGCGTCTGATCGCCGAACTATTCAAGCGCGAAGTCCCGGAAATCGCCAACGGAACAGTGGAGATCAAAAAGGTGGTACGGGAACCGGGAGAAAGGGCGAAAATCGCCGTATACAGCACTCAGGGCGGCGTCGACCCGGTCGGGGCCTGCGTCGGACAAAAAGGCGTCCGGGTACAGACCGTAACCGACGAATTCGACCAAAAGGAGAAAATCGACGTCATCCAGTGGAATAACGACGTCAAATTGTTTCTCAGCGCGGCTCTGGCGCCGGCCAAGATTTCCCTGGTAACGATAGACGCCGACCAAAAACGGGCCGTGGTGACGGTCGAGGAAAGCCAGGCTCCCTTGGCGATCGGGAAAAGCGGCGTGAATGTCAACCTGGCCGCGAAACTGGTGGAAATGGAGATTGACATCAAACAGGTACCCAATCCGAACCCCTCCCCTTCATCAAGCAACAGCGCCACCAGCCAAACCAAAACAACCAACTGATATTAATACAATTTAGCGATAACTTTTATGCATCGATCACCGGTCGTCGCCATCCTCGGTCATGTGGATCACGGGAAAACCACCCTACTGGACTATATCCGCCACAGCACCCTGACGAGTAAGGAGTACGGCGGGATCACCCAGAAAATCGGCGGTTACGAAATCGATTCGCCCATCAGCGGATATCCGGTCAAGAAAATCACCTTTATTGATACGCCGGGCCACGAAGCGTTTTCCCAACTGCGCGTCCGGGGGGCCAATGTCGCCGACGTCGCCGTTTTGCTCATCGACGGCAAAGACGCAGTCATGCCGCAGACAATCGAATCGATCTCTCACATCAAGGCAGCCAAGATTCCGTTCATCGTCGCCGTCAATAAAATCGATCTGCCGGGCAGCACTCCGGATAAGGTGGCACGCGACCTACTCAAATATGACGTGGCTGTCGAAGGCCAGGGGGGCCACGTTCCCCTGGTAAAAATCTCGGCCAAAACCGGCACCGGCGTCAGGGAGTTGTTGGAAACCATCCTTTTATTGGCCAGTGATATGAATCTAAAATGGGACAAATCCAACCGACTGCGCGCCTATATCATCGAGACGAAAAAGGACCGACGCGGCGTGGTTGTCTCCGCCGTCGTTAAGGACGGAGAACTCCGGGTCGGCGACCCGGTCTACTGCGAACAGAAAAAAATCAAGATCCGTTCTCTTATTGATGACCAGGGTCGATCGATTCAAAGCGCCGTTCCGGCGCAACCGGTGGAAATACTGGGCTTCGATGCCCTCCCCGAGGTCGGGACCATGATTACCGATCAATTAGGCGCCGCGCCGGCCCAGAAAACCGAAGCCGCGGCTCCTCCGGCACCGTTTGGCATCGAAACCATTCTTCAGGCATCCGTCAGCAACCAGGAAAAAAAACTGTCCTTAATCGTCAAAACCGACTCGCAGGGCTCACTGGATGCGATTAATCAGATGCTTAAACAAAACGCCCGTATTAATTTTGTCCTCCAGGCGGTAGGTAATATCCATAAGTCCGACGTCTTCCTGGCTAAAACCACCGGCAGCATCGTGATCGGTTTTAACATCAAACCCGATCCCGAGGTCAAGCAAATCGCCAAACAGGAAAAGGTAATTATCAAAACCTATAATATTGTTTATGAGCTAATCGACGAGCTGAACGAAGTGGCCGATCTGCTTCAGGAAAAAGCGACTAAAGAAAAAAACCTCAAGGGTGAAGCCAAGGTCGTTGCCCAGTTCATGATTGAGGGAGAAAAGGTGGTGGGAGTTAAAGTCAATAAAGGCAAACTCGACCTGGGTGACGAACTCGAGGTTTACCGAAGCGACCAGGCCATCGGCAAGGCCAAACTGGTTTCGCTCAAAATTCGCGCCAAAAAGGTTAAAGAGGTAAAGAAGAACCAAGAATGCGGCATGATCCTTTCCACTGCGCTTGACATCCGCACCAACGATGTGATAAAATGTATCCTATAATAATATGTATCCGACGAACAACGCGGGTCAAACCATCGCACGCATTGCCGAAACCTTCGCCAAAAACAACGCGGGCGTAATCGTTATCCCTCATCACCCTAGCCCGGACGCTGTTACTGCGGCGGCTGCCCTTTACTTAAGCCTAACCAAGCTGGGGAAAAATTTCAGTTTGGTATGCAGTTCTCCGGTCAGCGGTGATTTTATTGGGGCGGATAAATTTCAGTCCACCTTTGCCACCACCGGCGACAGCCTGGTGATCGCCCTTCCTTACAGCGAAGGGGCGATTGACAAGGTCGATTACAACATCCAAAACGACCATTTCAATCTGATCATTTCTCCACGCACCGGCTACCCCAAACTTAACCCGAATCAAGTCAAGTATTCCTATACCGGCGGCACCATTGACATGATCATCACCATCGACGCCACCAATTTAAGCAGCCTCGGACCGGTCTATGCCGACCATCAGTCCCAGTTCCAGGGAAAAAACCTGATCAATATCGACCGACACATCACTAATGCCTTTTTCGGCTCGATCAACTATATCGATAAAACCGCCTCTTCCAGTTGCGAGATGATCTACAAAGTCCTTCAAGGAATCAATGCCGAGATCGACCGCGACATCGCCTCCAACCTGTACAACGGCATTGTTCAAGCCACCAACAACTTTTCTTCATATTCGGTCAACGCCGACACCTTTGAAACGGCTTCGCAGTTGTTGAAGGCCGGTGCGGTCAAAAAGGCGGCCAAGCCGACAAGCCGGCCGGTCAACCAAACTTTTTCCGTCCAACCGCCGTTTGGTTCAGTCCAACCGACTTCGTTGCCGGCGAGCGAAAGACAGGCGGTCAAGCCGATCGAGATGGTCGAAACCCAACCGCAGGCGCCCGAAGGCAGTCAGGGACAAGGTCCGGCCCAAACCGCCAACACTCCCCAAGACTGGCTTAAACCGAAGATCTTTCGCGGCAGCGGTTTAATTTAATCCGGCAACAACCGATTATCAGGATTGGCCTGCTCTTCCAATTTTATCCGATCGACTGTTCTTAACAGTTTATTTTTTCTCGTCTGGTCAACTTCATAGTATTTTTTTGACAATGATTCGATTCTCTCGCCCATGATCTTAAATTCTTCATTATATTTGGCAAACTCGATTTCGAAGGTTTTGATATAACTAATGATCTTTTGGACGTTTTTCTGGTAGCGGAAATTGTCATAGGCCTGTCTGACCATTCTTAAAATTGCCGTGAAGCTAAACGGCCCGGCCATTACCACTTTCTGCCTCATGGCTTCAAGCCAAACGTCGTTGAGCTTTTCGTAAATAAAAGAAAAAATCATCTCGTTGGGAATGAACATCAAAACAAAATCGACCGTATTTTCTTCCGGATTAATGTATTCTCTGGTGGTGATCTGTTTGATTTTGTCTTTGATGTCCTTGGTAAAGGCCCTGAGATATTCCAGCTTGGCGCCCTTATCGGTGGTTTCCGCCATCTTCTGCAGGTTGTTATAGGGAAATTTCACGTCAATATTGATTTTCACCTTATTGGGAAGGTAGATGGTAAAATCAGGCCGGCTGCCAGACTGTTTTTGTTCTTTGTTGTAATCGTAATCAACGCCGCGCACAAAACCGCTCATCTTCAATAAGTCTTCCGCCACCTGCTCGCCGAACTGGCCGCGCTGGGAGTTGCCGGATAAGACTTTGGCCAAACCTTCGGTGGTGACGTTTAATTTTTCGGCGATCCTGGCTTGATTTTCAACCGCTTCCTTTAACTGGCCGAAAGAGCCGATTCTTTCCCGCTCCGCCTTTTCCAGTTTGTCGCTGGTTTTTTCCAGGTCGTCTTTGATCCGACGGGCAATGTCTTCGATAATTTCCTTTTTGTTTTTCAGATCGGTGCCGATGTCCTGACGCTGCGCCCCCAGTTTCTGGTCGGCCAGGGCGATCAGCTGCTGACTGGCGCTGTTGACCAGTTGAGGCAATGCTAACTTAATGGTAATAAAGGCCACCAACAATCCGACCGCGACGCCGACGGCGACGAAAAATAACATAATGACATTATACAAGTTGCATTCTCATGATGCACCGGTATACAATGTCCCGTATGAAAATCAACTGGCGCGCCGAGATTAAGGAAACGGACAATCCGACAACCAAAACCATTACCGACCTGATCATCACCCGGCGCAAGATCACTGACCTCCAGGCGTTTTTGCACCCTCCGGCTCCGGATACCATTTGTCTGACCGATTTCCGTCGCGGTTATCAGAAAAAAATGGCCGTGGTCATCAAATTGCTGCAGGAGATTAAAGAGAACCGACGTACCGTGGTCGTCTATACCGACTACGACGCCGACGGATTGACCGGCGGCGCCATTCTTTGGGAAACCCTGCATTTGCTGGGATTTAAAGCGATGCCCTATGTCCCCCACCGGAAAAAAGAGGGTTATGGTTTTTCCGTCAACGCCATCGACACGATCAAGCGCCGCTTTGATCCGGCGCTAATCATTAGCGTTGACCACGGCATCACTGCCAAAGAAAAAGTGTCCTATGCCAAAAAACTGGGAATTCCGATTGTGATCACCGATCATCATCTGGCGCCCAAGCAACTGCCCGATGACGCGCTGGCGATTTTTCATATCCCTGCCCTGTCCGGCGCCGGCGTCGCCTACTTCTTTGCCAAGGAAATCTTCAATCACTTCTCGTCTTCTACCGATAATCAATCACTGATCGCTGATAATTTTAATACAGACTATCTTGCCCTGGCGGCTACCGGCATCGTCGCCGACATGGTGCCGTTGATCGGCCCGGCCCGCTCCCTGGTCAAATACGGCCTGCTTGCCTATCCGCAGGTCAAGCGGCCGGGCCTACGCCAGATTCTGCGCCAAGCCGGCATTGGTGATAAACCGGTCACCCCTTATGAGATCGGTTTTATCATCGCGCCGCGCATCAACGCCGTCGGACGGCTGGAACACGCCATCGACGCGCTGCGCCTCCTTTGCACTCACGACGCCCAACGGGCACACCGCTTAACCGCCCACCTGAACGAGAAAAACGCCGACCGCCAGGCCATGGTAACTAAGGCGGTGGAAGAAGCCAAACAACTCGTAATCCGTGACTCGCAACTCGTGAATTTGCCTGAAATTATTATTCTTCGCTCCGAAAAGTGGCACGAGGGCATCATCGGCCTGATCGCCTCCAAAATCTGCGAGACTTACTTTCGACCGACCATCGTCATTACCAAAAGCGACGGTCATTACAAAGGCTCGGCCCGGTCAATCCCCGCGCTGCATATCACCGATTTTCTCAGGGAACTCAAGCAATATTTGGTGGATGTGGGCGGCCACAAACAGGCCGCCGGCTTTACGATTGACGAGAAACAACTGACCGACTTTGTCAAGGCGGCCGAAAAAAAAGCCGGACAAATGTTAAAAGCAAACGACCTGGAACCGGTTATTGAGGTTGATATGAAACTGCCGCTCAAACTCGTAACCCTCCAACTCTTTAACTCTCTAACCCAATTTGAACCCTTCGGCATCGGCAACCCCCGCCCGACCTTTTACAGTGAAGTTGAGTTGGTCGACGCCAAGGTGTTTGGAAAAACCAACGCCCATCTGAAACTGCTGGTTAAAGATCCCCACTCCCGCGCCAAACCGATGGAGATGATTGCTTTTAAGCAGGCAAACAAATTTAATCAGCTAGCGCGTAACGAAGTCATTAAATTAATATATTCAGTTGAAACAAACCAATGGATGAATAAACAAACATTAAGAGGTGTTGCTACGATTTACTAATCCATAGTATTTTGTACTAACTTACACAATAGTGAAGAAACGTCATGGTAAATGATTGAGTCATATGGTATTCGAGTAACTCCATCCGTCTGGCCGCTGGTTTCTTGAGCAAAGTGATATTCCTGAAGAAACCAACCATAAGCATCAATTAGTGACAACATATTTGCTGAAAGCACGCCGTTCTTAACTAGTCCCTGAATTCGATCAGCTGTGTTTGTTGATAAACGCATTGCTTGCTCAATAGTCATACGGTTTCGCATTAGATTCCTAGCCGTTACAATGTCTAGCGACCGTTGAACTAAGCGCAACACCGGGACTTTAAAACCGGTAATTTTCCAGTCAGTAGCATACAGTTGATGCTCCAACTCGAAATCAACAACCGGGCTTCCATGATAAACCCCTGTTGCTAGCGCTGCCTGATATGTTTTTAGTTGGTTTCGAAGCGCCCTTCTAACCCGAACTCCGTCTTCGTTAGGCGCCGACATTATTTCTAAAGCCTTTCTTCTAGTGTCTTTATAAATCTGATTATTTCCAGTAACATACGACGCATTGATCGTTCTGTCAGGGTAAATATTGCAGTTGTTTCTACCAAATGAATAAACAGGTATTAATGGATCACGTAAGTCTTTCACTTCAATCGGCGAATCTAATCCTTGATCGTAATTTAATTTATAAGAAGTTGGGTGTGTGGCGTTATACCATGCCTCAATCTCTTGAGATTGAGTTGAGCCTGATGCATCCCAAATGGCAATTTCTGGTTTTGATCTGGCGTTGGCTTCAAATTTACCATCGCTACCAACTACTACAATTGCTGCACCACCCGGTATCGGAACACCACTTAAGTCATTAAATATACGGTCTAAATTATTACTACCAACCGTCCTCATTAAACCTAGATATTCACTAGGAGGAAATCTAAAAATTCGACTAGTAGGATAATTTATTCTTGTTTCTTTGCCCATAAAAAAACCCGCCGGATGGGGGCGGGAGTCGACAATTTTACTAAATTTAAAAAGGTTGCGACCACCCCGCTTCCTACCTCACGATGAGGTTAAGGAAACGGAGCGTAATCAGCGCAAATCCTTTTTTCTCCATAAACTGGAACCTTGATTATATCAAAAACCGCTTCGTATTTGTCAAACCGTGCGTTTCATTGTAATATATAGTCTATGAAAAACCTCTTCGTCACCGACACGGTTAAGATGATCGGAAAGACGGTTGATCTCTACGGTTGGGTTGACAGCAAACGCGACCACAAAAAGATTGTTTTTATCGACCTGCGCGACCGCAGCGGCATTGTCCAGGTGGTGGGCGGGGAGGAATTCAAGTCCCTTTCCACCGAAGACGTGGTGATGATCACCGGCCTGGTAAAAAAACGCCCGGAAAAACTGGTTAACCCTAAATTGGTCACCGGCACGGTAGAGATTGAGGCAAAAACCCTCAAGATAATCAGTAAAGCCAAACCGCTGCCCATTCCCATCAACGGCGACGGTTATGACATTAACGAAGAAAGCCGACTCAAATACCGTTACCTGGACATCCGCCGGGCACGCATACTGCGTAACCTGACGCTCAAGTCAAGAGCCACGCTTTTCATCCGCAACTATTTGATGAAACAGGGTTTTCTCGAGGTGGATACGCCGATTCTCACCAAAACCACCCCCGAAGGTGCGCGTGACTTCTTGGTGCCTTCCCGGTTGCAAAAAGGCAGTTTCTACGCTTTGCCCCAGTCGCCACAACAATACAAACAACTGTTAATGGTCGCCGGCATCGAACGCTACTTCCAGTTTGCCCGGTGTTTTCGCGACGAGGATCCGCGCGCCGACCGCGCCTATGGAGAATTTACCCAGCTTGATTTGGAGATGAGCTTTGTCGAGCAAAACGATATATTGACATTAATCGAAGATCTTTTCACCAAGCTTACCCATGAATTGTTCCCGGACAAACACATCAGTCAGTCTCCCTGGCCGCGACTGCCGCACCGCCTGGCCAAAGAAAAGTACGGCACCGACAAACCGGATTTGCGCAAAAACAAAAAGGATCCCGACGAGTTGGCGTTTGCCTGGACCGTGGACTTTCCTTTGTTTACCGAACAGACCCAAGAGGATTTTTTTTACGGATCGGGCCGGGCCAAGTTTGCGCCGTCGCACCACATGTTTACCGCGCCCCATCCCGACGACATTCCTCTGCTTGACTCCGACCCGCTCAAGGTACGCGGGCTACAGCACGACTTGGTGTTAAACGGATATGAGGTAGGTGGAGGCAGCATTAGAATCCACCAGTCGGAAATCCAGCAAAAAGTCTTTGATCTGATCGGTTTTACCGCGGAACAAAAACACCAATTTGCCCATATGCTGGAGGCGTTCAGTTATGGCGTACCGCCCCACGGCGGCATTGCCCCGGGTCTGGACCGGTTACTGATGGCGGCGTTGGGCGAAGCGTCGGTGCGCGAAGTGATCGCCTTCCCCGCCTCGTCCGGAGGCAGAATCGCCGTGATGGAGGCTCCGTCTCCGGCCACCGACGCGCAACTGAAGGAGTTGGGAATTAAAGTCGTTGATTAATGAAATACCGCTTTTATTTTTTGTTCGGTTTTTTTAGCCTGCTGTTATTGTTTTATCCGGGCGACTCCCCGACTTTCCAGATTTTTGCCCAACAGCGGGCCCTTTTTGACCAACCCGAACCGACGGTTGCCACGACCAAACTTAACCCGGTTCCTTACGTAGTCAACGCCTGGGAACCGTTCGTTTCGGCCCAGGGCATCTATGTGGTTGATCTGCCGTCGTTTACCCCGGTACTGGAGCGCAACGCCCACGACCCGTTTCTTCCGGCCTCGACGACGAAAATCATTACGGCCTTGGTTGCCACTGACGTTTACCAACCCGAGGACGTGATTACGATTAAAGATCCGCTTGGAGAGGGCCAAATCATGGGACTAATCGACGGGGAAAAGATTACGGTGGAAAATCTGCTGTACGGCACGCTGGTGCATTCGGGCAACGACGCCGCCTATGCCCTGGCGCAGCACTATGGATTTGACCGTTTTGTCGAACTGATGAACCAAAAGGCCCGCCGGCTGGGAATGAAAGACACCGTTTTCCGCAATCCGGCCGGGCTGGATGATTTCAACCAACACAGTACGCCGTTTGACTTGGCACTGGCCGCCCGCGCCCTGCTCTCCCATCCTTACCTGGCCAAAATCGCCTCGACCAAAGAAATCATCATCTCCGACGTCGACTTCAAGTACTTTCACAAACTCACCAACGTCAATCAACTGTTGGGGGAAATTCAAGGCATCGGCGGACTGAAAACCGGCTATACGGAGAATGCCGGCGAAAACCTGGTCAGCTTTTATAAGCACGACGGCCACCAATTCATCATCGTCATCCTGAAGAGCGACGACCGGTTCAGCGACACCAAAAACATCGTCCAGTGGCTGGATACCGACATCGCCTACTTCCAACCGTAGTTATTCCTGATAATACTCTGACGTCAGGGCCGGCACATAGGCGGCAAACTGGTTATCGCCCCAGAATACGTAGATCGGCTCAAAATAGGGCTGATACGAGGTCGGGTCATAATACCCGAGAAACATGGTCTTGATGTTCACGGTGCCGCCGTTAACCGGAACGTTGACGAATAACGCATGCCCTGCCTTTAATTCGCTAAAGGCGGTGTCGCCGCTGATCACCGGATAGACCCCGACCTGTTGCGAGGAAACATCATAGTAACGCACCTGGGCGCGTAACACACGAAAGGAGCCGTCGTTGTCCACTGCCATGATGACGTAATTTTGGCTATTGAGATACTGCGACGATACGGTCGGATAGCCGGCGATGTCGGGACGATAAAAATCCACTTCCACCACATTGGCGCCGTCGGCGCTTGGCAACGGCTGCATCTGGCGTAGATTGATGTCGTAACGGAAAAAAGTGGTGTTGGTTTTTCCCTGGGCCAAACCATCCGGATAACGGTCGACTAACTGCAAAAAATCCACCGCCTTCTGTTCGGCCGCGCTTTGCTGCAACTGGGCGCCGTTGCTGGCGAACAATTGGTGATCCTGGGCAAATTGGAGGTCATAGGTAAAGTTATAGTTGGTAATGTCGATGGAAAGTTTCTGGGTGCCGTCGTCAAACACGGCCTCGTTGCCGACTTTAGTGTGCTTGACGGTTTCCGTATCAAAACCGATGTTTTTGGCCACCAGGTAGATTTTGGTCAGGTAGGAAAAGTTGGGTGTCGCTTCCGGAATGCGAAACACCTGGGCGGCTGCGGTGGAGGTGACCGGCTGGCCCTCGATCGTATCGAGTACGTAGTTTAGCTGACCGCTGACGCTGGCTGGTTTTTCCAGTACCGGGCGGGGAATCTTGCCAAACGCCGGATTGACGGAAACCACCGTTGAGCGTTGTGTCTGACCGACCATCACCACCAATCTTAGGGAATAATACAGAATAAGAACCAATAAAAAGACCAGGATGGCCGCCGGCATATAACGCCGGGAATAGTAGGATACTTCGGTAAGGGTCATAAAATCATGATAGTTGAGCCTGGGGACGAATGCAACCGGGATCTAACCGATACGCTTCCAAACGCAGGTCGTGACGCGCACCGCCTGTTTTTGGGCCTTGGAGTTTTTAATGTTTTTCAGATAAAAATCCCTGGACAGGATTTGGCGATAATCGGCGATCTTTTCGGTAAATTCGATGCCGGAGAGATGATCGTATTCGTGTTGAATCACCCGGGACAAAATCCCGTCACAGGTGAGGGAAAAACGAGTGCCGGTTTCGTCGTTGGCCTCGATCACCACCCGTACTGGCCGGCGCACCGGAGCGAACAGTTCGCCGAAAGCTACGCTGCCGCAGCCTTCATAGATGATTTGTTTGTCCCGGGAAAAATACGCGATTGTCGGGTTAATGTACACCCGCATTCGATCCGACCTGGTCAATTTCCTTGAACCAGTGTTACGGACATGAGTGACAAACACCCGGTAGTTTTTGGCGACCTGGGGTGCGGCAATCCCGATCAGACCGTTGTCATGCATTGTGTCCGTAAGATCTTTGATTAATCGCCGTAGCCGGGGAGAGTGAAAGTCGGCGATGGTTTGATTGACGGCCTTCAGGGCCGGATGACCAATCTGGACAACGGGTCTGACTGCCATGGCTTAATTATAATACAAGACGGTCAACTCAGTTCTTTTCTCAACGCGTCATACTCCCGCTTGTTGATTTCACCCTTGGCATACCTTTCTTTGACGATCTCGAGATAGCGATTTGGGTGATCGTTACGCTCTTCTTCCCCTGACTTGGGCTCGGGATGTGACCGGAAACCGAGCAACGACACGATCGCCCAGACCAACACTCCCCAGAACAGCAAGTTGATCACCAGGGGGATTAATCCAAAGAACCAAAACGAATTTTGATAATAGTGCGGAAAAAAGTAGTGTGGCATAGGATTATATTAATTGATAACCGCCATATTTAAGCCGGTTTTCCTTAAAACTGGCTGAAGTTAAGATGATGGAGGCTTCAGGGTGTGGTACACCTCCGCCCGACAACCAGCAACGCCGCTGCAGTTCTGACAGTTGGCCGCCGGCACCAACTCCCCATCGCCCTGAAGAGTACCGGGGCTATAGGGGGGAGTCGGATCACCCGGGCTGCCGGGGCCTCCACAATGGAATAAAACGTCATGTGCGTCTACCACTCCCTGTTGCGCCAACACCATGACTGTTCCGGGAGTAATCATGCGCCGCTCGATTCCCATTTAGGTCATAGACTTGCTTTAGTCGTTACAACTCCATTCCGTTGTTTTTCAAATCGTGACTCAATCGATCCATATCCCTGAATATAATACCATGAATTCCGACGCTAATGTATAGTTTTACCAAATAAAAAATGATGGTAGCGATTACCGTACGATAATTCATATGATGTAATCACTATGACGAGATCTGTCTGCGTTTTCTTTTATTAATAAAACGGCCAATTCCGCTTATGGCCTCTTCGGCAGCGAGTATGCCAACGACACCAACCGTAAAGCTAATGAAATCTCCGGGAAAGTCAAAGGTTCCCGGAACAAGTCTGAGTTTTTGTCCAATTTCAGATGCGTACGCAATTGCCAAAGTCAGTCCCGCAGCACGTAATTTGGACTTAATTGCCAAAATATACGGCTGAAAATGATACTTTAGACTGCTACAATAATCCTTTATTATCAATTTTTATTTTCATGAATAAAAATGTCCATTTTGTCTGTCCTATAAGACTAAGAAAAACG
>JAMCST010000004.1 GCA_023380935.1 Patescibacteria group bacterium
TGACAGAAAAGATAATCACGGTAAACTTTTTAATTGCCCGTTCAATGTCTACCTGGGTCACGCCGGCATAACCGAATTTTTTCATCAGTTTTTTCCGGATACTGACGTCGGTGGTTAAGGCGTCGCGGTAACTTTTCTTATTGGTAAAAAACCACCGGGAATTCCAGTTATAGATGATCCCTAATCGCAATCCCTTGGGATTAACTTTTTGGCCCATGTTTTCGCGTGGTGCGTAAACTTTTAGATGATCTTTTTTTCTCCGTTTTTACCGGCGCGGCCGGTTTTTTGATTGCCGACGCCGGCGGCGGCGTACCAACCAAGACAATTTTGATATGTGATAGACGTCGCACAATCGGTTTGGCCGTCCCCCGCCCGCCTGCCCGGTAACGCTTGAGTTTTTGTCCTTCTTCAACGGTTAAAAGTTTAAATTTTAGCATATCGTCACGGCTTTTTAAAGTCGCCTTAGCGTTAACGATGGCCGACCGGATGGCTTTGTGCAAGATTTTTGCCGCACGCTTTGGCGTGTAGTAAAGATAATCCAACGCCTCGACCGGGCGCATCGGTCTGATCGCCGGCAGGAGCCAGCGGAGTTTTCTCGGTGTGACGTCGAGGTTTTTGATATACGTTTGGCTTTCCATATTATTTGCGGCGCTTAACGACTAACCGGGAGGAATACTTATGGCGACGGCGGGTGATCTTCCCCCGTGCTGGCTTACCCCAGGGAGTCTTCGGATGCATTCCTTCACCGCTGCGTCCTTCGCCACCACCATGGGGATGGCTGCGTGGATCCTGGGCCGTACCTCTTACGGTGGGGCGGATTCCCATATGGATCCTCCGGCCGGCCTTACCGATCACTTCGTCTTTGGCCTCAAGGTTGCCGACTATACCGATGGTGGCGACGCAGTCCTGAAAAAACTTCCTGACCTCGCCCGAGGGCAACTTGAGGTGGACATAACCCTGTTCTTTGGCAATCACGACGGCCGCCGCGCCGGCACTGCGTATCATCTGCCCGCCCTGGCCGGCGTATAACTCAATGTTATGCACGCTGACGCCAATCGGGATATTTTTCAACGGCAGCGCATTACCCACCTTGATCTCGACGTTGTCTCCGGCCACCACCTGATCACCAGGTTTTAGATCTTTCGGATGCAGGATGTAACGTTTCTCCCCGTCCTGATACTCGATTAAAGCGATGTGGCAATTGCGGTTGGGATCATATTCGATCGTTTTAACCATACCGGTCACGTTTTTTTTGTCGCGCCGGAAGTCGATCACCCGGTAAAACCGCTTCTGTCGGCCGCCCTGGTGGCGCACCGAGACCTGACCGGACTGGTCACGGCCCGAGTGTTTTTTCAGAATTTCGGTCAACGACCTGACCTTGGGTTGTGTTTGAGCTAGCTTGGGTGTTTTCATAGTGATTATGCCTTAGGAAACAAATCTATTTCCCCCGACCTCAAGGTGACATAGGCCACCTTCCGGTCGGGAAAAGCGGTGGGAATACGACGGCGTCCCAGCCGGCGGACCTTGCCTTTTCGTTTGGCAATGCGCACCGCACTCACCGTGACTCCGTAACTTTTTTCCAGTGCGGTTTTGATCTGGGCTTTGTTGGCGTGCGGCGTTACCACGAATCCATAGACGCGATCTTTAACTTTTTGCGTGACTTTTTCCGTCACTAAAGGTTTAATTAAAATGTTTTTCATGGTTGTTTTTTGAACAGTTTATTCCAGCAGGATTGATTAAAAACAATGAGCTGATGATTAAGAACGGCGTAAGGATTCAGATCGCTTCCGGTAGTCACGGTAACCTTGGCCAGATTGCGCGCCGACTTAGCTAGGGCGACGCTTCTGTCAGGCAAAACCAGAAGAATAGTGTTGGCTTGGCGCTTAAGAGAGGTCAACGCGTCGGACACCTGTTTGGTCTTCGTCAGCGCCAGCCAGGCGTCGTCACAACCGACCACACCGGTTTCCTTGATTTTCCAAGCCAAAGCGTTAAGCAGGAGTGCCCGGTTCTGGCGCTTGTTCATCTTCGCATGGAACCGACGCGGTTTTGGCCCGCCGACCACACCGCCGCCGACAAAGATCGGGGCCTTAATGTCTCCATGACGCGCCCGACCAGTGCCTTTTTGGCGATAAATCTTTCTGGTCGAACCGCTAACCTCACCCCGAGTCTTGGTAGAAACCGTACCTTGCCGCTGGTTGATGCGGTAAATACGGACATACTGGGTAAGCGCCGTTAGATTAATCTTTTCTTGTGCGTAAGCCGCGTCCCAGGGAAGTTGACCGGCCGCTTGGCCGGTTTGACTGTAAACCGGCACGCCGGACGCCGACGCCGGCGTCTTTTTCCCTGCCGTTTTGCTGGTAGCTTTACTTGAACTTACCATAGGATTTATTTCACCGGCGGCTGAACTTTTAGAAGCGTACCCAAGCTGCCGGGAACGACGCCTTTTACCAACAGGCCGTCCTCATTGGCAGCGATTACCTCAAGATTCTTGATCGTTACCCGCTGTCCCCCCATCCGGCCGGCCATCCGCTTGCCTTTGTAGACGCGTCCCGGCGTGGTGGTTTGGCCGATGGAACCCGGAGCGCGTTCGCGGTCCGACTGGCCATGGGTATGCGGTCCTCCCTTAAAGTGATGCCGCACCACCACGCCCTGGAAACCTTTGCCTTTGGCCGTGCCGGTTACCTGAACCCGGTCGCCCGCCTGAAAAAAAATCGCCGGCTTGATTTCCTCGCCGACGAATATTTTTTTGTTGTTGATGATTAGGCCTTTTTTCTTATTTTCCTCGATCGGGGAAAATTGAGCAAGCCGGTCGAGGCGAAACTCCCTCAGGTAGCGCAGTGGCGTTACCACACCGGCTTTTTTCCAGACGCCGGCGCGGGAGATCTTAACCCGGCGCGCCTTACCGTAACCCAGCAACGCCGCCGCATAGCGATCGCCAGGAGCAGACTTGACTTCCAGCAGATAACAAGGAGAGGTTTTGATTAAGGTAACGGGGATCCGCGTCGTATCGGGTAAAAAATACTGGGTTTGTTTTGATTTCTCTCCTAAAATAAAACCGGACATATGAGCAAAAAAAAAGCCCCAGATTGGGGCATTTTATTAACCAATCTGCCAACACTAACACAAATTTCCCCACGCGCGGAAATTTCTCATTTAGTTGGAATTATATAATATTAACTCCCTCTGGTCAACTTAATTCGGCGCTTACATTTTCACCTCAACCTCTACGCCTGCCGGCAGCTCCAAATGCATTAGGGCGTCAATCGTCTGGTTGGTCGGATTATTGATTTCCAACAGACGCTTATGGATTTTTAAACCAAAGTGTTCGCGAGCATTTTTGTCGGTAAACGTCGCCTTATCCACCACGTAAATTTCGTGTTTGGTCGGCAACGGGACCGGCCCGATCACCGAGGCGCCGGTTCTAATCGCCGTATCGACCAGTTTTTGACAGGTTTCGTCAATTAACCGATAATCATACGACTTAAGCTTGATGCGAATCTTCCCCTTTGGCATAATTTAAAGGTGCAATTAGCGAAATTCCCGTTTATTTGATTATCTTCGTGATCACGCCGGCGCCTACCGTATGGCCGCCTTCACGGATGGCAAACTTTAATCCTTCTTCCATCGCCACCGGATAGATCAACTTGCCGGTAATCTTAACGTTGTCGCCCGGCATCACCATCTCCACTCCGGCTGGCAACTTTAACTCGCCGGTAATATCGGTGGTCCTAATATAGAATTGGGGCCGGTAACCGTTGAAAAACGGCGTGTGTCGACCGCCTTCTTCCTTTTTCAGGACATAGATTTCCGCTTCGAACTCGGTATGCGGAGTGATCGAACCCGGCTTGGCAATCACCTGGCCGCGTTGAATGTCGGCCTTCTCCACGCCGCGCAGCAGCAGACCGACGTTGTCGCCGGCTCGGGCTTCATCCAGCGTCTTCCTGAACATCTCGACTCCGGTGATAACGGTTTTCTTGGTCTCCTTGATGCCGACGATCTCCACTTCTTCTCCGGTTTTGACCTTGCCTCTTTCCACTCTTCCCGTCGCCACGGTTCCCCGACCGGAAATAGTGAAAATGTCCTCGATCGGCATGAGGAACGGTTTGTCCAACGGACGCACCGGTTCCGGGACATATTCGTCAACCGTCTTCATCAGTTCCTCAATCGATTTGATGGCTTCCGGATCGTCGGACAACGCCTTGAGCGCCGATCCGCGAATCACCGGAACTTTGTCGCCCGGGAATTTGTATTTGGTCAACAGATCTCTTACCTCCATCTCAACCAGGTCGAGGATCTCTTTGTCCTGGACCATATCGACTTTGTTGAGGAAAACCACGATGGCCGGTACGTTCACCTGGGCGGCCAGAAGAATGTGTTCACGCGTCTGGGGCATCGGTCCGTCCGGAGCCGAGACCACCAAAATGGCGCCGTCCATCTGCGCCGCTCCGGTAATCATGTTCTTAATGTAATCGGCATGACCCGGCGCGTCGATGTGGGCATAATGACGTTTTTCCGTCTCGTACTCGGAGTGGTGGAGGTTGATGGTGACGCCGCGCGCTTTTTCTTCCGGCGCCTTGTCAATGTCTTCGTATTTAAGAAACTTAGCCAGGCCTTTTTTAGAAAGCACGTAATGGATCGCAGAGGTCAGGGTGGTTTTTCCGTGGTCGACATGACCGATGGTACCAATGTTTAAATGGGGTTTGTTTCTCTGAAACACGCCTTGTGCCATAGGTGATAAAAAGTTGAATAATTAATTAATAAAAAAAATTACCAGCACGAATCTGAATCATCCTCAATTATAAAGGAAATCAAATCAAATGCAAGTTGATTTTTATTGACTGTTTCATTATCATAATTTGCAGGATGAGAAAAGTCAAGACCTTTTTGTCGGTCTGGCAAAACAGCCTTTTCCCGAATGACCAACTTAGTCGCAAAATCATCCGGTTCAACTTCGGATTCTCCTATCGTTACTATCTCCTGCTGATACTTTCACTTCACCTGCTGTTTAGCGCCCTGTTTCTTTTCCCGCGCTTACTGAAGATTAACCAGCTGAAAAACAGTCTGTTCCAGACGATCAACCTCGTACCCGACCGCCTGACGATTTTTTTCGACCGCGGCCTGGTTTGGTCCAACCTCGATCACCCCTATCTTGCCTGGACCGACTTTGACCGGCAAAAAATCCTCCTGTTTGTTTTGGACGAAAACGCCGGGCCGAACAAAATCAATCAGTATCACAGCCTTATGATGCTTACCCGAGACTATTTTGTCCTGACCAATCTCGGCAGTGCCAGCGGCTTTGCTGCCTTTCCGGTCAGCCGCACCACTAACCTTTTGACCGTCAATAAAACCGTCCTGATGAACGCTCGGGGAGAGATTAACTCGTTTCTCATTGTTCTCGCCCTCGGCCTGAGCGGCTTGATCATTTTTGGTGGCGTTGCCCTGGTTTTCGTATGCGAGACCGCCTGGCTGATTGTTTTGTCGGCAATGATACGGCTGATCCTGCGCCGGCGCCGCGCCAGCTTTGTCAAGCTGCTGCAGATCGCTTTCCATGCCGCAACCTTTCCTTTGGCATTAACCTATATTTTGATCTTGCTGCAAATACCGATTATGGCGGTGGTGAGAGTCAATCTGATTTTAACCATAATCTATTTGGTCGGGGCGGTCTACGAAACCTACCTGGGCCGCACTCCCCGACTCGACAGATCAACCGAAACTTGATTTTCTTGCTACAATGGAGGCATGTTGAATCGGGAACAAACCCAGGCAGTCCGTTACCGGCGGGGTCCGCTGTTACTCATTGCCGGAGCCGGCACCGGAAAAACCCTGACCCTGGTGGAAAAAATCGCCTTTCTTCTTAAAAGCAACGCCGCCCGGCCGGAAGAAATTCTCGCTCTCACCTTCACGGAAAAAGCCGCCGCCGAGATGGAAGAGCGGGTCGACCAGGCCGTTCCCTACGGTTATGCGCCTTTGGCCATCTCTACTTTTCATGCCTTTGCCGACCGGATCCTGAAAACCGACGGCCACCGGATTGGCTTATCCCCCCATTACCATTTGCTTACCCAGGCCGAATCGATCATTTTTCTCCGAAAAAACCTTTTTCTGTTGGACCTTGATTACTATCGCCCGCTGGGCAATCCCACCAAATTTGTCGAAGCGCTGCACCAGCACTTTTCCCGATTGAAAGACGAGGACGTTTCTGCGGATCAGTATCGCCGCTGGGCCGCCAGGCAAAAACAAGACCGGGAACGCTGGAACGAACTGGCCCGCGCTTATCAGCATTACGACCGGCTGAAAGCCAAACAAGCCTATCTGGACTTCGCCGATCTGGTCTACTGGACCAATCAGCTGCTGCGCCGGCGCCTTGCTCTACTCAAGGAGTATCGGCGCCGCTTTCGTTTTGTCCTGGTTGACGAATTTCAGGACACCAACATGATCCAGTACGCCTTAATCAAGCTTCTGTGTCCGCCCCGGCACCACCCCAACCTTACCGTGGTCGGAGACGACTCCCAAGCGATCTATAAATTCCGCGGCGCCTCCATTTCCAACATCATCGGCTTTATGAACGACTATCCCGACGCAAAACGGATCAACCTGCAGAAAAACTACCGCTCCAACCAAACCATTCTTGACCACGCCTATCGCCTGATTAAAAACAACGACCCGGACACCCTTGAAGCCCGGTTGGGAATTTCCAAAGACCTGCGCGCCCAAAAAAAAGACCGGGATCAAGCCGTAACTTTTTCTCTGTTTAATGGCGGCGACGACGAGGCAACCGCGGTCGCCAAAACTATCTTATCCTTGCGCCGGCATTACCGTCTTAACGACCTGGCGATCCTGGTGCGCGCCAACGACCATCTCAACGTCTTCGGCAAAGTCCTCCAGTTTTATCACCTGCCCTATCGGTTGGTCGGGGCGGCGGCCCTGCTCAAACAACCGGAGGTCAAAGACCTGATCGCCTACTTAAAACTGCTGAACAACCTAAACGACTCGGTCGCCCTGTACCGGGTGCTGTCCATGGCCTTGTTTGCTTTTGATCCGATCGACCTGGCGTTGCTCAACGGCTTCTGTCGCAAAACCGGCCTCGATCTTTTCCCGGCCATCCAAGTCTATCTGGCCCAGTTGCCGGCCAACGCCGACCTGGACAACGCCCTGGAAAACTACCGACCCCACCTGCCGCTCTTGACAAAAACCGCTCAAGAAAAACTGGACCGGATCCGGACAATGATCCAGCGCCACCTGCGCTTGAGTCGGCAACACGGCGCCGGCCAGCTCCTTTATTTTTTTCTTGAAGACAGCGGTTATCTGGCCCAACTGACCGCGGTCAAATCGGAAAAAGACGCCCGGATGGTCCAGAACATCGCCCAGTTCTTTGCCCTGCTGCGACAGTATGAGATGGAACACGAGGATGCCTCGGTGGCCGCCGTGGTCGAGTACCTGGAGATGAGTCTGGAATTGGGGGAGTCGCCAGGGATCGATCTGGAAACGCGCCTCGACGACGCGGTCAAGCTTCTCACGGTCCACGGCGCCAAAGGCCTGGAGTTTCCGGTGGTGTTCATGCCCAACCTGGTCCAGGGCCGGTTTCCCACTACGGCAAAAAAAGAAGCCATCCCCATTCCCCAGTCGTTGATCAAGGAGCTGCTTCCCAGCGGCGACTTTCACCTTCAGGAAGAACGCCGGCTGTTCTACGTCGGGCTGACCCGCGCCATGGACCGGGTCTATCTAAGCGCTTCCCGCCTGTACGGCACCGGTAAACGGGAAAGGAAGGTCTCGCCGTTTGTGGTTGAGACGCTAGGCGAAACCGCCGTCAACAACGCCCGGGCGATCAAACGGGAGGAAAAACTCCAGCTCTCGATGTTTAACTATCCCGACCGCGGCCCGACCCCGGTCAAACCTCCGGCTTTCCCGACCGCTTTTTCCTATACTCAACTCGATACTTTTCTTGCCTGTCCGCTGAAATATAAATATACATATATATTGGGAATTCCCACCAGCCCTCAAGCCGCCCTGGTCTTCGGCACCACCATCCACCAGACTCTGCAGCGGTTTTATCAGGAGTTCAAAACCAATCCCGGTCTCGACCGCCAACGGCTCCTGGAAATTTATCGGCATCAGTGGATTCCGGTCGGTTATACGACCGCCGCGCAGCAGAAAAAGATGCGCGCCCAGGGAGAATTTTATCTCAAGCGTTATTTTCGACAGTTCCATCACCAGACCCTCCAGGTGGAGGCGATCGAACAGCCGTTCAAGGTAAATATCGCCCCGCACTTGTATATGGCGGGGAAGATCGACCGCATCGACCGGTGGAAGAATAACGACATCGAGATCATTGATTACAAAACCGGCCAGAAACCGCAGGAAAAACAACTGATCGGCAATCTCCAATTGCCGCTTTATGCCCTTGCGGTCATGAACCGCTACCGCAGCCAACGCCAACCGCTGCACCGGCTGCATCTGTCCTTTATTTATCTGGCCGGCGCAGAGAAGTACACCGTCCAACTCGAGACAAACACCCTGGAAAAGGCGAAGGCAAAAATCAAAACCACCGTAGCCAATCTACACGCCAGCCAGTTTCCGGCCAAAGTCGGCCCGGCCTGCCGAATCTGCCCGTTCCGTACCGTCTGCGAAGCCTGGTAAACGGTTTTATTTGCCGGAGAATACCTGCGGAAAAGGATTGTCTCTGATTTTTTTCGCCATGATCTTTTCGTCTTCGCCAAACCAGGCCCCCCGATGCACCCCCACCAGGCGAAACCCCCGCTTCAGATAATAGGCAATATTGGCTGGCGCCTCGGTAAGCAGATGCAGATAATGAAATCCGTGGTGCAGCGACCAGTCTTCGGCTTGCTTAAGCAACCTGGTTCCCAGCCCGTGCCGGCGATAAGGCATGATTACTGCCAACCAGTCGATAAACGCCACGCCGCCGCTGTCGCCTTTCACAGAGACAAATCCCGCCAAACGCTCTTGATCAAAAGCGGCCAACACGACGTTGTTTTCCTCTTTAATGAATTTACGAAAGTATGCATGATCAAATAGACGGCCATAGGCTCGGCGGGTACGCGGTTGATAAAGCGAAAAATCATGCTTCATCACCTGATTGACGATTTCCACGATCGCCTTAAGAGCCAATGCCCGGTTAACTTTTTTTATCTTTAGTTCCATAAGCGGCAGCGATCTCTCTTGATTATCCGTTAATATTATACATGATCAAGGACGATTGGCCGCCCGCCGTGCTATAATATGGCCATGGCCGAAACGATCGTCCGTTCGCGCTGGTTTATCCGCTTCACCAACGTCATTATCCCGGTTTTGACCTGGGTTCTTATTACTATGCCGGTTTGGTTTTCCCCTTTTCATCCGGCCGTGGTGGCTTATTTTATCATCGGCTTTGACCTTTATTTTTTTTACAAAGCTATTTCCACGGTCTACCTGGCCAGCCTATCCTATCGCCGCATCCTCAATACCAACCAGGTCGAGTTTTCCGGCCTGCTCAAACGGTGTAACAGCCGCGCCATCTACCATTTCGTCATCATTCCCAACTATAAAGAACCGCTTTACAAACTCCAGTCGACCATTCAGGCGATTACCGATAACCGCTTCGGCAAAAAACAGATGTATTTGATTCTGGCGTTTGAAAAACGGGAAAAAGAGTCTGAGGAAAAATACCGGACACTCATCGCCCAGTTTGGGCGCCATTTTAGGGCGATCATCCCCACCTACCACACCCTCCAACCCGGCGAAGAACCGGGCAAGGCCAGCAACCAAACCCATGCGGCCAAAATCATTGACCAGTATGTATCCGACCGCAGGATCAACACGAAAAAAGTCATTATTACCATCTGCGACGCCGACAGCCGGCTTCCGACCAACTACTTCGCCTACCTCACCTACCGGTTTATCAAGGACAAGGACCGCCTTTACCATTTTTACTGTGCTCCGGTATTGCTGTATAACAATTTTTGGCGGCTGCCCTTTTTCGTCCGGATCCAGTCGACCATCTCGTCGATCTTGCGCCTGGCGTTTCTCTCAAGCGGCGACCGGCTGATCCAAATATCCACCTACTCAACCAGCCTGATGTTGCTTAAACGGATCGGCTTCTGGGATGTCGATGTGATTCCCGAGGACTGGCATGTTTACTTTCAGGCGTTCTTCACCTTTGGCAAGCGGGTAAGGACACTGCCTCTATATACCATTATCAACGGCGATGCGGTTTACTCGGGCAAAACCATCAAGACCTCAATCAACCGTTACGAGCAGGAACGGCGCTGGGCCTGGGGGGCGACCGATATTCCTTATGCGCTGCGCAAGCTTGTGACTACACCGCAAATCTCTTTTTTGACCAAGATCAAGAAAATTCTGTTTCTTAGTGAAACCCACCTGCTTTGGACCAGCTCATTTTTCATTCTTACCATCAGCGCTTCGATTCCCCCGTTAATCAATCCCCTATTCAAGAAAACCGTGCTCGGATTCATCCTCCCCCAACTGTCGGGTTTAATTCTTACGCTGTCGTCCTCGATGCTGTTGGTCTACGTTTATCTTGATTTTAAGCTGCGGGAGAAAATCAAGGTTCAGACGCGGCCGGTGCTGTTACCGCTCATGATCATCCAGTGGTACTTCTTGCCGGTGATTTCTTTTTTTCTTTCTTCATTGCCGGCGCTTGACGCCCATACTCGGATGCTGTTTGGGAAAAAAATCACCTACAAGGTAACGGAAAAAGTATAATCAGTTATGATGAGGTTTTTGTTCACCGCTACGCCGTTGAAATTGATGGTGCAAAGCCTGTGGCGCGACGAGGCGTTTTCTTACCTGCTGGCTCACCGACCGGTCGGCCAGATTTTCGCCCTGACCGCCAGAGACTTTAACCCGCCGTTTTACTACCTGCTGCTGCATTACTGGATGAGGTGGTTCGGATCAAGCGAGATCTCGATGCGTACGCTGTCGCTTATCTGTTTTTGGGGAGTAATACTGGTCGCTTATCTTTTCCTCCGCCGGATTCTGAAAATCAAACCAAAACCGGCGGCGTTTTATCTGCTGCTGTTTGTCTGTAATCCTCTGCTCCAGTACTACGCTTTCGAAGCCAGGATGTACAGCCTGCTGGCTTTTTTGGCTTCGTTATCCTGCTATGCCTTCTTGCGGCGCCGGCGGCTTTTATACCTGACGGCGACCGTCCTCGGTCTGTATACTCATTACTTCATGGTTTTGGTGTTGCTGGTCCAGTTGGTGGCACGGCTGACGCTGCGGCTCCGGCGCGTTACCGTGCCCGCGGCCGACCTCTTCCTGGCGGTCGGGGGTTTTGTCCCTTGGCTCATCTTCATGCTCAGCGTCGGCCAGACTCAACTCGGCGCCGGTTTTTGGATCGATAAACCCCAGCTTTCCCTCATCCTCAATCTACCGGCCATTATCTATACCGGTTACGGGTTTGACTTTCCGTTTTACCGGGGTATCTTTTTTTTCACCGCCGCCTTGATCGCCGGATTGATCTGGCTCTCCCGCCGGTCGCGCCTCAACCGTAATCTAAAGTGGTTCCTGGGTCTTTGGGCCTTTCTTCCCGGACTGATCACTTTATTGGTGTCTTTTTACAAACCGGTCTTTCTGCCGCGCTATTTGATTTTTTCCTCGGTCGGATTGATCCTCCTTTACGTCGCGTTGATAAAAAACCAACCGCGTGTTACCCAGTTCTTGGTCACGCTGGCGTTGCTCGTTGCCACCGGTTATTACGGACAACTCCAGCTCAAATATCACACCAAGACCGATCTGAGAGCGGTCATTAAGGAAATCAGCGGTATCGCCCAACCATCCGATCTCCTTTACGTGACCGATCCGCTCGACTTCCACGTCGCCCAGTATTACTTCGACGCCAACCGGGCGATGATCTTCGGCAAAACCTACGACGAGCTTCCCCAATACATCGGCAAAATCCTGATCGATCCCCGCCAGATCGCGCTGGATTTTCCCACCTATCCCGTCAAGGCGTTTGTGCTGCAACCGGATCTGCGCTATGACATCGTCAGCCAGTATTGATTTTTCTTGGGTCAACTGCTATGTTTAGCAGTATGCAATTCCTTAATCGGGTTGATCCGGCGATTGCCGCACTGATCAAAAAAGAGGAGGCACGTCAACGCCGTACCCTGATGATGATTCCGTCGGAAAACTACAGTTCCAGAGCCGTCCAGGAGGCGCTCGCCACCGGCCTGACCAACAAATACTCCGAAGGCTATGCCGGCGCCCGTTACTACCAGGGCAATCGCTATATCGACGCGATCGAGAGTCGGTGCGTGGAGCGCGCCAAACGTCTGTTCCATGTGCCCCATGTCAATGTGCAACCGTATTCGGGCTCACCGGCCAACAGCGCGGTTTACTTCGCCCTGTTGTCGCCCGGCGATACCATCATGGGCCTGTCATTGGCCAGCGGCGGCCACCTGACCCATGGCGTACCCAAACTGACCTTTTCCGGCCAATATTTCCACAGCGTGCAGTACGAGGTGGGAAGCGACGGTTGGATCGACTATAACGCTCTGGAAAAACAGATAAAAAAAACCCGGCCACGGCTGATCGTTGCCGGCACCACCCACTATCCCCGCCGGCTGGATTTTCGTCGGTTTGCCGAGTTGGCCGATCAGGTCGGCGCCAATCTGCTGGCAGACGTTTCCCATGTGGTCGGCCTGATCATTGCCGGAGTCTACCCCGACCCGGTACCTTATGCCGACGTCATTACCACCACTACCCATAAAACCCTGCGCGGGCCGCGCGCAGCGATGATCATGGTGACGAATAAAGGATTGAAACGCGATCCGCAACTGAACGAGAAGATCGATAGGGCGGTTTTTCCGGGACTGCAGGGCGGACCGCACAACAACACGATCGCCGCCTTAGCCGTCGCCCTTAAGGAAGCCGGCCAACCAGGTTTTATCCGATACGGTAAACAGATCGTCAAAAACGCCGCCCGCCTGGCAGAAAGACTGCACCAACACGGCTATCAACTGGTCAGCGGCGGCACCGACACCCATGTGCTGGTGATCGACCTGCGGCCCCAGGCGTTGCTGGGCAACACGGTTGCCGAAGGGTTGGAAGCGGCCGGCATCGTCACCAACCGCAATAAGGTGCCGTTTGACCCCAACCCGGCGTTTTATCCATCTGGAGTCCGGCTCGGCACGCCGGCGCTCACCAGCCGGGGAATGCAGGAAAAACAGATGGAGATAATTGCCGACGCGATCGATCAAGTGATCCGCTCGCTGCATCAGGCCAAAGCCAGCCTGGAATTAACGCTGAACGACGAACGCAAAAAAACCAATCGCGCCAACCTCATCCGCCGGGCCGGCCGGGAACTGAAACAGGTCAACGCCGTCGTCACCGCCCTGTGCCGTCGCTTCCCGGTAGTTAAGGAATACTGATCTCCAGTTGGTATAATATGGCATACAACCATGATGCGGCTGTTATTAGTCGGCGCCAACCTGTTGATGGCCGGTGTGTTTGTTTTCAGCTACAAACACCTGCCTCCGCAAATTCCCATTTTTTACTCTCATGCCTGGGGAGAGGATCAACTGGGCGATCTTGTCATGCTGGCAGTCTTCCCCCTTCTTCTCGACAGCCTTTACTTCGTGAACCGTTTTCTCCAACAGCGCTTTTTTGCCGCCAATCCACTGATTAGCACCATCATCCAGTATCTGAACTTATTTCTGGTTATCAGCCTACCGCTGATTTTCTTAAAAGTTATTCTCCACGTGTCTTAAATGATTGCATGGAAAGTCGGCTTGACGGCCGCCATCACCGCCCTTGCCCTGACCAAACCGACCATCGTGTTGGCGCGGCGACTGGGGCTGGTGACCGACAAAAAAACGCGGTTTCATCCCGCCCACACTCACGTGGGCATAATACCGCGCGCCGGCGGGCTGCCCATCTGGCTTGGTTTTCTTGTCTCTGTCTTGATCTTTATTCCGCTGAATAAAATCGTGGTCGGCATCATTATCTGCACCACCCTACTGGTAATACTGGGGCTGCTTGACGACTACCTTGACCTATCGCCCTACTGGCGGTTTGCCGCCAACATTGTCATCGCCATCTTAATGATTATGTTCGGACTGGGCATCCCGTACATTTCCAATCCTTTCGGCGGCGTCATCCGTCTAGACACCCTCCAGATCCATTTTTCCCTGTTGGGCGGAAACCATTCCCTCTGGGTGGTAGCCGACCTCCTCGCTATTATCTGGCTTGCCTGGACGATGAATATGGTCAACTGGAGCAAAGGGGTTGACGGACAGCTGCCTGGTTTTGTCGCGATTGCCGCGTTTTTTCTCGGCCTGCTGGCCAAACGGTTTACCGTCCACGACATTACCAGCCAGGAAGTAATGTTTCTCTCTTTTGCGACGGCTGGCGCCTTCCTCGGTTTTCTTCCCTGGAATTTTTTTCCCCAAAAAATCATGCCGGGTTACGGAGGTGGTTCTCTGGCCGGTTTTTTGCTGGGAGTGCTGGCGATTCTTTCCTTCGGCAAAATCGGCACTCTGTTCTTGGTTCTGGCCATCCCCACCATTGACGCGGTGTACACGGTGATCCGCCGCCTGGTGAAAAAACAATCGCCGTTCCGGGCCGACTGGGGCCATTTCCACCACCGTTTGCTGGAGATCGGCTGGGGCAAACGCCGCATCGCCATTTTCTACTGGCTGATTACTTTTATCTTCGGCGTCACCAGCCTGTTTCTTAAGGGTTTGGAAAAACTGATTGCGCTGGTAACGACCGCCATCATTCTGTTCAGTTTTATCTTCATTATCGAAAAGATTAAGCGCCAGCTGCCATGAAATACTTCATCAAGACGTTCGGCTGTCAGCAGAACTGGGCTGATTCGGAACGGATTGCTCGCCAGCTACACCGACGGGCGATGCGGCCGGCCAAGGAGTTGTCCGATGCCGATTATGTCGTCATCAACACCTGCATGATAAGGAAGTCGGCCGAAAACCGGGCATACGGATTAGTAAACAACCTCTCGCAGGTAAAGCAACGGCGCCCGCTCAAGATCATTCTGACCGGTTGTCTGGTCGGGTTGGCTTATAAAGACAAAAGCGGCCGGTATTTGCGCCGGCTCAGGACAATCCTGCCGGCGGTGGACGAGTTCCTGCCCATCGAGGAGGTGGGGTTTGATTGGGCTCCGCTGCGCACCGATGCCGTCCACGCCTGGGTACCGATTAGCCAGGGCTGTAATAATTTCTGCACCTACTGCGTTGTCCCGTTCACCCGGGGCCGGGAAATCAGCCGGCCGTTCGAACAGATTGTCGCGGAATGCCGCCAGCTCATCGCCGCCGGCTACCAAAAAGTTACGCTGCTTGGCCAGAACGTTAACTCTTACGGAAGCGACCTGGTCGGACAAAAAACCAACCAGACGAATCGAACCGAGGCGCTGATCCGCGCCCGGCACCTTAAACCGGTTTACGTCAAACACCTGGGCCGGCTGCGCATCCCGACGCTATTTCCGTTTCTGCTTGATGAGGTAGCCCGGATGGGGTTTGCCGAGGTGAACTTTCTTTCCTCCAACCCCTGTGACTTTTCCGACGAACTGATCGCGGTGATCGCCCGCCACCCCAACATTGGCCGCACCATTCATCTGCCGTTGCAGTCGGGTGACGACCGGATGCTGAAAAAAATGAACCGCTGGTACACGACCAAACAGTACCTGAGACTGGTCGCCAAACTCAAACGCCAGATTCCCGGCCTGAAGCTGACCACCGACATTATTGTCGGCTTTTGCGGCGAAACCGAGGCGCAGTTTAACCAGACCGTTTCCGTCTGCAAGACAGTCGGTTTTGCCAAAGCCTATGTCTCCATGTACTCCCCGCGCCCGGCCACGGCGGCCCAACGGGTGATGCCGGACGACATTCCCCATCCGGTGAAAAAACGACGCTGGCAAATTTTGGAGGATCTTATTAATCAACCGCAGCTGAAAAAGCGGAAAAAAACCTCAAACCAGGACGGATCTGCTATAATTTCTCTATGAAAATCCTGGTGACCGGAGGTGCGGGCTTTATCGGCGCCAACTTCATTATTTACTGGCTGAAACGCCATCCCCACGACCAGATCATCAACCTGGACAAACTTACTTATGCCGGCAACCTGGAAAATCTTAGCGGCGTCGAGAACAATCCCCATTACCGGTTCGTCCATGGCGACATCTGCGACCGCCCGCTGGTCGACCGGCTGGTCGCCAAGGTGGATGTGATCCTTCATTTTGCCGCCGAGTCGCATGTCGACCGTTCAATCATTGACCCGGCCCCGTTTGTCAAAACCAATATCGAAGGCACCTACGTACTGTTGGAGGCGGCGCGGAAAAACGGAAAAAAACGCTTTCATCACATTTCCACCGACGAGGTATTTGGTGCGTTGCCGCTGAACACCGCCGAAAAATTTACCCCACAAACTCCCTATCGTCCCCACAGCCCTTATTCCGCTTCCAAAGCGGCTTCGGACCACCTGGTGCGCGCCTATCACGATACTTTCGCGCTTCCGATTACCATCTCCAACTGTTCAAATAACTTCGGGCCGTATCAGTTTCCGGAAAAACTGATCGCCTTAGCCGTCACTAATCTGATCGAGGATAAGTCGGTACCGGTCTACGGCGACGGCCTTTACGTACGCGACTGGCTTTATGTCGAGGACCACTGCGAAGCCATCGACCTGATCGTACATAAAGGCACGATCGGCGAGACCTATTTGTTGGGCGCGCTAAGCGATCAATCGCCGCAACGCACCAACCTCGACATAATCAAACAGATCATAAAGATGATGGGGAAAGAGGAAGGGGTCATCAGCTTCGTTCAAGACCGACCCGGTCACGACCGGCGTTATGCCATCGACTGGTCGGCCACCGCCGCAACGCTCGGCTGGCGGCCGCGCCACCGCTTTGATGAGGCATTGCAGCTTACGCTTGCCTGGTACCAGGACCACCAAAACTGGTGGAAACGCGTCAAAACCGGCGCCTACCGGGACTATTACCAAAAGCAGTACCAATCTTAATTCATGTTAACAGTCGCAGTCACCGGTGCTTCGGGCCTAATCGGATCCCGGCTGGTCGAACAGCTATCTGACCGGGTCCGCTTCCTGCCGATCCAGCAAGAACAGTGTGACATCACCGACCAGGACGCGGTCTGGCGGGCTCTCAAAGACGTACGGTTTGACCTACTGCTTCATCTGGCGGCCTACACCAACGTCGACCAGGCGGAAACCGCCCGCGCCCTGGTTTGGAAAGTCAACGTGGACGGCACCAAACATCTGCTGGCCGCCGCCCGTCAAAAAAACAAAGGTTTCATCTACGTCTCCACCGGCTTTGTTTTTGACGGAAAAAAAGAACATGTCCCTTTTACCGAAAACTCAACACCGCACCCGATCTGTTACTACGGCCAGAGCAAGTATGCCGGAGAACAGGTGGTCGCCGGCCAGGCGATGATCGTGCGCCTGGATTATCCTTACGGCCACTCGCCGGCGGCCAAACCGGACTTCGTCACCGCCATCAGAAAACGTCTCCAGGCAAACCAGACCGTCACCATGGTTAACGACTCCATGATCACCCCGACGCTGATTGACGACCTGATCGGCCGGCTCGGTTTCCTGATGCAGCACTATACGCCGGAGATCTTCCATTTGGTCGGGAGCGATAGTTTGAGCCCGCTCCAGGCCGGCCGGGCGATTGCCGCCGCCTTTCATCTCGACCGGACACTGATCCAACCGACCAGTTACCGGGAGTTTTTCCGGGGCCGGGCCAAACGGCCGCAGTTTTCCGTCATCCGGTCGACGAAAAACCCCGGTTATCCGATGCACGCTTTCGCCGACGGATTACGTTTGCTATAATTGATTTTTATGACCATTACTTTTATCGGTCACGGTTATGTCGGACTGGTGACCGCCTGTGTGTTTGCGGATTTCGGTAACGAAGTTTATGTCATCGGCCACACTCCAACCAAGATCGCCCGGCTGAAACAGGGCGATCCGATCATCTACGAACCTGGCCTGAAAGAACTGTTAGAGAAAAATATCAAGGCGCACCGGCTTCATTTCACCGTCAAGTACGAAGAGGCGATCAGTCGATCGGAGATCGTTTTTATCACCGTCGGCACCCCACCCAAGGCCAACGGCGAGGCCGATCTGTCTCAGGTGATGAACGTGGCGGAACAGATTGCCCCGCATCTCAAAAACGACCTGACGGTGGTGTCGTGCAAAAGCACCGTACCGGTCGGCACCAACCTGCGCATCGAGGCATTACTCTCGAGGAAAAAACCCGCCGCCGCCCGGGTGGCGGTCGCCTCCTGTCCGGAGTTTCTGCGTGAAGGCTCGGCCATCGACGACACGATCAACGCCGACCGGGTGGTAATCGGGTCAAACTCGCCGGAGGCCAAACATCTGTTGCTTAAACTGCATGAGCCGATCGCTGGCAAACGCGTCCTTACCGATCTGGCTTCGGCCGAACTGATCAAGTATACGGCCAATGCCATTTTGGCCAACAAGATTTCTTTCGCCAACCTGATCTCGTTTTTTTGCGAAACCACCGGCGCCGACGTCGAGGACGTTCTGGACGCCGTCGGTCTTGATAAACGCATCGGCCGCATCTTCATGAATCCGGGCGTCGGTTACGGCGGTTCGTGTTTTCCCAAAGACGTCAAGGCGCTGATCAGCATCGGCCAACAGCACCAGATCGACGTCGAGATGCTCAAGGCAATTGACACGATCAACAGCCAAACCCGGACCAATTTCCTCAAAAAAGTGGAACAAAATCTGGACGGCAATACCGTGGCCATCTGGGGACTGAGCTTTAAGCCAAACACCGATGACATCCGTTTTGCTCCGTCACTGGCGGTGGTAGCCACCCTGTTAAAACGCGGACTGCATCTGAGAGTGTTTGATCCGGTGGCCATGGACAATTTCCGCAAACAATTCACCCAACCGCAGTTGACCTACAGCAAAAACGCCTATGAAGCGGTAAAAGACAGCGATGCCCTCTTGATCCTTACCGAATGGAACGAATTCCGCCAGGTAGACTTGAAAAAAGTCCGGTCACTGATGCGGCGTCCGCTAATCATTGACGGTAGGAATATTTACAAGCCGGCCGTGATGAAAGAATTGGGATTTCAATATATTTCTACTGGCCGTCAACCCATACTATGAAAGTGATTATTGCCGGCGGGGCGGGTTTTATCGGTTCAAATCTTACCGATTACTTTATCAACCGTCACGCCACGGTCACGGTGATCGACAACCTGATCACCGGCAAAAAAACCAATCTGGAACAGTGGCACGCCCATCCCCGGCTGCGCTTCATCGAGACCGACGTCTGTGACCTGGACATTTCCGTTTTGCCCAAAGCCGACCGCGTCTACCACCTGGCTTCGCCCGCCTCGCCGATCCAGTACAAAAAACACCCGCTCATGACGATGCGCGCCAACAGTACCGGTACGGAGAGATTGCTGGAGTTTTGTCGCCGGTCCGGTAGTCAACCTTTTATTTTCACCTCAACTTCGGAGGTATACGGAGACCCGCTTGTCCACCCCCAGGTGGAGAGCTATTGGGGCAACGTCAATCCGGTCGGCGTCCGCTCCTGCTACGACGAGAGCAAACGTTATGCCGAGGCCCTGGCGGTTAATTACCAACGCAAATACCGACTCGACGTCCGCATTGCCCGTCTTTTTAACACCTACGGTCCGCGCATGGAAAAAAACGACGGCCGGGTCGTCTCCAACTTCATCATGCAAGCCATCACCCAACAGCCGATTACCATCTACGGCGACGGCCAACAGACCCGGTCTTTCTGTTATGTCGACGACATGGTTAACGCCCTGGCGGCGTTGGGCGATCAGGAAAAACTCTCCGAAACGATCATCAACCTCGGCAATCCTCACGAAATCACGATCAGTCAACTGGCCACCATCATCAAAACCCTCACCGGTTCCCGCTCGAAGATCGTCACTCAACCGATTGGCGCCGACGACCCAAAAAAACGCCAGCCCGACATTACCAAGGCCAAACGTTACCTGAACTGGCAACCGACCATCGGCCTGGAAACCGGCCTGAAAAAAACCATTGCCTATTTTCAAAACCATTACCGGAACTAGGTCCAAATTATGCGCAAAACCGTCATTGTCATTCCCACCTATAACGAAAAAGGCAACGTGGAAAGGATGATTGAAGCCATTTTCTCCGAAGCCGAAACCATTCCCAACTGGGAAATCCACGTTTTGGTGGTCGACAGTTTTTCTCCCGACGGAACGAACCGGATTGTCGTTGGTCTCCGGAAACGTTACCCCAACCTGCACTTGATCGAAGCTCCAAAAGCTGGCCTGGGCAGGGCCTATACCGCCGGCTTTCGCTTTGCGCTGGACAAACTTCATGCCTATCTGCTATTCGAAATGGACGCGGACCTTTCCCATAATCCGCACATGATCAAAGCTTTTTTGGAACAGATCGAGGCCGGCGCCGATTTGGTGATCGGTTCGCGATACATTAAAAACGGTTCGATCCCCAGCGACTGGGGGTGGCACCGGAAACTGTTCTCGGTGGCGGGCAACCTGATCGTGCGCTTTGGTTTTATGCAACCAAAGGTCACGGACTGGACCAACGGATACCGGGCGATCAAGGCCTGGGTGATAAAAAACGCCTTCGACCACATTAGCAATTACTCGGGCTATGTATTCCAGATTGCTTTGCTGGACAGCGCGCTAAAAAGCGGGGCGCGCCTCAGCGAGATACCGTGCCGCTTCCAGGACCGTAAAGTCGGCCAGTCAAAGATCAACTCGATCGAATACATCGTCAACATTCTTCTTTATGTCTTCAGCCATTCGGCCTTTATCAAATTCGTCATCGTCGGCCTGATCGGGTTCGGGATCGATTTCGGCATTTCCTATCTGTTGATCGAAAAAGCCCACTGGATCGTCTGGAAAGCCACGTTGACCAGTACCGAGATCGCGATCGTCTCCAACTTTCTTCTCAACAACTTTTGGTCCTTTGCCCATAAAAAACTGGATTATACCCCGCTTAATTATTTGTGGAACTTCATCAAGTTCAACCTCATCTCGTCCGGTTCGGTGGTCATCCAGACCCTGGGCATCACCGCGGCCGTGGCGTTATTTGGGAAACCGCTTTGGTATGTTTACAAAGTCCTGATTATCGCCTTGGTCATTATCCCTTATTCCTATGTCCTCTACAATAAAATAATCTGGAAGGAGAAAAAGTGAAGACTCGGCTTTATTGTTTTTCGGCGTATTGACCCGATATCCATCCGGTGTTCTTTCCGTCGTATTTGATCTGGTACCAACCGCTCTGCTCGTCCAGCAGGGTGAATTTGTCGCCCGGTTTGACCTGGGCCTCCTCCGAAGCTTCAACGGATGGCTCGGCGCGCACGCGCAGAAAGCCGGTCGGCGTATCTTTGATTACGATGGTGGTACTGCCGGCCGCCGCGCTGCTGCTGGACGAAGAGGAACCGGCACTGGCGCTGGCGGTTTTGTCGCCGGCATTGGTCTCGGCAACCTTGGGCATCTGACTGGGATCGATCGCCAGCTTAAACTTGGCGCTTACCTGATAGCCGGCCGTCACGTTGACTTTTTGGGTTCTCCGGAAAAATCCGGGCATGAAAACCGACAATTCATGGTCGCCGCGGGTGACGTCACTTAACACTACCGGTGCCACCCCTTTTTCGTCGTTATCCAGATAAACAATGGCCCCCTGGGGATCGGTCTCCACCATCACTTCGCCGTAGTTGCTGTTCTTGGGCGGCTGCTTCATCTTGGTGGCGGTAAAGATTTCGCCGGCTGAAGTTACGTCGGAACTGCCCAGCTCCATATTGACGACGGTCAGGGTGTTTTTGTAAATTTTGATTTTTCCCTGCCACGAGGCGGTCTCGGTCGCCGTTCCCTCGGGAATCAACTTTAACAGGTATTCGCCGACCTTATATTGACTGTCAAAGGCGGTTTTTCCTATGGCCACGTTATCCATAAAAACACTCGCCTCGGGCGAGGCGGTGATGCGCAGCTGTCCCAGTTCGTTCTGTTTATTATTCAGCCAAAGGAAACGCGCCGCGACAAATCCGGCAAACAGAAGGAGCAGAACGAACAGAAGAATTAACTTCCCTTTCATACCCAATATTCTAGGCCAGTTTTCGTCCGGATGCAAGAACATTTCCTTTCCGGTTGACAAACTAAAACGCACCAGTATAATTGTTTGTTATGCAAAGAACACTATCAACCGTTTCAGCCAGGCGTAGGATCAGCGGGGAAGATAGTGTTTTGATTGAGTAAAATCAGCAAAAACCTTATCCGCCCCGGGCAAAATGCTCGGGGTTTTTTTATTTGTTAAAAAAATAAACCATGGAAATTGTTAAACCATACTATTCACTGATCACGCCGGGCCAGATTGCCGGCTGGACTCCAGACAAACAACAACAACTGGCAGCGTCAGCCGTTGCCTTGATTAATCAAAGAGCCGACGGCCACATGTTTACTTATGCATCCGATGAGATTGTGCCTTTTTTGCAGGGGGCGCACGCGGCGGCAGTCGTAGCGCCGGACGGAAACGAACTATGGGCGTTCGGGAAGCTGTTTCCCTGGCACGTCGCCACCACACTCGATGGGTTACACCCGGTGACGCGTTCGGCCCAGGGCCAAATCCCTGGCGTGGTGGAGCTGGGTGCGTTGGCCGTTCATCCGAACAAGGAAAGACAGGGTCTTGCCCATCGGATCGTCGCCGCCTTAGTCGGACAATATCACGCGCTTTATCCACCGGACATACCCTTAGTCGCCGTGGTAGTCAATGATAATTTGGCCTCGCATCAATTATTCTCCCATCTACCTGGTTGCCGGCCAATTGATCCTAATCAGTTACCAATCGACATCCTTGATGGTTGGAAACCGCCATCGACGGTTTTTCGCTTAACCGGATAAAAACCGGTAAAATACAACTATGGAAAATCCCGTCGCTTTGTTCCAACGTCTAGTCAAGATCTCCAGCCCGTCAGGCAAAGAACAAGAGATGCGCGCCTATCTGCGCACCCGGATGAAACAGCTTGGGTTGCCAACCCGCATTGACCAGACCGGCAATCTGTTTGCTTATCGCCGCGGGCCAGGCGATCCGCTTTTGATCGCCACCCACATGGACACGGTTCAGCCGGGCGTCGGCATTAAACCGCAAGTTAAAAACCAAGTCATTAAGTCTGACGGCCGCACCATTCTCGGGGCAGACAATAAGGCGGCGGTGGCCGCGGTGCTGGCAGCGCTATCCGCCGGCCTGCCCCATCGGGCGCTGGAGCTGGTTTTTTCCGTCCGGGAAGAAACCGATATGGGCATGAGCCGTTTTCCTTTTAGCTGGCTTAAATCCAAACGGGGACTGGTGTTTGACTTTTCCCAACCGGTCGGCGGCATCGTGCTGCGCTCCCCTCACATCATCAACTTCCAGGTAAAAATAACCGGAAAAGCCGCTCATTCGTCGCGACCCGACCGGGGCATCAATGCGTTAAGCTATGCTCTTCAGTTAATTAATCAACTGAAAACCGGCGCGTTTGACCAAGGGGAAACCACCATCAACGTCGGCACCATTCAAGGAGGCACGGGCATTAATACGATACCGGAAACGGTTCAGTACGCCGGGGAAATTCGCAGCTACAACCGCGCCTTATTCACCAAACACCTCAACCAGATTCGGCGCCTGCACCAGGCAACCGGCCTACCGGTACTGATCAACTGGAGCACCAACGGCGCCAGCGCCGGATATGTCCACCGACTTACCGATCCCTGGGTTAAGGCGGTGACTCGTCTAATCTCGGGATTAAAAATCAAAACCAACTATTACCATTATTCGGCGGTGAGCGACGCCAATGTCTTAAACGACCACGGTATCAAAACCATTAACATCGCCGACGGCACCCGGTTCACCCACACCGTCAACGAATGCATTAGTGTCGCTGATCTGAAACAATTAACCGCCATCGTCAAAACCGCCGTCGCAACCCTATAATTTTTGTTATGATATACAGCAAATGATCGATCCAATCATCAAAGACCTGATTGCCGCCGGCCTGAAAAAACTCAAGGTAAAAACCGCCGAGATCAGCGTCGAAACCCCCGCCAATCCCGCCTACGGCGACTATGCTTCAAGCGTGGCGCTCAAACTGGCCAAGACCTTGAAAAAAAATCCGCTGGCGATTGCCCAAGAAATTGTTAATAACCTTCCGGCCAGCCCCGTCATTGCAAAAGCCGAGGCGGTCAAACCGGGATTCATCAATTTTTGGGTAAAAAAGAACCAGCTGTTTGACTCCCTGGAAAACGCCGCAGCCGGCCGGTTCATTTTTCCCCGCCTCCGACTCGGCCCAAAAGGCAAAGTCATGATCGAGTTCGCCCACCCCAACACCCACAAGCTGTTTCACATCGGCCACCTGCGCAACATCTCCACCGGCGAATCAGTGGCGCGCCTGCTGGAGGCCGGCGGCAATCAGGTAATCCGTTCCAACTACCAGGGAGACGTGGGACTGCATATTGCCAAATGTCTGTGGGAACTGCAACGGTTGACTCAACAAAAACGCGCCGGGTTTTACGACCGGTTGGACCTCCACGAAAAAATCCGCCTGCTCGGTCAAACCTACGCGGCCGGCCAGGTGGCTTATGAGACCAGCGACCAAGCCAAACAGGAAATTATTGAGATCAATCGTCAGATTTACGATCAGGATAAAAAAATCCTCTCCCTTTGGCAACTGACGCGCCAATGGAGTCTGGACTATTTCAACCAGGTTTATCAGCGGGTCTACGTCAAATTTGACCGGTGTTACTTTGAAAGCGAGTTTGCCAAACGCGGTCTAGACATAGCCGCCGCGCTTCTTAAACAAGGCATACTGGAAAAAAGCCAGGGAGCCGTGGTGTTCAACGGAAAAAAATACGGCGTTGACACCCGAGTCTTTGTCAATCACCTCGGCTTCCCGACCTACGAAGGCAAAGAGCTGGCCCTGGCGGAAAAAGAGTTCAGCGATTTTGGCGAGATCGACAAGTGTATTCACGTGGTAACGCCGGAGCAAACCAGTTTTTTTAAGGTAACCTTCAAGGTCGAGACGCTGATTAATCCGGGCAAATACGCCGGCAAACAATATCATCTGGCCTATGAGTGGGTAAAGTTAAAAACAGGCAAGATGTCGTCACGCACCGGTAACGTGATCGAGGGACCCTGGCTGATTGACGAAATCAAAAAAAAGGTGATTAAAAAATACCATAACGATCCCGCCGCCGCCGAAACCCTGGCCGTCGCCTCGACCAAATACGCCTTTCTGAAAAACGCCACGGATAAGGCCATCGCTTTTGACCTGAACGAGTCGATTTCCCTTGAGGGAAACTCGGCGCTGTATCTGTTATATACCTACGTGCGCACCCGTAGCGTACTGGCTAAACTTACCGCACCGCCCCGGGCCGGCTTTCCTCCCCGGCTGGCCAAAGAAGAACAGGCACTGCTCAAATGGATCTACCAGTATCCCGAACAAGTGGGTAAAGCCGCGGCCGGTTTAGCCCCCAACTTGGTGGCCAACTATCTGTTTGAGTTGGCGCAGCAATATAATCTCTTTTACCAAAAGCACCCGATCATCAAAGCCAAAACCGAACGCTATCTGCGTATCCAGATCACCCGGGCAGTCCAACAAATCATCAAACACGGCTTGTTTTTACTCGGGATTAACCCGGTGGAAAAAATGTAGTATGTCTTTGTATATCTGCTCCAACTGCCACTATGGATCGGCGTCGTGGATGGGCAAATGCCCGGACTGCGGCCAGTGGAACACGTTTCAAGAACAGGCCAGCCCGGCCTCGGCCAAAACCAAACGGGAAAAAACCCAACCGTTCGCCCTCACCCCGATCGCCCAGATTAAAACCCTAAAACAAAACCGACTGGTCACCCAGATCCACGAATTCGACCGGGTGCTGGGCGGCGGCATTCTCCCCGGGGCGGTGATTCTGCTTACCGGCGAACCGGGAGTGGGAAAGTCGACCCTGCTGCTTCAAGCACTGCAAAAACTGAAAACCGTTTACGTGTCCGGCGAAGAATCGGCCGGCCAGGTCAAGGACCGGGCCGACCGGCTGAAAATCAATCTGGCCAACTTTTTTTTCAGCGATACCACCCAGGTGGAAGGCATGCTCGCCGGGCTGGAAAAAATGAAGGAACGCATCGAACTGGTGGTGATCGACTCGATTCAGACGGTCTATTCCAAGACGGTTGACGCCCCGGCCGGAAACGTCAGCCAACTGAAGGAAAGCGCCAACCAGATCAGCGAGTTTGCCAAGCGACACCACCTGCCGGTCATCCTGGTCGGCCACATTACCAAGGAAGGCGACATTGCCGGCCCAAAAACCCTGGAGCACCTGGTCGACTGCGTGCTGACGTTTGAGGGCGAACGACTGTCGCACTTCCGCATCTTGCGCGCCGGAAAAAATCGTTTCGGCGCCACCGATGAGATCGGCATCTTCGTCATGAAGGACCGGGGACTGGAACCGGTAAACAACCCGGTGGCCTTTATCAACCGCGACGAAGCGCCGGCGCCGGGCAAGGCGATTGCCGGCGTGGTCGAAGGCAAGCGCCCGCTGTTTTTCGAACTGCAAACCCTAACCGTTCCCACCCAGTTGGCCCTGCCGCGTCGGGTGGTCAAAGGCGTCGATTACAACCGGCTCCAGCTACTGATCGCCGTGTTGCGCAAACACCTGAATCTCTCGCTCGACCGCTTTGACGTCTTTGTCAACGTGGTGGGCGGCGTCACCATCCGATCGACCGCGGTTGACCTGGCAGTGGCCGCTTCCCTGTTGTCCTCGCTGCATAATTTTCCCTTACCGCCGCGGTCGGTTTTCAGCGGCGAGATCGGTCTGCTGGGAGAGGTGCGACCGGCGTTTTTCCAGGATAAGTTGATTGGGGAAAGCAAACGGTTGGCATTCAGGGCAATTTACTCGTCGCTCAACCTGCCGCACGTGCGCGCCCTATTGAAGCTGATCACTGCTTCACGTAGTCGCGCTTAATCACGGTGGTTTTCCCGTTGGCTCCCACCACCTGGATCTGGAGTGTGTTTTTTCCCGGCGCTAACGGCAAATTGTACTCGAATACGCCGGACTGGTTTTGATAGACCCGTTCTCCTGAGATGGTGACAATGGCGTCGGTTTCGGTTTTACCGACGATTTTTATCCGGTTCTCCCGGTGGAATACCTGTTGTTGCGGAGCCATAATCGTCACCTGGGGCGGCGACAGATAAGTTTTCAGCTGAAAGGCAAAGTAGAGGAAAAAAGTCAACAGCAACGCCGCCAGGCCGATCGACGCCGCCCGTTTGGTTTCCGGGGTAAGGTAACGCGTCGCCACTTTTTTTTTAAACCCGACCTCTTCGTTTTTTTCGTACTCCCGGCGGAAAAACGCCAGTATCCGTTTGCCGTCCAGCCCGAGAAACCGGGCGTAATTCTTGATGATGCCGGTGATGTAGATCTTTGACGAAAACCACTGCCACTGTTCTTTTTCGATCGCCTCAATGAACTTGCTGCGCACCTTGACCGCTTTCTCCACATCGGCCAACGTGTAGTGCTGACGCAACCGTTCCGTCTGCAGCAACTTACCGACAGAAAGCATGAATAAAAAAGCGCAAAAAGAAATGTTAAATCATCCCGTCAGGCCTTGATTCTTTCCCGGTAGTCCCCGGTTTCCGGATTGACGGAAATCAAGTCGCCCTCCTTGACAAACAACGGCACAAGCACCGTCACGCCGGTCTCCACCTTGGCCGGTTTGTTGGCGCCGCTGACCGTATCGCCGCGCACCGCTCCTTCGGTCTCGACTACCTTGAGCGTCACGCTCATCGGCGGCCGGATGGTCAACGGACGCTCGTCCTGAAGATAAACGTAGTACTTTTCCCCCTCCTTAAGAAAGTTGGCCACCTTGCCCACCACTCCCAACGGCACCGTGTATTGATTGTAACTGCGTTCGTCCATAAAGTAAAGATTGTCCTGGTCTTTATACAGATATTGCATCTCGACACTGGCGACCTCAAGCGTTTCGACCGTTTCGGCCGATTTATAGGTATACTCGACGTTTTTTCCGGAGAGCAGGTTTTTGATGCGCGTCTTCATCAACGCCGATCCTTTGCCGGGCGAGTAAAAATCGGCCTTTTGCACCTGCCAGATGTCGTTTTGGTAATAGACAAAATCGCCTTTTTTTAAGTTGCCCGCATGAGTCTTCATCCTGATTTTTTTAATTGATAAGTCAACCCCTATTGTACTTTTTTGCTCGGTTCTTTGTCAAGACAACCCGGGGGCGTTATTCTTGCCCGAGGGCGGTATCCAGCGCCTCCAGCGCCCGCCTGACCGCCGCCGATACCCGTTGGGGCACCTGGATCTTGAAAACGACGTACTGGTCGCCGCGGCGGGAAGAGTTGGGATAGGGGATACCCTGGCCGCGCAGCCGTACCGTGGTGCCGGACCGCGTCCCCGGCCGGATCCGCAGCTTTACCGGGGCAGCGATGGTCTGCACCTCCACCGCCCCACCCAGTGCCGCTTGGCTGTAACTGATGTCCTTTTCCAGGTAAATGTCCTGACCCTCGCGTTTGAAAAAAGAATGGGGGGCGACGTCGACCCGGACGTCAAAGTCGGAAAAACGAATGGTGGTCCCCTGATCCACGCCGGCCGGAATGCGAATCTGCTTGCGTTTGCCCTCAATCACCGTGTCTTTTTCTACCCCGTGAACCGCCTCGTCAAAACTAAGACGGATCTCGTATACCGGATGTCGGCGCGATCGGCCGGCGCGCGCAAACGGCGACTGAAACCCGAAAAACTGCTCAAAAATCTCGAACGGGTCGGAAAAACCGCCAAAATCAGAGCCGGCGAACGGGCTATCGCCGCCGAAGTTGGTATAGACGTGGAACGGCCCTTGTTGGGAATACTGTCCGGAGCCGCGGTCGGCAAATCCGCCCCCCTTATCAAACGCGGCCGATCCATACTGATCATAGAGCGCCCGCTTTTTCGAGTCGGAAAGCACTTCGTAGGCGCGGTTGATCTGCTTAAACTTCTCGGCCGCCTCCGGCGCCCGGTTGCGGTCGGGATGCCATTTAAGCGCCTGGGCGCGGTAGGCAGATTTGATCTGCACCTCGGAGGCGTTCTTGGCAACGCCCAGCAGTTCGTAGTAGTCGGCCATGGTTATTTGACGACCTCGCCTTCTTCAACGTCTTTTTTTTCGGTGTCCTCGTCTTGGGCAGGGCCTTCCTGACCTGACGGTTTTGACTCTGATGCGGCGGACGGCGCCGTGTACATTGACTGGCCGATTTTTTGCAGCTCGTCGGACAACTCCTTGGTTTTAGTCTCAATGTCTTCCTGGGTTCCTTTTTCCGACGCCTGCTTAAGCGCCTTGATCTTTTCGTTAATCGATTCACGCAAATCTTTTGGCGCCTTGTCTCCCACGTCTTTCAGGGACTTTTCCGCGACGTAAACCAGGTTGTCGGCCTTGTTTTTTGCCTCGATCTTGGTCTTAAGCGCCTGGTCTTCCTCGGTGTGCCTTTCGGCGTCGGTCTTCATTTTTTCGACCTCGTCTTTGGTCAAGCCGGTGGAACCGGTGATCTTAATCGCCTGGGACTTGCCCGTCGCTTTGTCTTTGGCCGTCACCGTCAGGATGCCGTTGGCGTCGATGTCAAAGGCGACTTCGATCTGCGGCACGCCGCGCGGCGCCGGAGGAATGCCTTCCAGTATAAATCTCCCCAGCGACTTGTTATCCTTGGCCAGCGGCCGCTCACCCTGAAGAATGTGAATCTCCACCTGGGTTTGGTTGTCGCCCGCGGTCGAGAACACCTCCGACTTGGCGGTCGGGATGGTGGTGTTGCGCTGAATCAGCGCCGTGGTTACCCCACCCAATGTTTCTACTCCCAAAGTCAGGGGCGTAACATCAAGCAGCACCACGTCTTTGGTCTCGCCGGTCAGCACGCCGGCCTGGATGGCCGCACCTACCGCCACCACCTCGTCCGGATTGACCGAACGGTTGGGTTCCTTCTTGAAAAACTCCTTGACTTTCTGGTAGACCAACGGCATTCTCGTCATGCCGCCGACCATCACAACTTCGTTGATCTTATCCACGCCGATTTTGGCGTCCTTGAGGCAGGCCTTGACCGAAACAAAGGTCTTGTCCACCAACTGGCCGACCAATCCCTCCAGCTTGGCCCGGGTCAGCTTCATCACCAGATGCTGGGGCTGATTGTCCTTGACCGTCACAAACGGCAGGTTGATTTCGGTTTCCAAAGACGACGACAGCTCGATTTTGGCCTTTTCCGCGCCGTCGCGCAGGCGCTGGAGCGCCTGGGGGTCTTTGCGCAGGTCCACGCCGGTGTCTTTTTTGAACTCGTCGGCCAGATACTCAACGATAATTTTGTCAAAATCGTCACCTCCCAAATGGGTGTCGCCGTTGGTCGCCTTCACCTGGAATACGCCCTCACCCAGTTCCAGTACCGTAATGTCAAAGGTGCCGCCGCCCAGATCGTAAACGGCAATCGTATGGGTATGTTTTTTGTCCAGACCGTAGGCCAACGCCGCCGCGGTCGGTTCGTTAATGATCCGTACCACCTCAAGGCCGGCAATCTCACCCGCCTGTTTGGTCGCCTGGCGCTGCGAGTCGTCGAAATAAGCCGGCACCGTGATGACCGCTTTGTCCACTTTTTCTCCCAAATAGGCCTCGGCGTCGCTCCTAATTTTCTGCAGGATCTGGGCGGAGATTTCCTGCGGCGTATAGTTCTTTCCTTCCACCTCAACCACCGCCATTTGGTCACGGCCGGCCTTGATTTTATACGGTAACCAGCCGGCGTCGAACTTGACCGACGCATCGGAAAATCTCCTCCCCATCAGACGTTTGATGGAAAAAATCGTGTTTTTTGGGTTAATCACCATCTGGCGTTTCGCCACGTCTCCCACTACCCGCTTAACCGGATCAACCACCGACGGAATCACGTTGCGTCCTTCTTGAGAGTGAATCACCTTGGGCTTGCCGCCCTCCATCACTGCTACACACGAATTGGTTGTTCCTAGATCAATCCCGATGATTTTTGCCATAGGTTTTAATAATTAAACTGACAATAATTGATAAACAACGTTACGCCTGGGGGGCGGATTTTTTCTCCACCTGCACCCGGGCCGGACGGATCACCCTACCGTGCAACCAATACCCTTTTCTCACCACCGCGCTCACGACGTTGTCCCTGGTTCCGGCCACCAGCTCGACGACCTCGGCGGTATACGGATCAAACGGTTTACCCAGCACGGGAATCTCTTCCAATCCCTCGGCCTTGAGCAACTGATAAAACTGGTCTTTGATCAGCTTCAGATTGGCGTCGCGCACAAACAACTCGGCCCGGTCGAGGTTATCGAGAAAACCCAGCAGTCTGCCGATCAGCTGGGCGTTGGCGTTTTTTTGCCATTTGATTTTTTCCGCCTCGATCCGTTTTTCAAAGTTTTGGTAATCGGCCAAAGCGCGCAAATATTTGTTTTTGTTCTCTTCGCTCTGCCGCTTATACTCGTTAACCGCTTTCTCCAGGTGCCTTACCGCGCTGTCGTGATGATCGGCAGGCGGGTGTTTTTTGCTTTTCTGGTCATCCATAGATGGTCTTTTTAACTCAACGGCCCTGCTCCTTGAGAATCGTTTCGATCAGCCCGGAAAAATACTTCACCTGGGGCGACACGACATCGTAATACATCTGTTTTGGCCCGACTACGCCGATAATTCCCTTGACCTTTTTTCCTTCAAACTCGCCGAAAATGCTGGCGCACACATCGTAGATCGGATCGCTGACGTCTTCCTCCCCCAACATATAAAAGATATCGTCATCAAGGCCATGGAGCCGGACCAACAACCGTTCCCAATAGGTGGTTTCGTCCAACCGGCCCAACAACAAACGGGAAAAATCCCAGTTGGCAAAACTGGTCCGGTTGAAAAGGTTTACCAAACCGGAATAATAGACGTCACCAATGTTGGTGGCCGCCACCGACATCAATCCGGTCCGGTTGGCCAGCACCTTGGTCGCCTGGGATAACAGGCGGTGCGTCTCGCTTTTCTCGTCCCAGATGCTGTTTTTATAGGCCACCTCGTCGGCGGTAGACATCTCCTTTTCCTTCATGATGTTTTTGATGTAGAAACGCAGCCCGCGTGCCGACGGCACCCGTCCCGAGGAAAAATGATTTTTCTTGAGAAAGCCTTTTTTGGCCAACTCTACCATCTCGTTTCTGATCGTTGCCGGCGAGACGCCGAGCTTGTATTTCTTTTCGAGAATTTCCGAACCGACCGGCCCGCCCGAGTGGGTATATTCGTTAATGATGGCCTTGAGAATATCAACCTGTCTTTGGGTTAATCCTTCCATAATTAGCAAATATACAATATGACTGCTAACGTTGTCAAGGGCATTTTTTTCTGTTACAATGACCGGCAATGACCAGCAGAAAACTCGGCGCCCACCTTTCGATTGCCGGAGGCTATGGCCGGGCGCTGGAGCGCATCCGGGCGATCGGCGGTAACTGTCTGCAGATTTTTTCCGCATCGCCGCGCGGCTGGAATCAGATTAGCGTCGGCCAAGAACAACGCCGCCGCTTTCTCGAACTGAAACACCGCTTGGCCATCGATCCGGTCTATTTCCACGCCTCCTACCTGATCAACCTGGCCGACGCCGGGGCGATCGGTCAGCGCTCGCGCCAGGCGCTGACGGACGAACTGAACCTGGCTCCCGGCCTGGAAATCCGCGGCAGCATCGTTCATCTGGGTTCATATAAAAATCAGGTCCGGGAACCGGTGCTGCTCGACAACATCAGAACCATTCTGAAACACACCCCGACGCAATCGCTATTGATCATCGAAAACGCCGGCAACCGCAAGATCGGCCAGGATTTAGACGAGATTGCCCGCATTGTTCATGCTGTCAATGATTCCAGACTGCGTGTTTGCCTGGACTCCTGCCACCTGTTTTCCGCCGGCTACGACTTTACCACACCCGCCAAACTCGATGCCCTGCTTGACCAGTTTGATAGCAAGATCGGCCTGGACCGACTCGAACTCTGGCATCTTAACGACAGCCGCGATCCGTTCCATTCGATGCGCGACCGCCACGAAAACATCGGCCAAGGGACAATCGGCCTTAAGGCATTTGCCCTGCTGCTCAACCATCCCCGATTGCGTTCTCTGCCCTTCATCATCGAGACGCCCGGCTTAGACGGCCACGGACCCGACCAGGCCAATCTGGATGTTCTAAAAAAACTGGCGTGTTAAAATTCACGCAATATGATCAAGCGGTTTCTCGAGGAAATTAAGCCGTTGCGCACCCGGCATTACGTTGATCAAAGCGTTTACCAACGGTTTGTCCGCCGGATCAACCAGGGAAATCTGACCAAGACGGACAATCCCCGCAGCCATGTCTGCGTCTTTTTCCTGCCGGTTGACGCGTCGCGTCGGAAAATCTACCTCGGCCACCACATCAAGGCCAACGACTGGATCCCGCCCGGCGGCCACATCGACCCGGGCGAACTGCCCCGCCTCACGGTCAGGCGCGAAAGCCGCGAAGAACTGCGCTTTGACCCGGATCCGCTGACCATTCATCTGTTTGACCTGTCGATCAAACCGATCGTCCCGGCCAAATTCGGCTGCGCCCGGCACTTTGACATCTGGTACATTGTCCGGCAGAAGACACAAAGGTTTGCCTATCTGAAACGGGAATATTACGCCGGCCGCTGGGTCAACCTGGCCCAAGCCAACCAGCTGGTCAGACGTAACCCGGACTACCTGCGCATTATCAACAAACTCCCCGATCTGGTTTTCCGCCAGGCTGTATAATTGACAGTATGATCAAACTGCCGTCTTCAATCAGCCGGCTGATGCAGGTGTTTCGCGACCACCGCTACCAAATCTATGTGGTCGGCGGCGCCGTGCGCGACGCTTTGCTTGACCTGGCCAGCGACAACTGGGACTTTGCCACCAGCGCTACGCCGGAACAGATCCAGCAGCTGTTTCCTGATTCTTTTTACCATAACCAGTACGGTACGGTTTCTGTTCCCAGCCAAAAGCTGATCTTTGAGATCACCCCGTTTCGCCAGGAATCCGACTACCGCGACGCCCGCCATCCCCGACAAATCCGCTGGGCCAAGACGATCGAGCAGGATTTGTCCAGGCGCGACTTTACCGTCAACGCCATGGCTTTCGACGGTAAAACCCTGGTCGATCCATGGCACGGCGCCGACCATCTGCGGGAGAAAAAAATCAAGACGGTCGGCGATCCGTTCCAGCGTTTCCGCGAAGACGGGCTAAGGCTGATGCGCGCGGTGCGCCTGGCCGCCCAGCTGGGTTTTTTCATCGAAGAGTCAACGCGCCAGGCGATCAGGGACAACGCCCAGCTGATCGAAAAAATCTCGGCGGAGCGCGTCCGCGACGAGCTGATGAAAATTATCGCCAGTCCCCATCCGGCCGACGGCGTGCTGTTTTTGCACAACACCGGCCTGCTCCACTATATTCTTCCGGAGCTGGAGGCGTGTTTCAGCGTGCCCCAGAAGAGCCCCAAGCGCCACCACATCTTTGACGTGGGCACCCACGCGGTGATGGCCCTGAAACACTGCCCGTCCGCCGACCCGGTCACCCGGCTAGCCACCCTGCTTCATGACATCGGCAAAGTGCAAACGTTTCGCAAGGACGCCAAAACCGGCCTGATCACTTTTTACAACCACGAGGTGGTCGGAACGCGGCTGGTGGAAAAAATTGCCCAGCGCCTGAAGTTTTCCAACCAGGACAAAGCCAAGCTGGTGACGCTGGTCAAGTACCACCAGTTCACCGTCACCGAGGTGGCGACCGACAAGGCGATCCGCCGCTTTATCCGCCAGGTCGGCAAGGAAAACCTCAACGCCATGCTCGACCTGCGCACCGGCGACCGGATCGGCTCCGGCGCCAAACCGACCTCCTGGCGGCTGGAACTGTTTAAGAAACGCCTGGTCGAGGTGCAGAAAGAGCCGTTCAAGGTTACCGACCTGAAGATCAACGGCCACGACGTGATGGAGACCCTGCGCCTGTCGCCCGGTCCGGCGGTCGGTCAGATACTGGCCAAGGTTTTTGCCCGGGTGGTTGACGGCCAGGTAAAAAACCAAAAACCCGACCTGATCAAGCTGATCAAGCAGCCGGGTTTTTCCACCGTTCATTAGATAATATTGCTTCTTTAACCTCTTTGGCTATTGTTGGCATAAAATAGTTATTTTTCTGAGCTTAACTACCAATTTTGTCTTAGAAAAACAGTATCAGTATACCGGAGACGCCTCAGTTGGTAGTTAGCTTACAAATAGCCGTTGAACAATATGTTTAGATTTAATACGCAACGTTGGTTTAATCCGTTTAATTTTAGCCCTCAGTAAGGCTTAAAATAACCCTTTTATAGAACCGATGACCTCTAGG
>JAMCST010000005.1 GCA_023380935.1 Patescibacteria group bacterium
GTGAACTATGAAGAGAGAAATGCGGATTGACTTAAAGATCGAACCGGTGAAAAAGCCGTATTTGAACGCCTACTACGTGGCTCAGACGATTGCGGAAAAGTTAATTCGTCACTTTCCCCACCGGTCCGTGGTGCACAACGCGATGAACCGGGCGTTGGAGGGCGGAGCCAAAGGCATTAAGGTTCAAGTGGGGGGAAGAATTGGTGGTGCGGAGATTTCCCGACGGGAAAAGTATTTCCAGGGGACCATTCCCACCTCGACGATCAGGGAAGACGTTGATTTTGCCCGTTATCCTGCTTTGACGCGCTCCGGCTATATCGGCGTCAAGGTTTGGATCTGTAAATAATATTTATTTAGTTATATCGAGATGTTAGCACCGAAAAGACAAAAATACCGGAAGCAATTTCGCGGCGTCTGGAGAAGGATGGCGGTTAAGGGACAGACGCTTAACTTTGCCAACTTTGGTTTAAAGGCGCTGGAAGCGGGTTGGATTAAAGATCGCGAAATTGAGGCGGTCCGGGTGATTTTTGCCCGCTCGACCAAAAAGCTGGGCAAATTTTGGATGCGTATTTTTCCCGACAAACCGTTTACAAAAAAACCACCCGAGGTCACGATGGGAGCCGGAAAAGGCGACGTCGCCTATTTCGTCGCGTCGGTGACACCGGGACGGGTGTTATTTGAATTGGCCGGGTTAAGTCCCGAGGAGTCCCGCGCCGTGCTTAAGGCGGCGGCGGCCAAGCTGTCGGTGAAAACGAAAGTTGTGAGCCGTGAACTATGAAAAAATTCGTCAAGGAAAATCAGGACAAGACACTGGGGCAACTGGAACAGTTGGCGCGCAGTTTAGAAATGGAGATCGTCAAGATGGCATTGGCGGCCAAGTCAGCGCCGGCAAAAGACACCAATCTGTTGCGCAAAAAAAAGAAGAATCTGGCGGTGATTAAGACGTTAATTACGGCCAAAAAAGATATTAGTTAGTTAACGCCGATAGATCAACTATTATGACAAAAACATTGACCGGACGGGTAGTCTCAACCAAGATGAAACACACCGTGGTGGTGGCGGTTACCCGCAAATATCCGCACGCCCGCTATAAAAAAGTGGTGATGCGCCAGAAAAAATACAAGGTGCATTGTGAGGATGAAACTGTTAAAGTGAACGACTCGGTAGTAATCAAAGAAACCCGTCCCGTTTCCAAAGACAAGCATTTCGTCCTGATCGGAAAAGTTAAATAATACGTCCATATGTTACAATTAAGATCTTTATTGACGGTAGCTGATAACACCGGCGCTAAAAAAGTGTCGATGATCGGGATGCCGGGCAAGGGGAATCGGCACTTTGCCTACCTGGGTGAGGTGATCAATGTCGTGGTCAAGGATGCTATCCCGTTTGCCCAGGTGAAAAAAAGTGACAAACTGAGCGCGGTGATTGTCCGGACCCACAAGGAAAAAAAACGCCGTGACGGCAGCTATATTCGTTTTGACGATAATGCCTGTGTGATTCTTGCGGAAAAGGGAGGCAAAGATCCGAAGGGAACCCGGATTTTCGGACCGATCGCCAAAGAAGTCAAAGACAACGGTTTTAACAAGATTGCCAGTTTAGCCGAAGAAATTTATTAAGTCTGTCTATGAAAATCAGAAAAAACGACAAAGTCAAGGTGATTTCCGGAAAAGACAAAGGTCGTAGCGCCGTGGTCGAACACGTCTATGAGAAATCCAAAACGGTGCTGCTGCCCGGGCTTAATCTTTACAAAAAGCATATTAAAAAAAACGACAAGATGCCCAAAGGGGGAATTGTCGAGTTGCCGCGGCCGCTGGCCGTTGCCAAGGTGATGTTGGTCTGTCCGAAGTGCAACAAGGCTACCCGTGTCGGTTATCGGACAGAAAAAAACCGAAAACGCCGGGTCTGTCGGCAGTGCGACAGTGTCATTTAACCAAATCAATATGAAATTTAGCGATTATTATCGTCAGGAAGTGGGGCCGCAGTTATTGAAGGAACTGAAGCTGAAAAACCTCATGGCGTTGCCCCGGGTAGAAAAGATCGTGGTAAACGTCGGCGTCGGCGAGGCAGTCACGAACAAAAACGCGATCGCCAAGGTGAAAGAACAGTTGGCGCTCATTACCGGGCAAAAGCCGGTGGAAACCAAGGCGCGAGTTTCGATTTCCGCCTTTAAGATCCGCAAGGGCCTGCCGATCGGAGTCAAGGTGACCTTGAGGAATAAACGGATGTACGACTTTCTCGAAAAGCTCATCAAGATCATTATCCCCCGGATCAGGGACTTCCGCGGAATCGATGAAAAAAACATCGACCGAAACGGTAACCTGAACCTCGGGTTTACCGAGCAGACGATCTTTCCGGAGATTGAATTTGATAAAATTGATAAGGTGCGTGGGCTTCAGGTCACCGTTGTCACCGACGCCCACGGTTTCCAGACGGGAAAACTGTTGTTCGCCAAGTTAGGCATTCCTTTTAAAAAGACTCATGGCTAAAACATCGGACATCGTCAAATTCCAGAAAAAGCAAAAATATCCGGTGCGCCAGCACAACCGCTGCCCGCACTGCGGCCGGGCGCGTGCCTATATGCGCCGTTTCGGGATGTGTCGTATCTGTTTCCGGGAGAAGGCGCTATCCGGGGAGATTCCCGGAGTGAAAAAGTTGTCGTGGTAACGATTTATTATCAAATCTAAATAAAACATGAGCCGATCACTAAAAAAAGGACCGTATGTCGACCCACGGGTAATGAAAAAGGTAATGAAACAAAAACAAACCAATGACCATGGTGCCATTAAGGTCTGGGCAAGAGCTTGTCAAATCGCCCCAGAGTTCGTTGGACACAAGTTTGCGATTCACAATGGCAAGAAGTTTATCGAGGTGCTTATCAGTGAGTCGATGGTAGGGACACGCCTGGGCGAGTATGCGCCGACCCGAACCTTTAGGGGTCATGGTAAAGTGACGAAGCGCACCGCCGATAAAACCTAATGTAAATTAACACACCTATGACTTATTTAACTTATTCAATCGGAGATCTGGTGATTCGGATTAAAAACGGGTACATGGCGAAACGCGAATCTGTTTCGGCCCCCTATTCCCGCGTCAATGAGGCCGTGGTCAAAAAACTGGCTCAACTGCAGTTTATCAGCGACTACCATGTCGATAAGGAGAAAAAACTGCTCGATATCCGGTTGCGTTATGATGACGGCCGACCGGCCTTGACCGACCTGCGTTTGTTCTCGACGCCGGGACGCCGCTGGTATGTGTCTTACCGGACGCTGAAGCCGGTTTTGAGCGGTTACGGGTTTTCTCTATTGTCCAGTCCCAAAGGAATTGTCACCAACATCGAGGCGAAAAAACTCAAGGTCGGAGGCGAGTTACTATTTAATATCTGGTAGCATGTCGAAGATTGGCGAAACACCAATTGGTCTTCCCGCTGGCGTCACCGTGACGGTGGCGGCCGGCGTGGTTACCGTGGCCGGACAACACGGCACATTAACCTATACGTTGCCGCCGGCGCTCTCTACCGAAAAAGCCGGGGAGAAGCTGATGGTCAAGCGTACTGGCAATCAAAAAAAGATCAAGGCGTTGCACGGACTGTACCGGAGTCTGATCGCCAATGCGGTCACTGGCGTCGCACACCCTTTTTCCAAGCGGCTCGAGGTGGTGGGGACCGGTTTTGGCGTGAAACTGCAAGGTGAAGACCTCCAGTTCAAACTGGGTTTTAGCCATCCGGTAATTTTCAAAAAAGTCGCCGGGATTCAGTACCAGGTCGAGGGTAACAATAAAGTCGTGGTTCTCGGAGTCGACAAGCAATTGGTTGGCCAGGTGGCGTATCAAATCAAGATCATCAAAAAACCCGACGTTTACAAAGGTAAAGGAATTCGTTATGCCGGAGAACGGTTAAGAATTAAACCGGGCAAGAAAGTCAAGGCGGCCGGACCCACCCAGTAATCTATGTTTATCAAACATTTCGATAAAAAAATCAGGCGGCACCGCCGCGTCAGTTTGAACATTCGCGGCAACGGACAACGGCCGCGTATTGCGCTGCATCGTTCTGGTCGTTATATTTACGCCCAAGCCATCGACGACGACAAACGCATGACGCTGGCGGCGTTTTCCAGTTTGAAGCTGCGCCGGGAAAAGGCGTATCAGAAAACTAAAAAAAGCGACGAAGCCCGGTTGGTCGGGCAGCGGTTGGCTGCCCTGCTGCAGGGCAAGAAGATTAGTCGGGCGGTATTTGACCGGGCCGGTTATCCCTATCTGGGCCGCGTTAAGTCGGTGGCCGAGGGAATCCGGGAAGGCAAAGTACAAATTTAAGTTTTATCTGTTTTCATATTTATGGTAGAAATCACAGGAAAAAACGGGAAAACGTCTCTGGCCACGCCGGAGGAAAAGCTGGAAGAACGGGTATTGCTAATCCGGCGGGTATCCAAAAAGACCACCGGCGGTAACTACGTCAGTTTCTCTGCATTGGTGGTGGTGGGGAACGGTCGGGGCCGGGTCGGAATGGGACTGGGTCGGGCGCTTGAAGTGCCTCCGGCCATCCAGAAGGCCGTCACCTATGCCAAAAAGCACATGATCACCGTTCCGATTAAGCGCAATTCGATTCCCCATGAGGTAAAGTTGAAGTATAAGTCCGCCCGGATTTATCTCAAGCCCGCTCCCGAAGGCACCGGATTGAAGATCGGCAGCGTCACCCGGGCAATTTTCGACCTCGCCGGCATCTATAATGCCTCGGGTAAAATCATCGGTTCCCGCAATCAGGTGGTTAATACCTATGCGGTCATGAAGGCGTTGGCTTCGTTAAAGTTTAGGCCAAACCCGTCATCAACATGAAAGCATTTTTATCCCAGTTGCCGGCCCTGGTGGGCAAAAAGAAGAAGCGTGTTGGTCGCGGCTTGGGCAGCAACCGTGGTGCCAAGTCCGGCCGCGGTACCACGCGTCATCAAAAGGCGCGCCAGTCGATACCGATTCATTTTGAGGGCGGACAGGGACGGATGGTGAAACGTTTCCCCCTACTGCGTGGTAAAGGCAAAAACAAGTCAAAGCGGGTCAAGCCGGTGGCCATTCCGGCCGCGGTACTGGAACGATTTGACGCCGGAGCGACGGTTGATATCCGTTCGCTTGCCAAACAGGTCGGTCTTTCGCTGCCCACGCGACGTACCGGAGTCAAGCTGGTGGGAAAGTTGTCCCTTAAGAAAAAATTGTTGGTCAAATTGCCGGTGTCCCGAGCGGTGAAAAAAATCATCGAAGACAACGGCGGCCAGGTTGAACCAAAATGAAAGAAATTCGGGAAAAAATTAATCTGCTGTTACGCGATCCGCAACTGAAACGGAAAACCATCTTTACCCTGTTTTTGTTTTTTGCCTTTCGCGTTTTTGCCTTTTTGCCGGTGCCGGCGATCGACCTGCCCCGGCTGCAGGCCTTGTTTTCCCAGAACCAATTTTTGTCACTGCTGGACATTTTTTCCGGCGGTACCCTGATCAACTTTTCCGTGATGGCCTTAGGGTTGAATCCGTACATCAACGCCTCAATCGTGATTCAGATGCTGTCAGTGCTGTTCCCCAGTTTGGAGCGTTTGACCAAGGAAGGGGAATACGGTCGCTATAAAATCAACCAGTACACCCGTCTACTCACCGTTCCCTTGACCATTGCCCAGGCGATCGGCATCTATGTGTTGTTGCGTAACCAAAAGGTAATCGGCGTCCTGAGCCCGATCCAGTTTTTTTCTTTCGTCGTCACCATGGTGGCCGGTACCTTTATTTTGGTGTGGTTCGGGGAACTGATTTCCGAATACGGTCTGGGTAACGGGATTTCCCTGTTGATCTTCGCCGGCATCATCGGCCGCTTACCGGTGGTGGCGCGCCGTACGCTGGTGGTGGTGAATCAGGAGATGATCTTCAGCCTGATTGTCTTCGTCGTCGTGGCGATACTGGTGGTGGCTGCGGTCGTATTCGTCAACGAATCGGTACGCAAGATTCCCGTTTACTATGCCAAACGCATTAAGGGAAACCGGATGTACCAGGGCGCCACCAACTTTTTGCCGTTGAAACTGAATCAGGCCGGAGTGATTCCCATCATCTTCGCCGTTTCGTTTGTGTTGTTTCCCCAACTGATCGGTAACTTTTTGGCTTACTCAAAAAACCTAACCGTTGCCACCGTGGCCAGATTTCTTGCGCAGACATTCAATCCGTCCGGATTTTTTTACAACTTTTTCTATTTTATCCTGGTAATCGGCTTTACCTATTTCTATACGGTGATCGTGTTCAATCCGCAGAAGATTTCCGAGGAGATCCAAAAGCACGGTGGTTTTATCCCCGGCATCCGGCCGGGTCTGCCGACCAAACAATATCTGGAGAAAATTCTTTATAAAATCACCAGCGTCGGTGCGCTGTTTTTAGGGATGATCGCCATTCTTCCCGCCATCGTTTCCGGACTGACAAAGATTACCAGCTTGTTGATTGGCGGTACCGGGGTACTGATTGTGGTTTCGGTGATTTTGGAGACCTTTAAAACGATTGAGGCGCAATTGGTAATGCGCAACTACGATAAGTTCATCAGGTGATCCCGATTATCAGTTTATTTTATGTTTTTATGGCCAAGAAAGGGACGCGGGTACAGATCGGTCTGGTGTGTTCGGTTTGCCGCCGGCAAAATTACACCACCGAGAAAAACAAAGTGAACACGGCGTCGGGTCTGAAAATTAATAAATATTGCCCCCGGTGCAAAAAAAGAACGACTCATAAGGAAAATAAAAAATTAGACTAAATCACCATATGAAACTCGTATTAATCGGTATTCAGGGAGCGGGAAAATCCACCCAGGGTAACTTGTTATCAAAACAGCTAAAGATTCCGTATCTGTCTACCGGTCACATCTTTCGCGAAATCGCCAAGGAGAAAACCTCACTGGGACGCTACGTTAAAGAAACGATCAATTCCGGCATCCTCATCCCCGACGAAAAAACCATCGCCATTGTTGAGGAGTACCTTTCCCGGGCCGAGTATCAACGCGGTTACATCCTCGACGGTTTTCCCCGTACCATGAATCAGGCCGGCCGGTTCAAAAACGGCATCGATCGGGTGATTTATTTACGGATTCCCGATAAAGACGCTTTGTGGCGCATTGCTTACCGGAACGACCACGCGCGTGCCGACGAGAGCCTGCCGGCACTGAAAAAGCGGATCGAGTTGTTTCACCGTTTCACCGAGCCGGTGCTCCAATTTTACGAAAAAAAAGGTAAATTGGTGGAAATCGACGGAACACAGTCGATCAAAGAAGTTAACGAAGAAATCCTTAAGTGCGTCGGGAAACAGCTCATCAAAAACCAGATTACCGCTTGGAAACAAAAACAGAAAACCATTATGGCGATTGTCGGCCTGCCCGGATCGGGCAAAACCGAGGCGGCCAATTTTTTCCGCGCCAAAAAACTTCCGGTGATTTCGTTTGGCAAAGCGATCAACGACTATGTCGACCAACATCATCTTCCCCATACCGAAACGGTTCATAAAGAAATCCGGGAAGGCCTAAGAAAAAAGCACGGCATTGCCGCTTTGGCAATCTTAAACGAGACAAAAATCCGGCAGGCGTTGCGCAATAACCAGCTGGTGATCATTGACGGCATGCGTTCCTGGGAAGAGTATCTGTATTTAAAAAAGGTGCTTCCCAAGGTGCGGATGTTTATTGTCGGTTTGTTCGTGAATAAAGACATTCGGTCGGAACGGATCGCCAAACGCAAAGAACGCGCCCGGCTTTACGGTGAACGGCGCGACATTGACGAGCTGATCGGAACCAACATGGGTCCGACCTTCAGCTACGCCGACTACCTCATCAAAAACAACTTTTCTCTGAAGGAGTTCTTTGACAAACTTGAAGAAGTGTACCGCAGCATATATTTTTCCTGATCCGTCCCTATGATTAAACTAAAGCGCCCTGAGGAGATCCGGATCATGCAGTCCGGCGGCAAGATTCTCCGGGGAGTGGTGGAACAGTTGGTTCCCTGGGTAAGGGGGGGGATGACTACCAAGCAGGTGGACGACGAAGCCACCAGATTAATCAGGGCGGCCGGAGCGGATTTGTCATTTGCCCAGGTTAAGGGTTATCACTGGGCCACCTGTCTGCCGGTTAACGAGCAGATCGTCCATACCATACCGGGATCGCGCGTGTTGAAAGACCAAGACGTGTTGACGATCGACATCGGTTGCTATTACCGGGGATTCCATACCGACTATGCGACGACTTTTACGATCGGTCCGGCCAACCCTCGGGTGCGGCGTTTTCTTGAGGCCGGTCGTACCGCTCTGGGCCGGGCAATCAAGGCGGCCGCCAGGGGCAGTTATCTGGGTGAGGTGTCGCGGACGATCGAGCAAACGATTAACCACGCCGGTTATGCCGTTGTCGAAGAACTGACCGGACACGGTATTGGCCGGGAACTGCACGAAGAGCCGTACATTCCGGGAAAACCGATCGGTCCGTTAACCAAAACCGATAAGATCTGTGCCGGCATGGCGTTGGCCATTGAAGTCATTTACGCCGAAGGCGGGGCGGCCATCGCTTATGAACCGGACGGCTGGTCGATCGCCACGGCCGACTCGAGTCTCTCGGCCTGTTTTGAAAAAACTATTGCCGTCACCGATAAAAATACTATCGTATTAACTTAAGTTTATGGTAAAATATAAACTTCATGAAAGATAACGTTGTCACGATTGAGGGAGAAGTAATTGAAAATCTTCCCAATACGTTGTTTCGGGTCCGTATCGATAATTCCGATAAAATAATTTTAACATATTTATCGGGAAAGATGCGTAAAAACTATATTAAGATCCTGCCGGGCGATAGGGTCAGGGTGGAAATGACGCATTATGACCTTAACCGGGGGAGAATTGTTTATCGCATATGAAAGTAAGATCGTCGATCAAAAAAATCTGTCCGAAATGTAAGATCGTCAAACGCAAGGGCAAACTCTATATTATTTGTTCTAATCCCAAACACAAACAACGTCAAGGTTGAAATTGACGACTATCTATGGCAAGAATACTCGGAATTGTATTGCCGGATAATGCCAGGATCGCATACGCCCTGACTTTGGTTTACGGCATCGGTTGGTCCAATGTGCGCACCGTTTTGGATCAGGCCGGAGTTGATCAAAGCAAACGGGTGAATCAACTGGGCGAGGAAGAGTTGAGAAAGATCAGCCAGGTAATCGAAAAGAACTACAAGGTTGAGGGTGATTTACGGGAGATCGTCAACGAAAATATCAAGCGTCTGAAAGAGATCGGGATTTACCGGGGAGTACGCCATATGCACGGTTTACCGGTTCGTGGTCAGCGGACACGCCGGAACGCGCGCACCAAGCGCGGAAAACGCAAGACCGTCGGCGCTCTGAAAAAAGAGGCTTGGGCAAAGATGGAACAACAAAAACCGCCGGCGGCCAGCGCCAGCCAGTCGTCTTAAATTTTGAACACACATGAAAAGAAAAAAAACCAATCGCATGGTGGAAAAAGGCAAAATTCACATCACCGCCACCTTTAACAACACTTTAATTACCATTACCGACGAGGCCGGTCAGCCGATCGTGGTTTCTTCCACCGGCATGTTTGGTTTTGCCGGGACAAGAAAGTCGACGCCCTACGCAGCGACGACCGCCACCGAAGGTGCCCTGAAAAAGGCGATGGAAAACCATGGGTTGCGCAAACTTGACGTTTATGTCAAAGGCATCGGTCCGGGCAGAGAGGCGGCATTGCGGGCGGTGCGCGGTTCCAGTATCGAAATTGAGAAGTTGGTCGATCTGACCCCGATTCCCCATAACGGAGTCCGGCCGCCAAAAATTCGTCGATCTTGACAATCAGTATTAAAAATTGACACATGGTTTACCCATCATGAGATATACCGGTCCGAAAAATCGTTTGGCCAGGCGTGAGGGAATGGACCTTGCCCTGAAAACCGCCGGCAGTAAGGCGCAGGCCCGTCTGTTAAAAAAATTGAACGTTGCTCCGGGACAGCACGGTAGTCGGGGACGTCGTAAGGTTTCAGACTACGGAAAACAACTGCGGGAAAAGCAAAAACTGCGCTATATGTTCGGCTTATCGGCCAAGCAACTAAAAAATTATTATACAAAAGCGATAAAAAAGCCGGGTAACACGGCACTTTTCCTAGCAGAATATCTGGAGCGCCGGTTGGACAATACCGTCTATCGTCTCGGTCTTGCCCCTACTCGCGCCTGTGCGCGCCAGCTTATCGTTCACGGTCATATAAAAGTTGATGATCGACTGATGACGGTTCCGTCGCATCAGTTGGAAAAAGGGAACGTGTTGTCTTTTGCCAAGCCCAGCAGCGTTAAGATTCCGGCGGTGGAAAAAGCGTTGGAAACTAAAGACGTTCTGTTGCCCGCCTGGTTGGAAAAAAAAGCCGCCAGCGGCAGAATGACCGGTGACCCGAACGGCGATTTTATCGAAAAACAGATTAAGATGCGTCTGGTGATCGAGTTTTTTTCGCGTTAATATAAATTTTTCTATACTAAACATATGATAGAGCCAGCGTTTTTTACCAAAACGGTCGAGCTCGGTGACCATGATACTCGTTTTACCCTGGAGCCGCTGCTGCCCAGTTTCGGACAGACTTATGGCAACGCGCTCAGGCGTACCCTGATCTCGACCATCAAGGGCGCGGCCGTTTCCTACATTCGCGTTAAAGGAGCGCCCCATCTTTTCTCGACCATCAAGGGCGTGAAAGAGTCGGTGTTGGAGATCGTATTGAATCTCAAACAGCTCCGCTTTGAGATTCCTGCCGACGGTCAGTACGAAATTCATCTGGAGGTTAAAGGGGCCAAAAAAATCACCGGCAAGGATTTCACCGGAGAGATTAAGGTCGTCAATCAAGACCTGGTGGTGGCCGAGACGACCGATGCCAAGGCAAAACTGGAAATCGATCTGATTGTAGAAACCGGTTACGGCTATGCCGCCTCCGAAGAAAAAGAGGCCAAGACCGATTATATCGCGGTCGACTCGTTTTTTTCGCCGGTAAAAAAAGTCAATTTCAAGGTGGAGTCGGCCCGGGTGGGCAGAAAGACAAACTACGATCGTCTGATTCTGGAGATCGCCACCGACGGCAGTATTGCCCCCGAAGACGCGTTGCGCAACGCCGCGAATATCTTGGCCAAGCACTTCGCTCATGTTTTGTCGGGAAAAGACCAGCCTCAGGAAGAAAACAGCGCGATTCAGGAACAGTCCAAGCAGCGGGTTGAAGCTGACAAGCGCCTGTATGAGGTGATTATTGACGAACTTAACCTACCTTCACGCGTGGTTAACGCCCTGTTGAGGGAAAATATCGAAACGGTAGCCGATCTGATCAAGGCCGGTCGAGACAAGTTAATTGACCTAAAGGGTTTGGGTAAGAAATCGATTGTGCTGATCGACGAAGAGTTAAAGAAGATCGGCGTGGAATTTAAATAATTAACCTGTCGCCCCATGAAGAAAATCAAATTCCATTACGGTTCGGATGCCAAACGCGCCCTGATGAAAAGGCTGGTATATAATTTTTTCCGTGACGGAAAAATTACGACGACCGAAACGCGCGCCAAGGCCGTCAAGCCGATCATTGAAAAGTTAGTCGGGAAGATCAAAGTGAAAAACGAAGCCAACCAAAACGACCTGCTGTTTTATTTTTCCGACCGCCGGTTGGTAGAGCGCTGGTATCGAACAGTCGCACCGGTCATGACCAAGCGGGTCGGCGGTTATGTCAAAATGGAGAAGCTGACGCAACGGTTTTCCGACGGCGCCCGATTAGTTAAACTGTGGTGGACAGACCCAGTGGTAGTTGACGCGGCGCCCGAAGCGAAAACCGCCGAAGTCACCGCGGCCGCTACCAAATCTAAACAATAATATGGTGCACTTAACTCATGCAACCAAACCGATACAGAGTCGTACAATTACCCGTCAATGGCATTTAATCGATGCCCAAGGCAAAACACTGGGACGGGTTGCCAGTTCGATCGCCCGGTGGTTACAGGGAAAACACATGCCCCAGTTTGTTCCTTATTTGGACAGCGGTGATTACGTAGTGGTTACCAATGCCAAACGGGTGCGTCTGACCGGAAGAAAAACGGAGCAGAAAACCTATACGCACTATTCCGGTTACCCCTCCGGTTTGCGCGTGACCAGTTTTGCCCGGTTGATGGAAAAAAACCCGTCCACGGTAATCAGGCGGGCGGTGGCGGGCATGCTGCCGAAAAACAAACATCGGCAAGACCGGTTGGGACGTCTGTTCGTTTTTGCGGACGACCAGCACCCTTATCACAAACAGCTGGAAAAGCACGGTTAATAATTAGCTATTTTCATGGCCAAGAAAACCAAAAATATACAGTACTACGAAGCAGTCGGTCGCCATAAAGAAGCGGTGGCCCGGGTGCGTTTTTACCTGGTCGGCAAGACCAATGAGGTGACGGTGGGTAATCAGAAGATAAAAAAAGGGGAGATCATGGTGAATAAAAAACCGATCACCAGCGTGTTTCCGGCGGCGGTAGAACGACACCGCTATGGGTATCCTCTGGCGTTGACTGACAGCGAGGATCGTTTTGCCGTCTCTATTCATGTTTCCGGCGGCGGCCGCGTCGGTCAACTGGGGGCAATCGTCCACGGGCTGGCGCGCGCTCTGGAACGGGTTGACGCCAGCTATCGGGCAACGTTGAAAAAAGAGAAGCTCCTGACTCGTGATCCGCGCACGCGGGAACGCCGTAAGGTGGGAACCGGCGGTAAGGCGAGACGGGCAAAGCAATCTCCGAAGCGTTAAACCAACTGCTATAATTACTGGTATGATCGAGCTGTCCATTGTGGTGGTTTCTTACAACAGTGAAACCTTGCTTGATCGTTGCATCGGTGCCCTCAAACAGACGTTAAAGGAGTTCTCTCCCCGGTTGTGCTACGAGATTATTGTCGTTGACAACCACTCGCGCGATAAAACCAGACAGGTGATCGAGCGGTTCGGCGTCAGAGCGATCTTCAATCAGGAAAACCGCGGCTTTCCCCGCGCCAACAATCAGGCGATCCGACTGGCCCGGGGGCGCTATCTGCTTTTTTTGAACCCCGACGTTATCTGCGGTCGCGTCAATTTTCAGGAGTTGCTGGAGATGTTTAAACGGGACGACCGGTTGGGGGCGTTGACCGTCAGCGTCCGTCTGGAAAACGGGGAACTGGATCCGGCCTGTCATCGCGGTTTTCCCACCCTGACGAACGCACTGTGTTATTTTCTCAAATTGGAGAAGCTCGGCGGCAGTTGTGGCGGGTATCATCTGGTCGGCAAGGATCTGAACACTGCCCACGAGATCGATTCGGGAAGCGGCGCCTTTTTCTTGACGAGAAAAGCGCTGATGGATGAACTCAAAGGATTTGACGAGGACTTCTTCATGTACGGGGAGGATCTTGACCTGTCTTTTCGCATCAAAGAAAAGGGATTAAAGATCATCTACTATCCCCGCTTTCAGGTAACTCATCTCAAGCACCAGAGCGGGTTTCGCCCGGCGCCGTTTTTTGACGCGATGGGAATTTTTTACCGGAAACATTACGAGCGATATCGACCGTGGTTGGTCAACCGCCTGGTCCAGGCGATTATCGAGTTAAGGAAACTCACCTCATGAAAAAGATCGGAATCGACGCCCGTCTGTATTTTCAGACCGGCGTCGGCGTCTACATCAGAAACCTAGTGCGTCACATCGACCCGAAAGCCTCAAGCACCCAGTATTTCATTTACGTATTAAAAAAAGACCTGTTCCGCCTGCGTTTGCCCAAGGGTTTGGTAATTCGTCCGGTGACGAGCTACTGGCACAGTCTGGCCGAACAGACGGTTTTTTTGCGCCAACTCCAGGCGGACCGGCTGGACCTGGTTCATTTTCCCTATTTCAGTTACCCGGTGCTTTATCGTCGCCCTTTTGTCGCTACGATCCATGACCTGACACCGTTACTCTATCGTACCGGCCGCGCCTCCACCAGACATCCTTTTCTCTATTGGCTAAAATACCTGGTCTTTCGGGCGGTGCTGCGTACCCAGGTGGGGCATGCCTTAAAGATAATCACGCCGACCCAGGCAGTTAAGGCCCAGCTGGTGTCGGTTTACGGCGAGGCGATCAAAGACAAGATCACGGTGGTCTACGAAGGGGTAAACTCCGAGCTGCTCCAGGTCGAGGAAGCGCCGTTGACAAAGGTTGCCCCGCCTTTTTTCCTATATGTGGGCAATTTTTATCCACATAAGAACCTCGGTTGGTTGGTCAAGGAATTTGCCCAGGCGCGTACCAAAGCTAAGTTGCTCTTGATCGGACCGCCGGATCACTTTTCCTTCCGGCTGCGTCAGCTGATCAGCCAGCAACACCAGACGCAGCGTATTTTTCTTCTGGAAAACGCCTCACTCGGCAATCTGGTTTACGCTTATCGTCACGCCTTGGCCTTGATTCATCCTTCCCGCTCCGAGGGCTTTGGTTTGCCGATTGTCGAGGCGATGCATTTTCGGCTGCCGGTGATGGCGTCGGATATTCCGGTTTTCCGGGAACTGTTGGGGAACCAGTCCCGTTTTTTTGATCCGGGAAAGACCGGGGAGTTGCGACCAATGATTGAGGCGATCCGGGTGCGCCGTCCGGTCATCTATCAAAACCTGGAGCGGTTTTCCTTTGCGGACATGGCGGTTGCGACTCTGCAGATTTACCAAGAGGTTTTGTCGATTATATCCAGTTGACAAAAGGGTTTTTTTGTCTTACTGTAAATTACATGATATTTTTATCAATTTGTTTAAGTTTATATGGAAGAGAAAACGGTTTGCCCAAAATGCGGTAGCCCGTTGGGCGCAGTCGAAACGACCAAAACTGGAAAGCAGCTCCAACGTTGTTCCGCCGGAAAATGGAACAAAGAAACGCGCAGCGTCGATGGCTGCGACTATGTTAAATGGTTGGTGGTCGAGCCAGAGACGCTGGAGGAAAAATGTCCCAAATGCGGCAGCGCCCTTTTGCTGGTGACGACGCGTTTCGGACGGAAAATGAAGCGTTGTTCTACTAACAAATGGGATCCCGCCACCAAGACTTCCAGCGGCTGCGATTATTTTGCCTGGTTAAAGGCGACGGTGGAGCCGCTGGAAAAAGAAGCCTGCCCCAAATGTGGTGCCCCGCTGGTGTTGATGACGACGGCCGGTGGCAAACGTCTGAAAAAGTGTTCCACCAACACCTGGGACAGACAAACGCGCACCGCGGTTGGGTGCGATTTTGTCCAATGGTTATAAATTCAAAACATTGTGATCATGAGCGACGTGACCAAAGCCAGTTCGGTGATCGATTTAACCACCATTATTCAACGTTACTTAGTTGATCTGGACAAGTTGCGCAGCGATTTAAAAATGCAGCGTCAACAGTATAATGACGTTTTTAAAAACGATGCCGTCTATGCGGAAAAAGAAGACAAAGTCAAAGCGGTAACCCGGGAAAGAACCGCCATCAAACAGAATCTAATGAAAAAGACGGAGACCGAGGCGCTCCAGGCTAAAATCCAGCAGGTCCGCGCCGAGATCAAGGCGGCGCAGGAAGCACTGTCCGATTACCTGTCCGAATACCAGCGCGTCTCCGGAGCCACCACAATCGAAAACGGCGAAGGAGAAGTATTACAGATCGTTCCTGCCTTCCGTCTGAAAAAGAAAAATAAGTTTAATCCGTAACGATGAAAAACCGACCAGTGGTAATTATTGTCGCGGTCGTAATAGGGATAGTTTTGTTGGTGGTGATGATTAACCGAAGCGGGAGGACCGCGGTTGTGACCGAAACCACATTAACCAAGGCATTGACACAGGCCGGTGTGTCGGCTACCATTGCCGCTCCACCACCCATGGTGATCGATCAAAATAAACTCTATCAAGCCGTTCTTGAAACCAGTGCCGGGAAGATTGTGATTGAGCTTAATGCCAAAGCCACACCGGTTACCGTCAACAACTTTGTGTTTCTGGCGCAAAGAAAATTCTATAGCGGGACGATTTTTCATCGGGTAATTAAAGGTTTTATGATCCAAGGTGGCGATCCAAACGGAGACGGCACCGGCGGCCCTGGCTACCATTTTGCCGATGAACCGTTTTCCGGCGATTATCAACGAGGAACGGTGGCGATGGCCAATGCCGGTCCCGACACCAACGGCAGCCAGTTTTTTATCATGCAGCAGGATCAGGAACTCCCGAAGAACTACGTCATCTTCGGACGAGTCGTCCAGGGCATGGAGGTGGTTGATCAGATCGCCAACGCGCCGGTGGAGGCGGGTGCCGGTGGAGAAATGTCAAAACCGGTGCGTCCGGTTACCATCACTGCGGTGCGGATTATCACACAGTAATTATCCTCGGTTTTTGGTATAATTGCATCTTGCAATCAGGGAGACGGTGACGGTCAATTTGGTCTTATTCACTCGCTCGGTCCGCCTTTTTCATTGCTTTAATTATCTAACGACGATGGAAATTCGTAATATTGCCATTATTGCCCATGTCGACCACGGTAAAACCACCTTGGTGGATGCGTTGTTGAAGCAAACTCACACCTTCCGGGAGAATCAGAAGGAGATGCGGGAGACCTTAATCATGGACTCCAGCGATCTGGAAAAAGAAAAGGGGATTACCATATTGGCCAAAAACACGGCGATTTACTATCGGGATACGAAAATCAACATCATCGACACACCCGGTCATGCCGATTTCGGCGGCGAGGTGGAGCGTACCATCAATATGGCCAGCGGGGCAATTTTGTTGGTTGATGCCGCCGAGGGGCCGTTGCCGCAGACGAAGTTTGTGCTGAAAAAGGCCTTGGAGAACGGATTGAAGATTATTCTGGTAATTAACAAAATCGACAAAAAAGACGCCCGCCCGCTGGAGGTACTCCATCAGGTGGAAAATCTGTTTCTCGAATTGGCGGACGACGCCACCGCCCTGCAGTTTACGACGCTGTATGCGGTGGGACGGGATGGTAAGGCGTTTTATCAACGACCCTCATCTTATGCCCCGGCGCTCGCCGGTAATCTCACGCCGTTACTGGACACCATTCTTAAAGACGTGCCCGACGCGGCCGTCGCCGAGGAAAAACCGTTCCAGATGCTCATTTCTACCTTGGATCGGGACGACTACGTCGGAAAACTCTGTATCGGCAAGGTGACGCGCGGCAGTCTGGGGCGGGGAGACACGGTGGCGTTGGTGGAGGCGGGCCGCCCGTTGGGCCAGTACCGGGTGCAAAAACTCTATACTTTTGCCGGTTTAGGGAAACAGGAGACCGACCGGGTAACGGCCGGAGACATTGTCGCCATCGCCGGGATTCCCGAACTGACGATCGGCCAGACCGTCACCGATCCCCGGTCTCCCGACAGTCTGCCGAAAATCGTCGTGGCCGAACCGACCATTAAGGTAACCATCGGGCCCAATACCGGTCCGTTTTCCGGTCGCGAGGGCAAATACTGCACCTCGCGTCAGATCAAGGAACGGTTGCAGCGGGAAAAAGAAACCAATCTTGGTCTGCGGATTGAACCGGATAAAGACGGTGTGAACTTTGTCGTTCACGGCCGGGGCGAACTTCACCTCGCCATTCTCATCGAGACGATGAGGCGGGAGGGATTTGAGATGGAGATCTCCAAGCCGCACGTAATCTATAAATCCATCGCCGGCCAGCACTGCGAGCCCTATGAAGAAGCGACCATTGAGGTGGAGCGTGACCATCTTGGAGCCGTAAGCGAAGAGATGGGCAAGCGGAAAGCCATCTTGCAGAATATGATTGAGGATCGTCATAACAATCTCCGGTTAACCTACCAGATTTCCAGCCGCAACTTGTTGGGAATTCGCAGCGTCCTGCTGACCAAGACGCGGGGAACCGCGGCAATGAGTTCTTACTTACTGGGTTACCGTCCGGTTGGGGTGCGGATGGAGACGCCAAGAAACGGGGCGTTGGTGGCGACGAAATCCGGGACCGCTTTAACCTATGGTTTGGTCAATGCCCAAGAGCGGGGAACGTTGTTTGTTGGCGTGGGTGAGGCAATTTATGGGGGCATGGTGGTTGGTGTTTCCAACCGCGATCGGGATATCGAGGTAAATGTTTGTAAAGCCAAGCAACTGACCAACAACCGGTCGGCTGGCGAAGGCGTATCCGTCCCGTTGACGCCGGCCACCAAGCTTAGCCTAGAGCAGTGTCTTGACTTTATCGCCGACGACGAGTTGTTGGAGGTGACGCCGCAAACCCTGCGCCTGCGCAAAAAAATCCTTTCGGAAACCCTCAGGCGCGTGGATAATCGTCAGGCAAGACAACGCTCAGCCAAACAATCATGACAAAGGCCACAAGTCCCCTACCTGCGTTTTTTTGTTTACAAATAAAAACAACGACATTAATCATTATTAATATTTTCAGTTAATTAATTAACTGAAAATATTTACGTATAGTGAAAATCAGTCGAAGCAAGGGAAATTTTTATGCGGTAAAATAAGTACATGCCGACTAAAAAAACCGCGATTGTTTACGACTGGATCGACAGTTGGGGTGGGGTGGAGCGGGTACTTTTGCATCTTCGCAACATGTTCCCCGCCGCCGATTTTTACACTTCTTATGTTGATTTTGACCGGGCCGGTTGGGCAAAAGATTGGCGAATAAGAACCTCATTTCTGCAAAACCTGCCGGATTTCATCAAAAAAAGTCGAAGCTTGTCTTTACCTCTTTATCCCTATGTTTTTGAGTCATTTAATTTTTCCGGGTACGATTTGGTAATCTCGGTGACCTCGTCATTTGCCAAATCAGTCATTACCAAGCCTGACACTTTCCATCTTTGCTATCTGTTGACGCCGACCCGTTATCTCTGGCTTTATCCGGAACAATATCTGACCAATTGGCAGAGACGGATCGGTCGTCCGTATCTTCAGGCGTTGCAGCGTTGGGATTACGTTGCCGCGCAACGGCCGGACAAAATCGTGGCCATTTCGCGCACCGTGGCCGACCGCTGCAAAAAGTATTATGGCCGAGAAGCACCGGTGGTGTATCCGGGATTTGATCGCGGTTACTGGCGAAGCGTTCGGAACGGAAATTCGGAGTCTAAAGCCAGGGAACAGGAATATTACCTGGTAGTTTCGCGACTGGAGCCATATAAGCGGATTGATCTTGCGGTTGCCGTCTTTAATCGGTTGGGTTGGCGATTGATTATTGTTGGTACAGGAACCCAACTAGGCAGATTAAAGCAACTAGCCGGACCCAATATCCAATTCCTATCGGGTATCACCGACCAGAAACTGACGCAACTCTATGCCAACGCTCAGGCGCTTGTCATGCCCCAGGAAGAAGATTTCGGTTATGTGGCCTTGGAAGCGCGTTGGTTTGGCTGTCCGGTAATTGCCTACGGCCGGGGCGGCGCCAGCGAGACAGTCGCCGATGGGCAGACCGGCATTTTCTTCAAAGAACAAACCCCGACGAGTTTAAGACAAGCTTTAGAAAAATATGATAAAATTAAGACAGATCTGAAAAAATGGCTTAGGACAACCAGAGGAACCGGTTTTGACCCGTACGATCTGGACAGATTTAAAGCCAGGGTTTATCAGTTATGCGACAGTCGTCATTACTGATTGTTAACACCAACAGCTATTTATGAAAGCGATTATTTTTGCCGGCGGTACCGGCACCCGACTGTGGCCGCTCTCCAGAAAGAAGACGCCGAAGCAGTTCGACAAACTAGTCGGAGACAAATCGACTTTACAGTTGGCCGTGGAGCGCCTACGCCCGGATTTTGAGTACAAAAACATCTACATTTCCACCAATATTGCTTACGAAAAAACGATTCGCGAACAGCTTCCGCTCATTCCCAAAGACAACATCATTATGGAACCGGAGAAGAAAGACGTCGGGCCGGCCATCGCCTTGGCGGTCGGCGTCATTCACCGTCAGTTCCCCCATGAACCAATTGCCATCCTCTGGAGCGATCACCTGGTAAAACAAGCGGCCTTGTTTAGAAAAATTCTCAAACTGGCCGGCAAATACGTGAAGCGGGCGCCGGATAAAATCGTTTTTGTCAGTCATAAACCACGTTATGCCAGTGTCAATCTCGGATACGTTCATTTTGGCAAACGGATTCATGAAGACCAGCGGATCAGTTTTTATCAGTTCAAGGGATTGAAATATCGTCCGGACGCGACAACGGCCAAGAAATTTTTCCGCTCCGGAAGCTATGCCTGGAACTTGGGTTATTTTGTTACAACCCCGAAGTTTATCATGAAGGTATTTTCCCAGCTCGCGCCCAATATCTACCGCAACACGGTTAAGATCCTTGAGCATTACGGCAAACCCAGCTATCAGGCATTCCTCAAAAAGCACTATGGTCAGGTTGAGGGGATTTCCTTTGACAACGCCATCCTGGAAAACCTCGATCAAAAAGACGCCCAGGTAATCGTCGAAGACGTCGGTTGGAGCGACATCGGGGCCTGGGAAGCCTTGAAAGAGGCGCTGGAGGCGCATCCGTACGAAAACGTGATCCGCGGCAAGGTGTATCTGGAGCACGTGCGCGACTCTTTAATCTATAACTACGAGGACAAACAGTTGATTGTGGGAATCGACCTGGACGAAACCATTGTCGTCAATACCAAAGACGTAATTCTTATCGCCAAAAAGAACTCGGTGCCCAAAATTAAAAAATTAGTTGAGGGGTTCGAGGGCACGGAAAACGAAAAACTGATATAAATATGAGTTTATTATATGGTCCGACGTACGGGCAGTATACCAAACGGATCATTGACATTTTCTCTTCGGCCTTCCTGTTGATCCTGTTTTCTCCATTATGCCTGGTTACCGCAGTGGCCATCAAAATCGACAGTCCGGGCCCGGTGTTCGCCGACGTGCCGGCCCGGGTGGGCAAAAGCGGCAAGAAGTTCAAGATGTATAAGTTCCGCTCGATGGTGGTTAATGCTCATCGTTTGCTGCGGGCCGATCCGCGTTTTAAGGCGCTTTACGATCAGTATAAGAAAAGTAGCTATAAACTAAAAAAAGATCCGCGGATTACGGCGGTGGGAAAAGTTCTCCGCAAGCATTCGATTGATGAGGTCCCCCAGCTGATCAACGTCTTAAAAGGCGAGATGAGTCTGGTGGGACCGCGTGCCTATTACCCCGACGAACTGGATCATCAGCAGGACCAATATCCCCAGACCAAAAAGCTGGTGAACAAGGTATTGTCGGTGAAGCCCGGTATCACCGGTTTGTGGCAGGTGTCGGGGCGGTCAGAGATCAACTTTGACAAACGGATTGCCATTGACGCGACCTATGTCGATCATTTATCATTGGTAAAAGACCTAAAAATTATTTTTAAGACTCCCTTTATCATGTTGACGGGTAAAGGGGCAATCTGAACGTAACGGGTCAGACGGGCATTATGAATTTACTTGGCAGCGTATGAAGAAAAAAATCATCTTGGCGGTGTTGGCAGTTGTGGTAGTGTTGGCCGGAGCGGCGTACTTGAAAGTTTATCGGCCTTATGTGAGAATCAGGGCCAAGGGGGTGGCTTTGATGGCGGCGGTACAGGAATTCAAAACCGTGTTAAAAAAGAATAATATTGATCTGGTGAATCGACAGGTCGACGTGATCGGGCAACGTTACGGTGATTTTCAAAAAGAAGCCCAGTCGGTTTACTGGTTGTCTTTTATCCCTTACGTGAACGACTTTAAGAACGGCGTGATCGCCGGAGATTACCTGGTAAAAGCGGTCAAGGAGTCGGTCGTGGCGATTACTCCCTACGCCGACCTGATCGGATTCAAGAAAGGCGAGGTTTCCTTTGTGGACAAGTCCGCCGAAGACCGTCTTCAGACCGCCATTCTTACCCTGGATAAAGTACTGCAAAAGATCGACGTGATCTCGGCGGATATCAAAGCGGCGGAAGACCGGATCAACGCCATTGACGTTAACCGCTATCCGGAGAAAATCGGAAACGTCGCCGTGCGCAGCCGGTTGGAAAACATGAAAGAACAGTTCGTCGGCATGGCAACGCTGTTTGTTGATGCCAAGCCGTTGCTGAAAAAACTCCCGGAAATCTTTGGCAAGAACAAGGAGAAGACCTATTTGGTGTTATTCCAAAACGATAAAGAGGAGCGGGCGACCGGCGGCTTTCTTACCGCCTACGCACTGTTTCGCATCAAGGACGGCAAAATGAGGGTAGAACGGTCAAAGGACATCTACAGTTTGGACGACTCGATCGCTTCCCATCCCGTCGCTCCGCAGGAAATATTGACCTACCACAAGGGCGTCAGCCGTTTTTATATCCGCGACAGCAATCTGTCGCCGGACTTTGTCCAGTCGGTCAAGCTGTTTAATTCGCTATACGATAAAAGCAGCGTCAAGGAGGATTACGACGGAATTATTGCCCTGGACACCAAGGTGCTGGTGGACATGTTGAAGATCTTCGGCGACACCGAGGTAAGGGGCGTCCGTTTTTCCGCGGACATTGACAAACGCTGCAACTGCCCCCAGGTGATTTACACGCTGCTGGACGAGATCGATCGGCCGGTGGGTTACATCAAAGAAGACCGCAAAGGTATTTTGGGCGATCTGATGTATTCATTATTTTATAAGGCCATCGGTTTTTCCCCTTCCAAATACTGGGGCGCGCTGGTGCAGACGATGTTCCAAAATCTTGAAGAAAAACACATCCTGCTCTATTTTGTTGATTCCCAGATCCAGCAGTCGATTGAAAAACTGAATTATGCCGGCCGGATCCGCCCATACACCGGCGGCGACTATCTCCATATCAATAACGTTAACTTCGCCGGGGCCAAATCCAACCTGTTCGTGTCCCAGGCGATCGAATCCAATGCCAAGACCGTCGGCAACGCGATTGAAAAAGAAGTAACCATCGAGTTCCGCAATCCCTATCCGGCCTCGGACTGCAATCTGGAGCGCGGCGGGCTCTGTTTGAACGCGCCGCTGCGCAACTGGATCAGATTTTACGTTCCCCAGGGTTCCCAGCTGATTGACTTCAAGGGTTCGGAGATGAAAGTCGCCACCTATAACGAGCTGGGTAAAACCGTTTTTTCCGGCTTTTTGATGGTTTATCCGCAGGGAACGGCCAAGGTGGTGGTGCGTTACCGACTGCCGGCGAGCATCGACGCCCAACACTACCGGATCCTGATCCAAAAACAACCGGGAACCGACGCCGACAAGCTCAAGGTAAAGTTCAACGACAAAACCATGTACGACGGCGTTTTAGATAAAGATAAGGAGATCAAGTAGGTCTATGGTGAAAGACAGGTACTCGGCCGTTTGGGTATCGCATACGTCACTGACGGACTTTCTCCGTTGTCCGCGTGCATATTATTTAAAGAACCTCTATCGTGACAAAATCACCGGCCACAAGATCAAGATCACTGCCCCGCCGTTGTCCTTGGGACAGGCGGTGCACGAAGTGATCGAAGTCATCTCGCAAAAACCGGTGGAGGAGCGTTTTAAGGAAAGTCTGGTGGCGCGACTGGATCAGGTATGGAAAACGGTGGCCGGCAAGCGCGGTGGTTTTACCGACGCGGCCAGCGAGCAACAGTACAAACACCGCGCCCAGGCGATGCTGCTGCGTTTGATGAAACAACCCGGTCCGCTGGCGCATCTGACCGTCAAGATTAATCGCGACCTACCGTATTATTGGCTATCGGAAAAGGACAATATTATTTTATGCGGAAAGATCGACTGGCTTGAATACCTGGAGACCACCGACAGCGTCGGCGTGATCGACTTCAAAACCGGCCGCCACCAGGAAGAAGCCGATTCGCAGCAGTTGGCGATTTACTATTTATTAGTCAGCCATTGCCAGCGCCGGCCGGTCAGCCGCGTCAGCTACTGGTATCTGGAAAAAGATATCGGTCCGCAGGAGCAGCCCTTACCCGAGGTTGACCGCACCACCGCCGCTTTAATCGAGACGGCGAAAAAAATAAAATTAGCCCGTCAGCTCAGTCGTTTCAAATGTCCGCACGAAAACGGTTGTTCCTACTGCCGTCCCTACGAAACGATTCTCCAGGGCCGGGCACAGTTGGTTGGCCAAAATAGCTTTCACGAAGACCTCTATATCCTCGACCAGCCCGCGGTCGAGCCCAATAAAGCCGTTATTCATTGATACCCACCCGATGTCCGCTTTTCTGCATACCCAGGCAATCGTGTTGAAACACCGGTCGTTGTTAAACCAGGATCAGGTGATCACGGTATTCAGCGAGCCGTTCGGTAAACTGCGTCTGTTGGCCAAAGGGATCAGGAAGATTACCAGCCGCCGGCTCTCGCATATGCAGACCGGCAATCTGGTTCGGCTCGGATTGCAAAAGCGTGCCCAATCCTATTATCTGCGCGACACGGCGCTGGTCTCCTCGTTTTACCGGATCAAACGCTCCAGCGCCAAGACCAACCGGCTTTATCTGCTTCTGTTTATCCTCGACCGCGTGCTTGCCGAAGATCAGCCCGAACCGAAAATATATCAGGTAGTTTTAAAAACCTTCGTTGCCTTGTCCGGAGGTTCGGCGGAACAAGATCTGGCGACATTGACCGGGGCGCTCAACCTGATCAAAAGAGAACTCGGCTACGGCGACGCCCGTCTGTCTTTCCCCAAATTAATCGGTAATTTTGAGCTAATCATCGGCGAAAAAATCCCCGTAAGTAGTATATAATAATAAAAATATGGACAAGATCGTTGCCCTATGTAAAAGGCGTGGGTATTTTTATCCGTCGTCGGAAATTTACGGAGGAATGGCCAACTGTTGGGACTTTGGTCATTACGGTACGCTGTTGAAACACAATCTGCGTGACCGGTGGTGGAAAAAGTTCGTACTTGACCGCGACGACATGGTAGGAATTGACGCGGCCATTCTCCAGAATCCGGCGGTTTGGAAGGCATCGGGACACGTCAGCGGCTTCAACGACGCCCTGGTGGATTGTCGTCACTGCCGTAACCGTACCCGGGCCGATCATCTGATTGAGGCGCAGCTGCCGGGGAAAAAAGTCGAAGGTCTGACGCCGCAGGCGCTGACCAAGATCATTCGCGACCATCACCTGCACTGCGAAAAATGCGGCAGCACCGATCTAACCGAGGTACGCCGGTTCAACCTGCTTTTCACTACCCAGGTGGGGATTATTGAGGGCGACCGGTCTTTGGCCTATCTGCGCGGCGAGATTGCCCAGGGAATTTTCCTCAACTTCCGTAACGTCGTGGACACGATGCGGGTGCGTCTGCCTTTTGGTATCGCCCAGCAGGGAAAGGCCTTTCGCAACGAAATTACGATGGGGAGGGCGGTGCACCGGACGCTGGAGTTTGATCTGATGGAGTTTGAGTACTTCATTCGACCCGACCAGTGGACCGTCACCTATGAATATTGGCAAAAGCAGATGTGGGATTTTGTTTTGGGGTTGGGGATAGACCCGACTCGACTGCGGTGGCGCGAACACGAACCGTACGAACGCTCGCATTATTCCCGTAAAACCATGGATATCGAGTACCACTATCCGTACGGTTGGATGGAAATGTTCGGTTTGGCATACCGGACCGACTTTGACTTGAAAAACCACATGAAACATTCGGGTAAGGATCTGCGGTATACCGATCCGGTGAGCGGTGACAAAATCATCCCCCACGTGATCGAGCCGACCTTTGGACTGTCGCGTTTGGTGGGGATTACTGTTACCGACGCCTTTCGCGAAGAGTCGGTCAAAGGCAAGCCGCGTACCTATCTGAAGTTGAAGCCGGGGCTGGCTCCAGTGAAAGCGGCGGTTTTTCCGCTGCAAAAGGACGAACAATTGCGCCAGCAGGCAGAAACTATCTACCACAACCTCAAAAAAAACCATTATACTGAATTTGATGACAGCGGGAACATCGGCAAGATGTATCGACGCCAGGATGAAATTGGTACGCCGTTTTGCGTGACGATTGATTATCAGACGCTTTCCGACCATACGGTGACGGTAAGGGACCGGGATACGATGAAACAGATCCGTTTACCCGCTGACCGTCTGGCTGGCTGGCTGGACGAAAAAATTAATAGTTACTAATCGGGATTTATGAAGAAAAAGAATATTATTATCGTTTCTGTCGCGGCGGCAGTCATATTGGTCGTCGGATTAACCGTTGTCCGCTTGCGTGGCGGCGGCAGCGCGACGCAGACCGAATCGGTTACGGCCACGCCGTCGCCGGAGATGGTGATCCCGACGGTAGGATCGCAAACCACCGTAACCGTCACACCGGCCAATACCCGTCACGCCGTCATTGTCGACGTGGAGGGGATTCCCGCTGGCACCACCAGCATCGATTACTCGATCTCCTACCAAACCAAACAACAGGGACTGCAGGGGATCATCGGGACCATCAGCCTGGATAACGGCGAGACGTCATATCAGATTAAACGCGATCTGGGAACGTGTTCCTCCGGAACCTGCGTCTATCATGACGTGGTGGGAAAGGTGACGGTGCAGCTAAAGTTTACCGGGGACTATGGTGACAAGTTGTACGAAAAAGATTTCCCTTTTTAATCACGGGTTAGTTAAGAAAGGAGGTGGGTTGATTCATGCCGAATATTAAATCCGCCAAAAAAAAATTACGCCAAGACCAAAAACGCACCAAGAAAAACAACACGCATCGTAACATGATCAAAAGATCACTCCATGCTTTTAAAAAGCTACTGGTTAAGGATCGGAAAAAAGAACTGCGCCGGGCCTATGCGCTCATCGATAAAGCGGCGAAACGTAAGGTAATCCACAAGAACAAGGCCGCACGACTGAAGTCAAAAATCGGCAAATTGGCGAGTAGTTCTAAAAAAGGATGAAATACAAAATCAATCTGTTTCCGGCCAAAGAACGCACCTTGATGGACAAGGTAGTGTATTTTTCGTTGAATTATCTGCGCTATATCCTGGTGATTACCCAGACGGTCATCATCGGGGTATTCTTTTACCGGATTAAAATCGATCAGGAAATTGTAGATCTTAAAGATTCGTTGTCCCAAAAGCAGGAGATCGTCAGCGTCTCGACTCCGCTCATGTCCGAAGCCGAAGCGGTGGATCGTACAACCAGATTGGCAGCCGATATCGTCAACGATCAAAACAAAACGCAGCAGATGTTGAGCTATTTTCTAAGCCGGTTTCCGGAAAAAATGACCATGACTAGATTAGTTATCAATAACGACAGCGTAGAGTTTGAGGCGATGACGGTTGACTCCATGACGATCAAGCTGTTTACCAACCGGATTGCCAAAGAGGCCCATTTCGGTGCAATCCAGCTGAAGAAAATCCAGAAACGCGAAGGCGGTTTTTTTATCAATTTTGTCCTAAACCAGTATCACTAGCATGAGAAAATCCGACATCAAAAAACTGCTATTCGCCAACAAGGTCAAGGACTACAGCTTTACCGTCGCTTTTTTCCTGATTTTTTCCTTTTTTCTCGTTTTCATTATCAAACCCAACGTCGTGTTGGTTTTTAACCTGGAAAAAGAAAAAACGGCACTAACCGACCTGAACAATAATTACGAGAACGTCATCGCCAACATCGTCGGTATCCAGACAGAACTGGAAAAGTCACGGGACGATCTGTATCTGATTAAGCAAGCCATCCCGTCGGTGCCCGACGTGAATGTGGTGGTCAACGACGTCCGTCAGTCCGCCTCCGATACCGGACTAATTATCAAAAAGTTCGACATTAATCAGGTTAACTTGAAATATCCCGACTCCACCGATAAGGAAGCGCATACGCTCGAGGTCAGTTTGGAGTCCGAGGCGGATTTTCCCACCGCCCGGGCGTTTATCGACTCCCTCCTCAACCAGCGGCGCTTAAAAAAATTCAGTCAAATCACCATTGCCAACCCTCCTAAAGCCGCCAGCGGCGGCGCCAATTTAAAAATTGATATCCAACTGCAGGGTTTCTACCTATGAGCAGAAAGGAATTACTCATTATCGCGGTCGGAATTTTCCTGACGGTGATTGCTTGGATGATCATCGACGTATATAACGTCAGCAACTCTCCCTATACCAATCTCAAGATGGAACCGGTCACCGTTCCCAGTTATCACGTCGACACGAAAACGATCGAAACATTAAAAAACAAACAGCCTTGATTCTATGACTTATAGTCGTTACTACCTGCGGTCGCGGTGGCGCTTTCCGTTAATTTTGGCGGGGGTGGCACTATTAAGCGTCGTCGCCTTGGTTTACGTCATGACGCAACCACCGGCCGCGCCGAAAACGCCGGCGACTTCGGCCGTGTCGGCCTTTCAGGTGGTTAACCTCGGGTCGGGTTCGGCCGGGGTATTTTGGCAGACCACTCAACCCAGCACCGGTTATCTGCGGTTGGGGACTCAGGCCGACCGTCTGACGACGACGGTGGGAGACGGACGCGATCTGGACGCAAAAGCCAAAGGTAAGTACCGGTTTCATTACGCGCCTTTGTCGCAGTTGACGCCCCAGACCCGGTACTATTATCGCATTGTCTCCGGGGCGGTCAGCACGCCCAGCTCGGATCAACCACCGGCGTACTTTATCACGCCGCTGAACACCGTGACCGACCTTTCGCCCAAAATGACACTGGGTAAGGTGGTGGATCGTCATAACCAGCCGGTGAGTGACGCTTTTGTGATTTTTCGATTTGACCAGTACGGTTCGTTACTCACCCAGACGAAGTTGACCGGCGAGTGGTTGATGCCCCTCACTTATCTGGTGGAGCTTGATCAGGGAAAAAACCGGGTGGTGACTTCGGTCGACACGACGCCGGTAACGGTGGAGATTATCAGTCCCGACGGCCAGAAAGCCAGCGTGACAACCGATGTGACGGCGTTACTCACCAGCAACCGGACCATTACGCTGGGGAAAAATTATCGTTTCTTAAGCGCCGCCCAGGTGTTGGGTGTCAGCGACGCGTCCGACCCTAAACAGGCCGGAACCATCAGTATCATTTATCCAAAAGACGGCGCCGTGATTGCCGCGGCCCATCCGTTACTAAAGGGAAAAGCGCTGTCGGGACAGGCCGTTTGGCTAAGTATCAACTCCCAGCCGCAGCAGAATTTTCGCGTTACGGCCGACAATCAGGGTGACTGGCGGGTATTGTTTACCCCGGCGATCGCTGCGGGGAAGTATCGGTTGACGTTAACGACCAAGGACCAGGCCGGTAAGGAGGTTACCGTCATTCACCAGTTCACCATTGCCAAAAGCGGGGAGCAGGTGCTGGGCGAGGCGACCGGTGAGGCGCAGCCAACCATCACCATGGCCGTTACCGTCACCGCGACCCCGACCGCGATCGCCTTGGTGTCGCCGAGCCTATCGGCCACGCCTCCGGTTACCGGAGTCAGCCAAAACCTGTGGTTCATCGGCAGCATCGCTTTGACCGTGGTGGGGGCGGGATTACTGCTTGCTTTTTAACGGCCGCAGTCGTTAGAATATAATTATGGAAGAGGTGATCGGGTTTTTAGCATCGATAAACAAAATCAGCATCGTCGCCTTTATCATCACGATGGGATTCCTGGTCTACGAATTCCGTCTGATCCGGCGTGAGAAAATAAGTCAAACAAAACCCAGCATTCCCCGCTTTGACGCCGGTCACCCCGGGGGGGAAGGCCGGTTCCAGTCCGCGACGGTGGTGGATCGCAGTAAAAAGGTGGATATTAACTTTCAGAGCCAGCGCTGGCTGTTTTCCATCTTATTTTTGATGGCGATTTTCTTTGCCGGCGTGACGGTCATCGGTTTTGTCGCGCGCACCGACTCCGGCAACACTAACCCACCCGTCACCGTAGTCTATCACGAGGTGGCCTCCGGAGGCGTTAAGATCTATACGCCGGACTGGAAGGAGATAGGCAAAGACCAGCTTAACGCCGTTCAACCCGGCAGTGAGATCATTATCGGGGTCGAGTCGATTCCCGACGCGGACATTGATCGGGCGCGTATCCGGGTCAACAGTAGCCAGTGGTCCGCCGACAATATCACCGTTAAATACGACAAAGGCCGCAACATTTATTATCGTTCCTATCAGTTAGCCTCTAATACGGCGCAGTTAACCATTGAAGCCCAACTCCATTCGGTGAAAGACGGGTGGTTGGGCGATTAACCATGAAAAAGAAAGTTTCTACCATCGTGTTGGCGGTTACCACGGTGTTACTACTGGTGGGGGCGGTGTACACCAGTGTTTTGCTCAGGCAGGAACCCGGACAGCAGGCGGCCACCACCATTCAAAAGACCAAAGCCGCCAGCAAAACCTACCTGCTGGCGTTTAACGTCAACGTTCCCATCCCGTCGCCGACCACGATACCGTCCGCGGCGCCGACTGCCGACCTGACCGAACCCAGCCCCAGTCCCAGTCCGGCCAATCAACCGACCGGTGCAGCGGCTCCAACCGGAAGTAGCGCGTCAGACCTGTCGCCCAGCCCGACCGAGATCATTCTGGCAAAAAACGTCACGGCGCCGACCACGACCGGGACGGCGTCACTGACTGTTTCTCCCACCAAAGTGAGCGCTTTGCCCGAAACCGGCTGGACCCAGTACTCCCTCATTATCTTTATCGCTTCCGTCACCGTATTTTTCCTCGCCTTTATTTTTTAGGAAGACAAGCCATGAATTCGCAACCCTGCAATGAAGCGGTTCCGATCAGTAATCCGTCGATCTGGGCAGTCGATAGGTATGTTTGAATATTGGCAGAATTGACACTGCCGCCGTAAAGGAAGGCGGTGGTGGGCGCAAGCCTGATTTGGGAGCGGAAGTCAATGACGGTCTGGACCGGATAATTATTTCCCGAGGCGATGGCGTCTACCGGTTCATAAGCCAGCAGATCGGTTTCCGGAGGAACCGCCTGATGGATGGAGCTCAGGCACACAACGGTTTTTATCCCGTAACGGTGCGCTTGTTGACTTTTTTTGAGTATTTGGTCGTCGGTTTCTCCCAGCCAGCGTCTTCTTTCGCTGTGTCCGATAATCACGTAGTCGGCGATTTTTTCCAGCATGGCGGCAGTGGTCTCGCCGGTATATTTGCCGCGGTCAAACCGGGAGATGTCCTGGGCCCCGAATTTGACCCGTGGCAGGCGGGCCTGGTAACGGTTCTTGATTGTCAATAGATAGGGAAGTGGCGGGCAAATGACGACTTCCAGATCGGTGAACGACTCGGGATGATAGATACGACTGAATTCATCCATCCAGCCAAGACATTGCTCCAGGTTTTTTTCCGCCTTCCAGTTAGCGATAAAATAGCGCATATGTTAACATTATAAACTATGGATCAGGCAATATTCAAAAAGCTGAACCGTAAGCAGCAGGAGGCGGTAAAACAGGCGAACGGCCCATCGTTGATTCTGGCCGGCGCCGGCTCGGGAAAAACGCGGGTGCTGGTCTATAAAGTGTTGCACCTGATCAAAAACCACGGCATTGATCCCAGGGCGATTGTCATGATTACCTTTACCAATAAGGCGGCCGGGGAAATGCGGTCGCGGATCAACCAAACCTTGGGTTATAGCGGCACCTTTCATGCGTTTTGCTGCATGGTGCTGAGACGATTCGGTCCGGCAATCGGGGTCGATCGTGAATTTGTGATCTATGATGAAGACGACCAAAAAAGCCTGATAAAGTCGGTCCTAAAACAGGAGGACGTCACCCAGTTTTCTCCCGCCTATTTTCTCAATCGGATTTCCGCGGCCAAATCGATGTTGATCGGCCCCGAGCGTTATCAGGAGATTTTTTCCGACTATCAAGCCGCCCGAACCGCCAGGATTTACCAACGTTACCAGCGGCTACTGGGCAAAAATCAGGCCGTTGACTTTGACGATCTGATTATGCAGACGGTCGCCCTGTTTACCAGCCATCCCGACAGTCTGGCTTATTATCAGAGACAGTACCGTTATCTGTTGGTGGACGAGTTTCAGGATACCAACTTTGCCCAGTATCAGTTGGTGCGTTGGTTGGCCGGTCAGGAGCATAACGTTACCGTGGTCGGCGATTTCTCCCAAAGCATCTATTCCTGGCGGGGGGCCGATATCCGCAACCTGGAAAAGTTCCAGACGGATTTTCCCGAAACCAAAACCTACTATCTGGAACAGAATTACCGTTCCACTCAGAAAATTCTCGACTTTGCCCATCAGATAATTGAGAAAAATCAGACCCACCCGATTCTGCAGTTGTTTACCACCAACGTCCAAGGCGAGGCTCCCGTTTTCCATGTCAGCGGCAATGCGGAAGGAGAGGCGCTGTTCGTGGCCGACGAGATCCAACGCCTACAGTCAAAATATCCGGCCCAGGAAATCGCCGTGCTCTACCGCACCAACGCCCAGTCCCGTTTGATCGAAGAAGTGTTCTTGCGCGCCGGAATCAACTATACGCTTATCGGAGGCACGCGTTTTTACGAAAGAAAAGAGATCAAGGATGTGTTGGCCTACCTGCGATTGTTGATCAACGTTAACGATTCGGTGGCCAGGGCACGCGGTCAGAAATTGGGAAAGCGCCGCTGGAGCGATTTCCTACGTTTCCGCCGCCGCCATGCCCGCTGGCAGCAACATACCACCGACGAGTTAATGAACGGAATTTTTTCCGCCACCGGCTATCTTCAGCTTTACGATATCCACAATCCAGAAGACTATGCCCGGTTGGAGAATATCAAGGAACTCCGGTCGGTGGCCCTGGGATTTCCCGACCTTGGCCGATTCTTGGAACAGGTGGCGTTGGTCGAGTCGGAGTATTTTGAAAAAGAAAAACGCACCGGTCATCATGACGGTGTCCGGTTGATGACGCTGCACCAGGTTAAAGGACTGGAGTTTGCCGTGGTATTTGTCGTCGGATTGGAGGAAGGCTTGTTACCTCATAGCCGGTCGCTCGACGACAATTTTCAACTTGAGGAGGAACGCCGGTTGTTTTACGTGGGCGTGACGCGGGCAAAACAGCGTCTTTACCTTACCCGCGCCCAACGTCGGTTTATTTTCGGGAGCCGCGTCGAAACCATGCCCTCCCGTTTTATCAGTGACTACACTATGGATAACGACGGGTGAGTTGAGAGACAGTGGTGGTTTATTATATAATGACCTAAATTACACTATGCTTATCCCAGTCAGCGATCGTCACGGCCATCGCCTGACCGCCGCCCAGTTTTTTACTAAAGTTAAGGCGCGGCTGCTGATGATTAATTTGGAGCTGTGTCTGTTGATCCTCCATGGAGTTGGCCACCTGCCGTTTCACCACCTGCGCCGTTTTTTTTATCGCCTCGCCGGTCTGCGACTCGGTTCCGGTTCGACCATCCATATGGGGGCCCGTTTTTATCAACCAAATCAGATAGAGATTGGACACGACACGATTTTAGGCGAGAAGATCGTGCTTGACGGCCGGGCACCGTTGAAGATCGGTAGCCATGTGGACATCGCTTCGGCCGTAATGATATATAACGCCCAGCACGACGTTAACGACCCGGATTTTTCCCAGGTTAACCAGCCGGTAACAATCGGTGATTACGTGTTTGTCGGACCGCGATCAATCATCCTGCCCGGCGTCACCCTCGGGACGGGCGCGGTGGTGGCGGCCGGCGCCGTGGTCACCAAGGACGTGCCTCCGTACGCGATAGTGGCTGGCGTGCCGGCCAAGATTATCGGCGAGCGCCGAATAAAAAATCCCCATTATCGTTTGGGCCGGGCCCATTGGTTCAGATGATCTGGAGTAAGGCGTCGGGACGGTCGATGAGCCAGGTGGGGTGATGGAGCATCAGCCGGTGGCGCGGATGCAGTCCCCAACTGACCGCCGCTGCCTCAATTTTTAGCCGCTGGCACGCTTCAATGTCACGGACCTCGTCCCCAACATAGACGGTGGTTTTCGGATCAAGCCGGTACTGGCTGATAATTTTTTTCAAGGCCCGGTCCTTGCCGAACAAGTTATTGGCGCTCCAGACAAAATCAAACGCTGTCAGGTCGTATCTGGCCAGCACGCCACGGACGTTGTCCGCTCCGTTTGAGGTGAGGATTCCCAGCTTAACACCGCGTTTTTTCAGTTCCTGCAGTACCGTGACCAGGGAAGGAAACAGTTTTACCTGGGTGATATGCTGGGCGAACAAGGCCCGTCCTTTTATCAACAGGCCGGGGATGCGCCAGAGGGGAAGGTGGAGGATTTCCCTTATTTCGGCGTAGTCCCGGTGCCGCAGCTGTTCAATGCGGGTGTCGCTGATGGTAAAGTGGTAAGAAGCGGCCAGCTCTTTGATAATGCCTTTAATGATCGGCCAGGTGTCGGCGAGCGTTCCGTCAAAGTCAAAAATAACCGTTTGTTTTTTCATATTATTCTGCTTGCCCGACCAGAAAGACGGCACGCCAAGGTTGATAATCGGAAAAAAACTGGGTACGTACCGGTTTTTCTCCGGGTAACGTCACGGTGTAATAAAAGTTCACTTTGGCGCCCCAGGCGGCGAAATCAATTTGTTTGACCACGCCTTTTTTCAAGGTGGGGTCGTCCTGGTAGACCGGGTCGCCCGGCGGCTGAACGTCGTAAACCGTTGCCGATGAGATCTTTACCTGGCGTCCGTCGCTTTTTCCGTAAAAAACAAAACTCAGTTCGGTGTTCACCTGGTCGACGTTGGTTTGGATCAGGATGGCCGCCGGCGTATTGTTTTTGACCTTCAGGTCGACGCTGGGAGCGAAGATGGTCGCGTCCAGTCCGGGCGAACTGTCGTTTTCGTAATACGAAACGCGGTAGGCGTGGGCGTGGCGTTCGACAATCGGCAGACCGCTGTTAAGGGCGGCACGAAAAAACGTGGTAGACACCTGGCAGACTCCGCCGCCGTCTCCCAGTACGGTCCTGCCTTGTTTGATAATATAAGCCGGTTCGTAGCCGGTGGACGATGAGATGTCGCCGACGGCGTCGTTGAAAGAAAAAACCTCTCCCTTGGGAATAAGAATGCCGTTGAATTTGGCGGCCGCCAGGATAATATTATGTACCCGTTCCGGCAGTGAGTGACGGAAGTTGGACTTGCCGACGCCGATCGTGGTTTCGATGCCAAACTGGTTTGCCTGGGCCAGGGTAATGTCCGGATTGATCGGTTCGTCGTGATAAACAAGGGTGGTGCTTCTCACCTGTTGTTTCAATGAAGCGATTTGGGCGTCAAGATCGGTCTGGAGTTTTTCCGATTCCAGGCGAACGCCTTTTTCTTCTTGGCGGAAACTGACGACGCGGTTGTCCACAAAGGTAAAACGCGCGTTGCGGGCCGGTTGATTAAACTGGTCTTCCGACCGGCTGATCAGCTCCCGGATTACGCCGGCATCGTAGCTGATATGGGTGGAAAATTGGTAGCGTCGCAGTTGAAGGAAGTTATTAATCTGTTCGGCCAATCTCGTGATGAGGGGCCGGCCGTGCCCAATCGCATAAGCCGTCTCTGTCACCGTTTGATAATCGGAACGCAGACGCAGATCCTGGGCGGAAAGAGTGGCCAGTGGTGCGTCCCGGTAGAGAACGGTGATTTTGGTGTTTTTTAGGTCAAGGTAACGTCTCCGGTAGCTTTCCAGAACGGCCGTTTTTGTGGCGCGACCGATCGGTTGCCCATCCATGAAGACCTGCGGGTAGAAACGGCCGTTAAGACGCAGGTTAAGGACAGAGAAACCGTAGCCGACCGAGGCGGCCGCCGCGACTAAGGCAAGCGCCAGGACTAAAAACCAAGACAACCGGCTGTGTTTTTCTTGTCTTTTTGTTATCATATTGTTATGGATGATAATAAAACAAATCCCGATCAAAATCAATCAACCTTACCCAATCGGCCCCTCTACGAAGCCGTTCCGGTCGAGGACAATCGCAACGCCAGCCTGACTCCCGAAGAGGTGGCGCCGGACGTGACCAATCCCGAACAGGTCCAATCAGACACGCCCAGCGATATGCCGCCGGAAATGCCGGCCGACAATCTGCCGCCGGTTTACGAAGACAACAAAAACCAATATTTGTTCATCGGCGCGGCGATCGTGGTTTTTCTGGTGGTATTTTTCCTGATTTACAAATTCGTGCTCAGCGGCAGCACTCATACCGCCGACACAAAAAAGGTCAAGCTGGTTTACTGGGGCTTGTGGGAAGACAAAGCCGTATTTGACCCTCTGATTGCCCAGTATCAAACACAGCATCCCAACGTGACGATTGAGTACGTAAAGATGTCCGCCCAGGATCAGTACCGGGAAAAACTGATTACCCGCAGTAAAGCGGGCAACGGCCCGGATATTTTCCGTTTCCATAACACCTGGTTGCCCGAACTTAAAGACAATAATCAGATTATTCTGGCCCCGTTGCCGGAGACGGTGATGTCCAATCAGGAGTTTGAAAAAACCTTTTACCCCATTCACCAAAAGGATCTAAAAATCGGCGACCATTATTACGGTTTGCCGTTGACGGTTGACGGCCTGGTTTTGATCTATAATCAGGGGCTGTTTAAAAAAGCCGGCATTCAGACGGCGCCGACCAGCTGGACTGAAGACGTATTGGCCGACGTCGACAAACTGACGGTGCGGGACGCGCAACAAAACCTGATTACCTCGGGCATCGCCTTGGGCACGGCCAGCAACATCGAGCATTTCTCCGACATTTTCGGACTGCTTCTGACGCAGAACGGCGGCGACCTACGCAAACTGGACCAACCCGAAGCCGCCCAGGCCCTTGAGGTTTACCGCCGGTTTGCCGAAGCCCCGACCAACTATTGGGATCAGACCATGCCCAACGCGATCACCGCCTTTATCCAGGAAAAAGTGGCGATGATCATCGCTCCTTCCTGGGAGGTGATGGTGATCAAGGCGGCCAATCCCGATATCGATATCAGGACGGCACCGGTGCCGCGCGGTCCGCAAGGGAAACTCTTGTCTTTGGCCAATTACTGGGTTGAAGGGGTATCGCGCTTTAGTCCCAACCAGCTGGAGGCCTGGAAATTCCTGCGTTATCTGGTCGAAAAAGAGCAGATGACGAAGTTGTATGAACTCGAGGCAAAAACCCGTTTTTTCGGCGAACCCTATTCCCGGGTAGACCTGGCCAGCACCCTGTCTCAACACGAATTTCTCGGAGCGGTAATTGCCGAAGCGCAGTCGGACGCCTTTATCAGCCTGCCGGTGATCAGCCGCACCTATGATAACGGCTTAAACGACGAGATCGTGCGTTATCTGGAGAACGCCGTTAACGCCACGATTCAGGGAGTGGCATACGGCGATGCGTTGAAAGCCGCCAAGGAAGGCGTCGATCAGGTGTTGGCGCGTTACAAAATCAATTAGAATTAATATATGGTTAACTGGTTGGGTTGGTTAAAACCGCGTTCCCAAAACCAAAAACAGTATCTAGGTCTGTTTTTGAAACAAGACCAGGGGGTGGGGATCATTTTCAACCAGCGTGATGGCGGGATGGAGATGATGGCTCAGGAAAAATTCGGCTACACCAACGGTTGGGATAACCTGACCGAGGACGTCGACAATCTGTTGGTTCACCTGGAAAAACAAACAAACGCCAAGCTTAACGATACCATCTTCTTTTTTTACTCCAACGTCATTGACGGCAAAACCGGAGAGATCAAAACCGACTATTTTAAATCGGTGAAGTCGTTGGTGAAAAATCTGGAGTTGGTGCCGTTGGGATACATTGAAGTTTCCGATGCGGTTTTGGCGCTTTTGCAGAAAAAGGAGGGGGCGTCGCTGAACTGTATTTTACTGGAGCTTGATAAAGCCGACTGTAGCCTGTTTATTGTCAAAAACGGCAAAAAAACTCTCAATCGGACCATCGGTCGCAGCGACAACCTGATCGATGACCTGACCCTTTGTTTCAATCAGTTAAAAGCCGAGGTTGCCCTTCCGGCGCGCCTAATCCTGTACAACTCCGTTAACCTGGAAAAGGAGGCGGCTCTGATCGTTTCCCACCGTTGGAGCAGTAGTGTTTTTGTCCAGTTGCCCCGGGTGGAGATTGTGGCCGATGCCGACGTCTTTGCCGGTCTGAGTTTGGTGTTTTCCGAACAAATCCAGGCGCGCCAACCGGCCGTGGCTCTAGCGGAGACCCAAGAAGGAACGAATAAGCTAGGATTTGTTATCGGTGGCGACGTGGGGACGGCGCCGCCGCCCATTTTGCCGGAAAAACCCGCCCGGCACTGGTCGTGGCCGCGTCTGCCGCGGCTGGCGATTCGCCCGGGTGGGTCATGGTTATATTTGACGGGTATCGGTTTAATTGCGGCCATGCTTTTTTTGATCGAGTGGTTTGTCCATACGGCCACCGTTACGGTTTTCTTTCCCACCCGCGCCATCAATCAAGACGTCAGCTATGCCTCGGATGCCAACGGCGGCGTTCTTCCGGTTCAGACGAAAAGTCTGACGATCCCGGCCAGCCAAACCAAAATTACCAACGGCACCAAGGCGATCGGCAACAAGGCTAAGGGGGAGGTTACCGTCTATAACTTTGACGACCAGGAAAAGACGTTTACCAAAGGGACGACATTGTCCAATAACAACCTTCAGTTCAGCCTGGACGACAATGTGACGGTGCCGGCCGTCACCATCACCTACACTTCGAGCAATGACCAGGTGCGTTCCCCGGGCAAAGCCAAGGTCAACGTGACGGCGCTGGATATCGGCGCGGAAGGCAATCTGGCTAAGGGCACCCGGTTTAGTATCGGTGACTACTCGGCGTCGCTTTACTTTGCCATTAACGAGACCGGCTTGTCCGGCGGATCGAAAAAAGAAGTGCGTACGGTGGCCAAACAGGATCTGAACGAGCTGGAAACGGCGGTTCTGGACAAGGCGAAAAAAGACTACCCGGCCAAACTGAAAACGAGCGCAAACACCAACGAGATCATTATCGACCCGTTGACCGAAATAAAGCTGGCCCAAACTAATTACTCCAAGGAATTGGGCGAGGAGGCGGACAGCGTTTCGCTTACCGCCAAGGTGGTCGTCACCTATTACTATGTCGATAAAACGGCATTTTTTTCCTTTCTCCAGTCTCAACTTAAGGACACGATCGGTAGCGGTTATCATCTCTCCAGCCAGACGGTTCATCCGCGCATCAAGCAGGCGGAAAAAAACTCTGACGTGATTACGATCGATTGGTCAATCAGCGGCAACGCGGTGAAAGAAGTTGACGCGGCCAGTTTGAAGCCGCGACTACTGGGGAAAAGCCGCGGTCAGTTGGAAAGCCTGCTTAAAAACGACTACCAGGCGACCGGATTTACCTTAAGCATCCGGCCCGACGCGCCACCGCTTAATCTTTTTACTCCGTGGCGAAGCAGCAACGTTAAACTGGTGATCAATTCGCTCAACTAACTATGGCGGTTTATTGTTACGTAAAGCAAAACAATTCGGTGTCGCGCCGCCTGGTGAATCGCCTGTCTTACTTAATGCTGGTGATTGGGGCAGTGTTGTTGTTTTGGTCTTTTTATCCGATTATTTCTTTTGAATTGTTTTCCCTTCTGTCCTTTAGCCATCGGGTGTCTCCGGTGCCGGTCTCCCGGACCAGCGAAGCGGTGGCCGCGGCCGGATCAATCTTGGGAAGCAGCGACGGTTTCTCCAGCAACCTGCGTGATTTTACCGCAGCCAACCAGTGGTTTCCTTCGGCCCCGCAAACCACCAACAGCAAAATCACCTTAAAAGAATATACCTTGTCCATTCCCAAATTGAACATTTCTCAGGCAAAGGTGACGGTGGGAGGCAATGATCTGTCACGCAGCATGGTCCATTATCTGCCCACTTCGTTGCCCGGAGACTACGGTAACGTGGTGATTTTTTGTCACTCGACCCTGCCGCAGTTGTACAACGTCAAAGACTACAAAACCATCTGTACTTACCTGCCGTCGTTGGAAAAAGGCGACTTGATTGTGGTTAGGCGCGACAATCTGGATTACGAATTCGCCGTGAGCGACATGTTCGTGGTTGATCCGGATCAGGTCTCGGTTCTTCAACAAAAGTACGACGCCTCCTATTTGACGATGATTACCTGTGTGCCGCCGGGAACCTATTGGAAACGGTTAGTGGTGCGGGCAAAATTAACCAAATTGCCGACGCAACCGTGATTGAAGAAACCTATAATATGTGCTAAAATAGCAGGATGAATTTGCTTAAACTGGTATCGTTTTTGGTTGACTTCTTAATTTTAGTTGGTCAATTTACCCAGATCCCCTTTAGAATCGCTTTCCGCTATCTGAAGATTGTCTTTAAATATGGGATAATGATTCTCACGCGACTGGCCATTCTGCCTTTCCAACTGATACGGGCGTTTATGCACAATATCTCTTACAAGATCCGCTACTTTTTTTTCGGTTTCTTAATCTGTTTGTTGGCGGTAGCGCTTGAACAAGGGTATCAGTTCATCAAGTCGCTTCCCAATCCCCAGGAGATCGGCAAGTCCAATTACTCGTTGTCCACCCACCTTTATGACCGTAACGGCAAACTGCTTTATGAAATTTACCACGACGAGAACCGGACGCCGGTCAAAATTGACGAACTGCCACCCTATGTTTACCAAGCGACCATTGCGATTGAGGACAAGGACTTTTATCTCCATAAGGGTGTGGCGCTTACTTCCGGCATTCTGCGGGCAATCAGGGATGCCTACGTCAATAAAAAAATTCAGGGTGGATCGACCATTACCCAACAATTGGTCAAAAGCGCCCTGCTGACGCCGGAACGCACCATTACCCGTAAGATTAAAGAGGTAATCCTGGCGATCTGGACCGAACGCATCTACAGCAAAGATCAGATTCTCCAGATGTATCTTAATCAGGTGCCTTACGGCGGTTCGGCTTACGGCGTCGAGGAAGCGGCCAAAACCTATTTCGGTATTCATGCCAAGGATTTGACTCTAAGCCAGGCGGCGCTGCTGGCCGGTCTACCCCAGTCGCCGTCGATCTACTCGCCCTACGTCAATCCGGATCTGGCGATTTCCCGGCGCAACGAAGTATTGAAGAAGATGGTGGAACAGGGCTATATCACCAAGGACGAACAGATGCAGGCGATGACAAGCGCGCTGAACGTGATGCCGCTCCAGTCGACCATTAAAGCGCCTCACTTCGTGTTTTACCTGAAGTCGCAGTTGGAGCAGAAGTTCGGATCGCGCGACATCGAGCGGGGCGGTTACCGGGTAATCAGCACCCTGGATCTTAATATCCAGAACGAAGCCGAACGCATTCTCAAGGAAGAACTGGCAAAAATTGCCTATTTGAATGTGACTAACGGGGCCGTCCTGGTAACCCGGCCGCGCACCGGGGAAATTCTGGCGATGGTCGGTTCGGTCGATTATTTCGCGGAGAACAACGGCGCGTTTAACGTTACCACCGCGCTGCGCCAGCCGGGGTCGTCGATCAAACCGGTCATGTACTCGCTTGCACTGGAAAAAGGCTATACCGCCGCGACGGTTCTTAGCGATACGCCGGTCGTCTTCAGTTTTCCCGGCAGTCCGGTCTATCGCCCGGTAAACTACGACGGTGTGTTTCACGGTGACGTTCCGTTGCGTTACGCCCTGGCCAACTCCTACAACATTCCGGCGGTGCGGGTATTGAGTACGATCGGGGTGGACAACTTTATCAATCAGGCGCGTAAAATGGGCATTTCCACCTGGAACGACAGCGGACGCTACGGTTTGTCGCTGACCCTGGGCGGCGCCGAGGTGACCATGGTCGACATGGCCAAGGCCTACGGCGTATTTGCCAACCAAGGGTACCGGGTTGACCTGAATAGTTATCTGAAGATCGTTGACCCGGTGAGCAATACCCAGTGGGAAAACCGAGCCACCGGCGTCAAGGTAATAGACGACGGCGTCAGTTACATTATTTCCGACATCCTCTCGGACAACTTTGCCCGCCGGTTTGAGTTTGGTCCCAACTCGGCTCTGGAAATTCCCGGTTACAAAGTGGCGGTGAAAACCGGTACCACCGACGACAAAAAAGACAACTGGACAATCGGGTATACTCCGGACTTTTTGGTGGTCGTCTGGGTGGGGAACAACGACAATACGCCGATGAACCAGTATCTGGCGTCCGGAGTGACCGGTGCGGCACCGGTGTGGAATCGGGTAATGAGTTTTCTGCTAAAGCAGTACGGAAACAATAACGGTTGGTTTGCCAAGCCGAGCGATGTCGTAGAAAAGCCGTGTTACTTCGGCAAAAACGAGTACTTTATCGCCGGTACGGAAAGCAAAGCTTCCTGTCGCAGTTCGTTGTTTGGCGTCACGCCGTCGCCGACTCCGGCGCCTTGATGACTTTTTTCCCAAGATAGTGGTGGAGCACCGCGGGAAGGTTAATTGAGCCGTCAGCCTGCTGGTGATTCTCCAGTAAAGCGATCAACAGGCGGGGTGAAGCCAGGGCGGTATTGTTCAAGGAGTAGCAAAACTCCGTTTTTCCGTCCGGCCGGCGGCATTTGATTTTCAGTCGGCGCGACTGGAAATCTCCTAAAATCGAGTTGGAGGCGACTTCGCCATAACTCTGACGCGACGGCATCCAAACTTCAGTATCGTGTTTAAAAATCTGCGGTTCGCCCATTTCACCGGTACACATCATCATAACGCGGTAAGGAAGACCCAATTCCTGAAGCATCGTTTCGGTATTTTCCTGCAGTTCCTGATGCAGACGCTTGGCTTCTTCCAGGTCGGGCTGGGCGATAATGACCTGTTCGACCTTCCAGAATTCGTGTACCCGGTAGAGCCCGTGGGTATCCTTGCCGTACGAACCCGCCTCCTTGCGAAAGCAGGGCGACAGGGCGACGATTTTTTTCGGAAGGGCGGTTTTGTCAAACGTTTCCCCACTGTAATAAGCCATCACCGGCACCTCGGCCGTGCCGGACAGATACAGGCCCGGTTCATTAGTTTGATAGACATCGTCCTGGCTCCAAGGAAAATGTCCGGAACCGAAAAAGGCAAACTCCTTGACCAGAGCCGGGGCAATCATCGGGACGTATCCTTTGTCAACCAGTCTGTTAAATCCATACATCAACAGAGCCAAATGGAGCTGAGCGGCGGCATTTTTCAGGAAGTAACCGCGGAAACCGGATACTTTTGTCCCGCGTTCCAGATTGAACAAATCAAGTTTGCGGCCCAAATCAATGTGCGAAAGCGGCGTAAAATCAAAAACAGTTGGTTCTCCCCAAGTTTTAATGACGGCGTTTCCAGTGGCATCTTTACCGATGGGTACGTTATCAAGGGGAACGTTGGGGACAAAAGCGACCAGCTGATTCATTTCGTTCTCAACCTTGAGCAAATCGTTCTCGATTTTTCTAAGGTCATCCTTTATTTGTTTGCCTTGCTGACGGATTGATTCGGTAAATGGTTTTTTGGCTAATTCATTTCTTTGCTGTCGAAGCGACTGGCTTTGTCGTGTCAATTGTCGTCTCTTGTCATCCAACGCGACAATTTTATCGACATCGACGTTACGGTTCTTATTTTTGGCCGCGTTGGCCACTTTGTTTTTATTAGCGCGGATATATTCAATAGACAGCATGAATTAATTGTAACAAATCAGGAGCGATTTTTTTTAGTAATCTCTGCAGAGCTTTCAGTCGATGGTTGATTTGGAAATGCTCTTTGTCGGTCAATTCGTCGTAATATTTATCGAAAGCGGCAACGATAAATAAGGCACGATAGGGATAACCATCAGTGGCACGACCGCTCGGTTTTCGGGCGATGTGTCCTTTAATCTTTTCCGTTTCGTAACTAAGTTTTCCCGTTTGCGGATGGTAAAAACACAAAGATGTTTGCAAATAAGCCGTCCTATCAGCCCATGTTACACCTCGTAGGTGTTTCAGGGTATGATTGATCAGCTCTCTGTCGCCGGCCTCATGTCCTAACCAGCGGCGTGACTTCACTCCCGGCTCGTTGTTTAAATAGGGAATAAGCAATCCTCCGTCATCGGCAATCGTCGGCAGTTTAGTGATTTCGCCGTAATATTTGGCTTTGATCCGGGCGTTGTCCCGGAAGGTGCGGCCGGTTTCCTCCGGTTCCTGTTTGATTCCCAACTGTCTCAGGGTGGCGATTTTAACCGAGCCGGCGAACATATCCCGTACTCCCATACTTAGTTCGCCCAACTTGGCTTGATTGGTGGTGGCCAACAATAAAGTTTTCATATGATTAATACCTGCCTTCGGCTGTTCTTGTTTTTCGGCCTTCGGCATCGGACATTAATCGTTGCACATATTGTGTGATCTGGGTTTCCAAAGCGGGCAACGGTCCGTTATTTTCTATCACTGTTCCAGCCCCGTCTCTCAATATAGCAAAACACTGGTCCAGTTGGGGGCCGGCCGGATTGGGATGGTGATTTTCTTCAGCATCCAACTGGTCAAAATCAGGGGTAAATCGTTCTGTGCCAGTATCGCGGCTGTCACCTTGTCGGGCCCGCTCTCTTCTTATGTTTACGTCGGCATCAACACCAAGCAGTGACACCGGGTCACAGGTCAGGTGTTGATGCGATAACAAAAAATCGATTTCGTCCAGGTGGCGGAGGCCGTCGATCACCACCGTTTTGGCTCCTGTGGTTTTGGCTTGTTGTAATGCCCGATGCATCAGGTAAGCAGTTCCATATGTTTCTTTAAGTATGATACCCCCTTCTATAAAGTCATCTCTGGTAGTATGGGGTAGGCCGTATTGTTCTAATTCATCACGAAGGATTTCCGAGATGATCACCTGGGCAAAACCGTGACGTTCCAAGATCCGTGCCGACTCGTTTTTTCCGCCGCGCAACCGGCCGACCAGTCCGATAATTAACATAGTCCATATAATTATTTTTAGTATTTAGCAGGTTAATTATACAAAATATGAAATTAACAGGCACGCGGCTTGATTTTTATCCCAAATTTGTTTTAATAGGGTTAATAATTCGAGCCTGATATAGGATATGATTACCTCTGTTTAGTGTCAGAGGTTTTTGCTTTTTTATGAGTCATAAAATCGAAAGCTTACCATCGATACCCCACCTGATTACCGGAAGTCCAATTAAGATAGGGTGGGCCCATGAGGTAGGGCAACCGTTCTTAACCGGAGATGCCGTAGTAGCGCGGGTACCGGGGGAAAAGGCAGGATTAACCGCAACAGTGGCGTCGGCGGTGATTGATGGAGTAGAAGTGGACTATCAAGCCGATGAGGGTAATCGGCCGATTTGGCCGTATCGGCCATCGAAAAAACCCGGTATAGGTGACTTTATTGTCGAGCGCCTGGGAGTAGGGTTATATAGGGAGGTTGATCAAAGACCCGATGGCTCTTTTACTGGACCAGGATTGAATTGGCAGAGTTTACCAGCACCGGTAAGGATTGCGGTTGTGAAGGCCGCCGGTTTAGTTAGTGGCTTACGTGATTTGGGAGCGGTTCCAACTGAAGACCTTCAAGTCAGTGATACAGGTTATACCAGTGGACTTCGAACCAAAGACGGCATAGAACCGAAGTTTTACCTCAATAAGCATGATGACGATGTTTTTCGTTATGTTCAATTAATGCAGTTTTACTCCGGTTTATTTAAGCGCGCTAATGGTAAAAACGGCATTCCTTTTTTTTCTCAAGCTGGGGTAGTTGATATTATGCAAGTGAGACAGAAAACTCCAGATGATACTTTCTATTTAAGACCACGTTTAACCTCACTATACTTAGGTAATCTAGTTCCTCCCGCGGTCAGCGACGGGCAGGGACAGTGGTTTATTGATATGCTTCGGGATAACGGCCAGCGTGCTGCGGCTATCAATTTGGCCGACGCTTACGCTAACGGATTAGTTCAACCTTTGGCTGATGGTCTCCCTTATCAGGTTATAGGCTATGGAACCTGGGCGGTTAATCTGGATCCGTTTGTTTCTGCTCATCTGAGAAAACCACGGGGTATAACTACAGTAAGCACCAGGCTTGATCTTGATAAATATAATCTAGCCAGCGATATTTGGGCGGCGGCGATGGGAATTATGAATGTAGTTGATCTGCGTCGGGTTAAGTAGGGCATTGGATTCTTGTCTAAAATCGATTTGATTTTTTTCCGGGATCGTGTACAATAGAATATGGAACGACAGAGAACACGATTGATCATCCGCCCACGGGCGGATTTTTGCGTTTATGGAGCATTTCCCGCCGGGCTAGGGCGGGTTTTTGGTTTATGGAACAACTAAGACCGAATCCGGCACAGGTTTACCATCAGCCCGGTCGTCCCGTAGAGCTGGTAACCAACGGAGCAATGAAACGGGCGGCGGCGGCCGGCGAGGGTATTTTGGTCTCTGACAATCAGACAATGCTCCGTCGGATTGCCGGGGCCGAGGGAGTAAATCACGTGATTACGGCCAGTCGTGATGCAAACGGATTACCGTTCGTAGTTAACACAGCCATGCGTAAAGGCGCGAGCCTGGTTGATTATTTGGCCGATGCGGAACAGGAGGACGACGCTAGCCCTATTAAGGTTAAGGTGGTGACCGATACCGGTTGGGAAGTCAATGGCCTAACCCTCAACAAACACGCCGGGGAGCAGGATAATCTTAATAAGCTGAAAGAGACGTTGGCCAATTTGCGTAACGAAACCATTGCTTCAACTGCCGGAATCGTGGTGGTCGATCAGAACGGGATCGAGTCGGTTTATTATAGCCGTCTGATCGTCGGAAAACTAATTAATCCCCAGTTGTTGTCTGAGATGATTGACGGCAATCCCCAGCATGCGGGTGGTTTAACCACCTTGGAATTACTACGAAGCAACGCCATCATCAATGGTGGCTTGGTTGATTTCAGCCTGCATCAAGTTGATCCGACCAGTCATGAGATGGTGCCGGTTTTTGCTTCAGAGATTAAAGTGGACCTGAAAGATGAAGGCTGTATAAAATTAATTAACGGCTTGGCCCAGGGCATTATTCCTGACGGCTTGGTGTCAACCACGGCAGTTAATTGACATTATTGATACAATTGTTTTGTTATGGTGAACCGGGTCTGTTTATGTTTGCGGTAGTTTTAAGGCATTAATTAATCTTGCCCAATGGATGATTTTGGCCAAACCGAGCGACTCATCGCCGACGCCATTCTTCCCCAACTTTACCTTGGGCGTAGCCGGTTTGACCACGATCATACGGTGGCGGTTGTTTACTGGATCAAATGGCTGATAAAAAAAATAAGTCTGGGACAAATTTACAAACGAATTTTAATTACGGCCGCCTATGCCCATGACTGGGGCTATGCGGGTTTGTTTCGGGAAAAGGAGGGGGAAAGCCTGGATAAGATCACACAAAAAAAGGCGTTGCATATGCGGCGGGGCGCCCGGAAAATCGGGCATTTTTTACGTACCAGATGTTCGTCTTACTTTACCGCTGATCAGATTAGGCGGATTGTTCATCTGGTAGCGGTGCATGATAACATCGAGGCGTTGGCAACGGAAGACGAAATCATTTTAATGGAAGCCGATACTTTAGGGATGTTGGACAGTGCCAGAGTCAAACCCACTTTCTCTTATGCGGATAACGAAAAATTTATGAAAGAACAGTTTTACGGCCGCCGGCTGTTGCATTTTCGCCATCAATGCGCCAAACAAGCGGCGTTAAAACTGGTGGAGCAACGGCAGCGTTTTTATCTCTCTGATTAACCTCCGGCGGTCCTTGGCATTTGTTTCAAAATCCTTAATGTCGGACTCGCAGATTACATGTACTTTAATCTTCAGTCCACGCAACACTTTTATTAATGCTTGTAGCCCTTTTTCTATCTTATTCAGGTAATCGGTGTTGTAGTACTTCAACTCGTAAGCGCGGCCGCGTTTTTTAATGCGTTTTTTTAACGTGGCGATCGAGTAAGAAAAAAATACCACGTGAGAGTGGTAAAAAACGTCTTTGGTTAAATGATGATACAAATTTTCGTAAAGTTTCCATTCGTGAGGGTTAATCACTCCGTCGCAGTAATGACTGTGGGCATAAACCCAACTCATTAATAGACCGCTATCGATTACCGTTATCTGGTTGGGATTTTGCTTAAGATGCCGTTGCAGTAATTTCGTTCTTTCGAACGTCATCCACAGTTCGGTGGTTAACGCCCAACGGGACATATCATCCAAATAATGCTGCTGAAAGGGATTGGCGGTTTGGAACAGGTCGTCGGCGTAGAGTATCGAAGCATTCAGTGCTTGAGCTATGATCGGCGTAGCGGTGGTTTTTCCCGATCCGATGTTGCCGATTAGTGTAATCAACTGACCGCTATGCATATCTATATATTACCTATCGGTAACAATCTCTTGGAGTATTGTTTTCTGGCACATTTGGTTGGTTAGGTTATTCTCGATAATTAGACCGTTAAATCAAGCTTTTCTTCCCGTCTTAGCGTCGGAAAAAGGATGACTTCTTTGATCGCCCAGTTATTGGTGAAAAACATGGTGAGGCGGTCGATGCCGATACCGATGCCGCCGGTGGGCGGCATGCCATACTCCATGGCCGTAATAAAATCTTCGTCAACTTGTTGGGCCTCTTCTTGGTCTTTTCTCGCTGCTTTCAGGTCGGCGGTGAAGCGCTGGCGCTGGATCTGGGGATCGGTCAACTCGCTCCAGCCGTCGCAGATTTCCCGGCCGCCGATATAGCCCTCAAACCGCTCTACCCAGCCGGATTTACTGCGGTGGTCTTTAGAAAGAGGTGAAACATCAACCGGATAATCGATCACCCAGGTCGGTTTAATCAACGTCTCGGGAATTTTGTGTTCGAAGATTAAGTAGATCAACTGGCCTTTGGTTTCGCCACCGACCATCTCAATGTTCTGCTGACCACAGTAATCGGCCAGTTCTTTAGTCGTAGTCTTTTCCACATTGAGCTTTAGTTTGTCTTTCATAATCTCGCTCATGGGAATACGTGGCCATTGACCTGAGAGATCAATTTCCTTGTCGTCGATTTTCATCCGCGTATTCCCATTGATCGTCTTGGCCAGATGTTTGAACAGTCCTTCGGTGACGTCCATCACCCGGCTATAATCGGCGTAGGCCTCGTACCACTCAATCATGGTAAACTCGGGATTATGGGTACGGTCCACGCCTTCGTTGCGAAAATCCTTGGCAATCTCATAGACCCGCTCGTATCCGCCGATGATCAGGCGCTTCAGATAGAGTTCGTCGGCGATCCGCAAATACATCTTTTGCCCCAGGGCGTTCAGGTGGGTGACAAACGGTTTGGCATTGGCGCCGCCGTACAGCGGCTGCAACACCGGCGTTTCCACCTCCCAAAATCCCAGATCGTCCAGATAGCTTCTTAGGGCGCGGATGATCTTGGTGCGGACGTTAAACCGTTCCCTCACTTCAGGATTAAACAACAGGTCAAGATATCTTTGCCGGTAGCGTGCCTCGACGTCTTTGAGGCCGTACCATTGATTGGGTAGAGGCAGGAGCGCCTTTGACAACAGTTGGTAACTGGTGGGGACGATTGAAATCTCTCCCGCAATCGTTTTAGTCACCGCGCCTTCAACGCCCAAATAATCGCCGATGTCCAGCAGGTTGAGATGTTGGTAATTCTCTTCGCCTAACACTTTTTTCTGGAAAAACAGCTGAATTTTGCCGGTTTCGTCCTTTAGGTCGGCAAAGGCGATATTGCCGTGGGTACGGAAAGAAAACAGTTTACCGGCGGTTTTGACGGTTTTGCCTTCCATCTGGCGCGTTTGACCGACCAGCTGTTTTTTTTCAAAATGGGCCGGATAGGGATTCCAGCCCAGTGCCCGGATCTTTTCCAGTTTTTCCAATCTTTCGGTACGGATGTTTTTTGACGTAGGCATAGATTTTATTATACACAATCATCTAATTGTTTTAAGAATTGATTTAGAATCTTGAGCAGAGTATTTAGTGACGATAATGATACCCACTCGTTGGATGAATGAGCATTGCCTCCGGTTGCCCCTATTCCCAGCACAGTGATACCCTCGGACGCAAAAACGTTTTCGTCAGCGACGGATGAACGAAAATACGGCTTTGCAGTGTGTTTGGTTACCGACCCAATGGTCTTCTTCAATATATTAAGATAAGCATTGCGTGAATTGGTTCGGTATGCGGTTAAAAAAGGGGTAGGCCTGTATCGATAGCCGACCTCTATTTTGATATTGCGATCAAAGCTCTGCGCCATTTTATACGCGGTTTTTTTTATAAACTCCAGGACAGATTGATTAGTATCGGGAGGAAGACTAGAAGCATCGAATTCCAAAAGACTGTGTTGGGGAGTCGAAAGCCCGTTTGTCAACGTCGTCATGTGCCTCAGAAAAATAAATTGTTTCCCATAATGTGTCTTCTTGTTATATGTCGTTAACTCCTTGATAATACACGCAGCGAGCAGATTAATATCCTTAGCGGTTTCATATTTGTAGAAATGTCTTGATGGGGTAAACAGGTTGACGTGAAAAACCGATCTCCCGATTCTTCCGACCACAATGCCTTGGTTCCCATATTGAAACGCCGGTTCGGTGGAAATAACACAGTCGGCTGTCGCGCCCTGCTCGGACCCAATCAACCTAAACGCCCCAAGAGATATATTTTCTTCATCCACGCACAGATAAAGACGTAGCCTAAAATGGTCAGGGTTATACCTCATAAAGGTGAGTAGATTAATCGTCAAACCCCCTTTCATGTCCCAGGCACCCAGTCCGTAAGCCCGGTCTCCTTTTACTGTGAGTTTTAGTGGTTTGGTCTTCCAGTGACTAGATTTTGCCACCGTGTCAAGGTGGGCGTATATGGCAATCAGTTTTTCCCCTTTACCTTTTTCTGCAATTATGTTGTAGCGGTTTTTTTCCACTTTCTGTCGGCGGTACTTAATTTTTCTTTTTGTAAACAACCGGCAGATAAAATCCGCGATTTTTTTTTCGTGAGGGTAAACCGAATTAATAGCTACGAACTGCGACAGGAGTGGTATAATTCGGACAGATTCGTCAGTTGACGTTAACTCTTCCATAGGTATCTAGAACTTGCCTGATTCTGGTATGATCGGCATATGTCATAGTCATATCTTCAACCTGAAAAATGGCGCCGTTTGGGGCGGTAACGTCAACGGTAATGCCTGGTGCCAGCGTGGAAGAAATCTGCGTATGGCGGGGTAAAAGCGTATGATCAGACAACAAGAGACCGGCGCGTTGGTTAACCGCGAGAACAGGCGCAATCCGACTGTCAGTGAAGGCTAAATGCGGTATCCGATCGAGCTGTTCTAATCTTGATAAAAGCGCGCGTTTCATTAACGCCCCTGACGATTTTACATCGGGTAGGGAGGCCGAATCACCGATTTCACCGATTGCCACCCCACAGGGCAAAGTCATAAGTTCCGCTCCGGTAATGGCAACCGCTCTGTTGGTCGAGTCGAGTGTGCAAACGAAAACGCTTCTTCCGCAGGACGTCTCTATGGTATTAACCACGTCATATGGGTAACTGGTAAAGGCAGCTTGATATAGATTAGTTATCGTTGGTTTTAGATCGGCAAAGTTATCGGGTGAAATTTGGATTATCGAGACGTCTCCCAACGACGGATTGGCTGAACGAAAGGCCTGCCACAACTGGGCAGCGGTTTGTGGGAAGAATCTTCCGTTACGAAACGCATCAACGTCTAGGAATCTTTGATGTTTGGTTGGTTCATCTATAGCGCGTGATCCACTGTTGTGTCCGCACACCACCCAGTTTAAAGATTGTCCATGGGCTTCAAAAGGAAGGGACGCTTCGACGGTAAATGGGCCGTTATGCAATAACGTATTCGGCGGGAATGGTTCTGTTGTAACGGCCTTAATAACGCGTCTTTGAACGTCATGCATGCCGTTGGCTAAACCAAGTGCGGCATCAATCAGCTGGTGATGACTCATGATGTTTGGAAAAACCTTAACAAGTCTGGTGCCATTATTGGAAAGCTCAACCTGTCCTACCGTGCCAATTCCCGGCGTGCTTTCTTGCGTCTGTGTCATATAGGGCATATTCTATCGCCCTGTTTCCATAAAGCAAATCTTTAAACATTTTTTACAAAAGGCAATAGATATGTTAAAATTCAAACAAATATGTTAACAATTTCACAGATAACTGAAGAACTAATCGTCAAAGAACCGTTTACGGTTGATTTGTTGGCTCAAGGAGTAGTTAATCATTCGGCTTTGGCGCGGAGACTTCGACCGAAAATAGAAGCGATCCTTTACAAACAAGTCCAGTTGGGAGCAATTATTATGGCGCTAAAGCGCTTTAAAAAAACCCTTCGATCCGGTATCGTTAATAAACTTCCGTTTACCAATCCCGACATGTTGGTTCGTTCCAATCTGATGGAATTGACGTTGACCACCAAATCCCTTAACCGCGTCGAGCAATTGTCACGACTACACGCCATTGCCAACGAAAAAAATCTCTTTTTTGCCATCACTCAAGGTGTAGTGGAAACCACCATTATTACCAGCTGCGATCTTAAAGAAAGGTTGCTTAAAGTGATTGAGACTAACGCTATCGTTTCTCAATACCAAGAACTATCTGCTATTACTATTAAATTAAATAAGGAAACCGTGACGACTCCTGGCGCCTATTACTTCATTCTCAAAATTCTGGCGTGGAGAGATATCAACATCATCGAGATTGTTTCCACCTATACCGAAGTGACGATCATTTTTGCCGACCGCGATGTGGAACGGGCGTTCAGCGTGTTAAAACGGGGCTTAAGAACTTAAGCGATGGAGACGATCTTGTAACTGGTTTTGCCGGCCGGCACCTCAATCTCGACCGTTTGGTTGACGCGCTTTCCCAGCAGCGCCTTGCCGATCGGAGAGCCGGCGGAGAGTTTATTGTTGAGCGGGTCGGCTTCGTACTCTCCGACGATCTCCACCGTCTCGGTGATATTGCCATGTGTTACCTTAACCCGGTTACCCACGCCGACCGTGGTTATGTCCATTTCGGTGTCGTTAATCACCCGGGTCTGTTCCAGGATGTTTTTCAGCTCCGTCATCCGGTTTTCGATGAACGACAACGCTTCTTTGGCCGCGGCGTATTCACTGTTTTCCTTCAGGTCGCCCATGCCGCGGGCCCGGTGCAGCCGTTCCACCGCTGCGGGGTGTTTATTGGCGATAAGGTCGTTGAGCTCCTGTTCCAACTTATCCCTGCCGGCCTGGGTGATCGGTTTACCGTGGTCCATATCTTTAGTAAGACAATGTGATAAAATTATGGTCAGGCGCGTTCGTCTAGCGGCCTAGGACGACAGGTTCTCAACCTGTAAATCATGGGTTCAAATCCCATACGCGTCACCGCTTAGTTGCCGCAATTGGCGGCGCTGCTGTTCGTGTTTTGGTTTGATGGTTGAGCGCTCACGGAAAAAGAAGTGGCCACTTCATTTTTTGACAGTGCTTGATTGCAATAATCACCCTTATTGCTAGACCCGCAGCAAACAATCTGCTGCAGGGCATTGGGTACGCGGCCGCCAAAGTCAAATTCGGACACGACGGTTTTGTCGTTAAGCACTAGGGTTGGAGAACTGCCGATGTTTAGTTTATCGGCCAGATTAAAGTCCTTTTGGACATAGGCTAGACCGCGGTTTTTGTCGGCGGTGCAGGCATTGAGTTGGGTGGTGTCGATCCCGGTCTGGGTTGAGCACTCATCAGACTTTCCCTCTTTCATGTAACAGGCAAGATAATCCCAGTATTTACTCGGCTGTTCTTCGCGGATGCAGACCTGTTTAAGGTCTTCTTGAGCCTCTTGTTCGCCATGCAACGATATGATCTTGCCGTTGTCAATGCTGCCGATATATTTGACGTCAAAGTTGTTGGCGAGCGCCGGCTGTTCGTTAAGCGCCTGGGTCATCGCCCGTAGCATCTGTAAGCCATAAGGACAGTTTGACATGACAAACGCGGTTAGTTTGGGCGCGGCGGTTTTGGGAACGTCGTTGCAAGTCATGGCTTTGGCCTGACTGCTGGCGCTTTGTCCTTTTACCTGGCCGAGGCTGGCAGTATTAATGCCGGAAACAAACAATATTTTCCCGTCTTTAGTAATGTATGAAGTATATTTCTGATCAGCGCCTGTTTTTAAGGTCAGTTCAAACTGATAGACGCCGCTGACGTCCTTGACGCTGCCGATTTCAAACTTGGTGCTCGGGCTGTTAATAATCTTTTTTACCACTTCAGGAATAATATTGGCTTTGAAACGGGTCATGGCGTTTTGACTGGAAATATTCCTAAACAGCCAACCCACCGCCACCACCAGAACGGCGGCAAAGGCCACCAGAGCCAGTCGCGATTTTGGCTTTGGCGCGGGCATTTTTACCGCATCGACCTGGTTTTTGCTAACGGTTGAACGGACAGATTTGGTAGTTTTTTTCATACCCAAAAAGATAACGGAAAAAACGGACTTTGTCAAACGCAAATTGCCGGTTAGCTAATGGTGGTTCCCGGCGCGATGGCCTTACGGACAGGGATAATTATTGGGCGGGTGGCCGTGTCAAAAACCAGAATCATGCCGGCTGATTCCAGAGAGAACATTTTTTTAGGACGCAGGTTGGCCAGAAACAGCCCGTGTTTGCCGACCAGCTGCCGCGGCCGATACCAGGCGCTGATTCCGGACAAAATCGTCACACAGCCGTAATCTTGGCCTAGTTCAACCGTCAGCTTGATCAGTTTTTTTGCCCCGGTTACCGGTTCGGCGTTCTTGATTAAACCAACCCGCAGATCGAGTTTTTGGAAATCGGCAAATTCCAGCAGCGGTTTTTTCATTAATCATCTATTATAGCAGGGAGAAGAACGCCGCGGGCGTCAGTTTTCGGGCGATAATCGTGGGTTGATCCGGATCTTGGACATTCGATGATCATCTGGCGTAGAGTCGGTAGAGATTGCTGCCGATTTTTTCCCATTTATAGACGGTAATCCGATTGATTAGCCGTGTATTGGTAACGTGCGGCCCGCCACAAAGCTCTTGCGAATAGTCGCCGATGCGATAGACTTTGACGCGGTCGGGGTATTTTTCGCGGAAAAACGACTTGGCGCCGCTGCGCAGCGCTTCGGCCTTGGTCATAATGGCATGGTTGACCGGAAGGCCGGCCTTGATCTTGGCATTGACGATGGTTTGAACTTGGTCGATTTGCTCCTGGGTCGGTTTGGTTAGCGAGTAGAAATCAAAACGCAACCGGCTGCCGGTAATGTTTGATCCCTCCTGGCGTACGTCGTTACCCAACACGTCAAACAACGCCTGGTGGATCAGGTGGGTAGCCGTGTGATATCTGACAGTTTGCTCGGATTGGTCGGCCAATCCGCCCTTAAACTTGTCGGCCGAGGCGGTGCGCGACAACTGTTTGTGTTTTTTGAATTCATCCTGAAACTGTTTTCTGTCAATCGTCTGGCCTTTTTCCTGCCAAAGCTCCTCGGTCATCTCCAGAGGGAATCCGAAGTTTTGGTACAGGTCAAACGCGATTTTTCCGTCGATCCGGCCGATTTTTTCGATGATGCGCAGACCGCGCTGCAGGCCGGAGCGAAATTTGTCGACCTCCTGGTCGATGATTTGGCCGACCGTGTGATCGGGCAGCGGTTGGTTGACGACCGGCGCGGTTTTAATCTGATGATAGATGGCAGAAAGAGAGTAATCGGACCGGCCGGTCAGGCGCATCATTTTTAAAGCAGAGCGGCGCAGCAGTCTGCGTAGCACATATCCCTGTTCCTTGTTGGTCGGCAGCACGCCGGCCTGGATGAGTGATACGGCCGCGCGCAGATGGTCGGCGACAATGCGCAGGTTGGCGCGTTGGCGCGGATCGTCATAGTGCTGGTGCGTTTCGGCTTCAATCGCCCTGATGATCGGACGGAAGATGGCGGTTTGGAACATGTCGGGGTCGTTGTTAAGGGCGGCCGTCATCCTCTCCAGTCCGCCGCCGAAGTCGATGTTTTTCGCCGGCAGCGCCGCGAACCGGCCATCAGCCTGTTTTTTGTACTCCATGAAAACGCTGTTGCCGATTTCCAGGAAACGGCCGCAGTCACAGTTGGGATGACAGTGGGGGCCGAAGCGCCGGTCATGTTTTACCTGGGTGAATTCGTAAAACACCTCGCTGTCCGGACCGCCCGGTTCACCGGACGGCATCTGCTCCGGCATGCCGGAGCGCGACCACCAGTTGTCGTCGTAGCGAAAAATGCGCGGTTCGGCTATCCCCAATTGTTTCCAGACGCGGTAAGATTCGTCATCGGCGGGCAGGAGCGCATCGCCCTTGAAGATCGATACTGCCAGTTTTGTCTTGGGAAGGGATAAGTCCTTAGTGAGAAATTCCCAAAACCAGGCGAGTTGGTCTTTTTTAAAATAATCCCCGAGAGACCAGTTACCGAGCATCTCGAAAAAGGTGGTGTGGCGGTTGTCGCCGACCGCTTCGATGTCCTGGGTGCGTAGGCAGGGTTGAATATTGTATAATCTTTTTCCAAGCGGATGGGTTTGTCCCAACAGATAAGGCAACAGTTGCTGCATCCCGGAGCTGGTGAAGAGCGTCGTCGGGTCGTCTTTGGGGATAAGCGGGGCCGGTGGCACGCGGCGGTGGGCCCGTTTTTCCCAAAAGGCGCCGAACTTGTTTCGAAGCTGATCGGTAGTGATGGACATCATGTAAAATTATATCATTGCTATGGATAAATTTACGGACAGCGTCGTAACCACCGCCATTGCCGGCTCGATTCGCCCTTATGCGTCCCGACTGCATTTACCAGAACCCAATTCCCATAAGGGGCAGAACGGCAAGTTGTTGATCGTCGGCGGATCTCAGCTGTTTCATAGTGCTTCAATCTGGGCCGCGGAAATTGCCTCCCATTTTGTCGATATGGTGCATTATGCCTCTACCGAAGAAAACAACCAGATTCTGCTGTCCCTCAAAAAAAAATTCATCAACGGCATGGTGGTTTCCCGGCAGGAACTGGATCTTTACGTTGACGAAGACGACAGCGTATTGATCGGACCGGGGATGATGAGATCGTCGAGGCGATTTTTCCTTAAAGCCGCTGCCTCACTGAACTCAATCCTCCGCTTAAAAGACGAAGGCGAACTTACCTATCGGTTGACCGACTATTTGTTGCACCGCCATCCCAATAAGCAGTGGGTGATAGATGCGGGAGCATTGCAGATGATGGATAAAAATTGGCTGCTTGATTTGTCGCGTCCGGCCATCATCACCCCGCACCAACAGGAATTTACCCGTTTGTTTGGCGTCGAGCTAAGCGAAAATAAAGACAAGAAAAAAAACCAGCTGCGGCAGATCGCCGGCCGGTACCGTAGCCTCATTCTGTTGAAGACCGGAGTAAGCGATTTTGTCAGCGACGGCCGGATCGTGATTGAGATCCGGGGCGGCAATGCCGGTCTGACCAAAGGCGGCAGCGGTGATGTTTTGGCCGGTTTGACGGCGGCGTTTTCCACCCGTAACCCTCCCCTGGTCGCGGCGGTGACCGCTTCTTATTGCCTGAAAAAAGCCGCCGATGTTCTCTTTCAAAAAAATAAATATTGGTATAATATTGATAACCTAATCGATATCATCCCTACGTTGGTGGCCAAGAGTGGTGTATAATCAAAGTTCCTATGAAAAAAGAAACGATTATCGCGGTGATACTGGGAATCGGCTTCGGTCTGGCGGTGGCCTTTTTCATGATTACGAAAACCAAGCAGAGCGACCTTCAGTCCAAGAAAGCCATTAGTGTAGACAACAAGGTCAGTCCGACCGGCTCCGCCCCGAACAAAGTTGGCCAGGCTCTGGTAGTAACCAGTCCGAAGGACAACGCCGTGGTAAGCACCGACAAAATAAAGATCCAGGGAAAAACCAGCCGGGATGCGCTCGTGGTTATCCAGTCGCCGGCTGACGACTTGGTATTTACCGAAAAAACCGATCAGTTTTCCGTCGATTTTCCCCTGACGCTGGGAGAAAACGTCATCCGCGTCAGCGTTTATCCCAAAGACAAAACTTTGCCCGAACAGCAAAAAGAGTTAAGAGTTTATTATCTTGACGAACAATGAGAAAAACTTTGGTGGTGTTGGTCGCGGTGTTTTTCCTGGTCGGTGGCCAGTTTCAGACGCGGGCGCAAACCAACGCCAGCGACAGCGCGGTGCCGGCGAGCCAGTCGGCCGATACCGACATCAATAAAGCCACCCAAAACTTTATCGAGAAATTGGCCAGCAGCGTGGCGCAGACCCGGAAAAACGACAACCATGTGGTGGTCGGCGACATTACCGATATCAAAGACCAAGAATTCACCGTACTCGCCAATGCCGGCGACACCTATACGGTCGCCTTTATCGAAGGAAACTTGACCAAAATCTATCAGATCGTCAACGGCCAAAAAAAGGAACTGAAACAAAGCGATCTGAAAAAAGGCAACTTCGTCATTGTCTCCGGAGTGATCAGCGACAAGTCGGTGACGGCCAACGTGGTCTATGTTGACCAACCGTATATGGTGGAGTCCGGCAGCATCACCGAAATTAGTAATACGGATTACTATATTAAGGTCACCACTCCGGAAAAAGACAACTTTACCGTCGACGTGGAAACCTATACGAAAATCAATGCCGTGAATATCAAGACACTGGCGCTGGAGCGCATCGGTTTTTCCAAACTGAAGGAGGGAGACATCATCCATTTCGTTTATCAGCCGTCCCTGTCCGCCAAAGAAAAAAACCGCGTCTCCGCCCGGCGAATTTTAATGATCCCCCAGGAATATTTTATCAAGTAACCGCTCGGTACTATGTTCAACATCTTTAGGAAATTTTTCGACTATAACGAAAAAGAAATCACCAGATTGCAAAAAAAGGTCAAGGAGATCGATGGGTTGGAGGAACGGGCAAAACGGATGAGCGATCGGGAGTTTCTCAAAGAAACTGCCAGCCTAAAAAAGACGATTCAGGAAAAGAAGCGCGGCTTGGACGAAATTTTGCCGTGGAGTTTTGCTTTGGTGCGGGAGGCAGCCTGGCGGGCCCTGGGGCAACGCCATTATGCGGTACAACTGATGGCCGGTATTGTCCTGCACGAAGGCAAGGTGGCCGAGCAGAAAACCGGAGAAGGGAAAACCCTCTCGGCGACGGCCGCGATGTACCTCAATACCTTGACCGGCAAGGCCGTCCATCTCGTGACGGTAAACGACTACCTGGCGCGCATCGGTACCGGCTGGATGGGGCCGGTGTTTGATCGGCTGGGAATTACGGTGAGCACCGTGATTGCCGACGCTTCTTACATCTACGATCCGCAGTATCGCGACAGTCAGGCGCAGGATTGGCGTCTGGTGCACCTGCGGCCGATCACCAGAAAAGAAGCCTATGCGGCCGACGTCATCTACGGCATCAACAGTGAGTTCGGCTTTGACTATCTGCGCGATAACATGGTCAACCACCGTTCGGAGTTGGTGCAGCGCGGATTTTATTTTGCGATCATCGACGAGGCCGACTCGGTATTGATCGACGAGGCACGTACTCCGCACATCATCTCGGCTCCCAATGACGAAGACACTTCCAAGTATTACCGCTATGCCCAACTGGTTAGACGGCTGGAATCGCAGACCGACTACGTCATCGATGAAAAAACCCGCACCGCCAACCTGACCGAGGCGGGGATCGCCAAGGTGGAAAAGATGCTTAACGTCAGCAACATCTACGAAAAGGATTTTGACACCCTGTTTCATATCGAAGCCGCCCTGAAGGCCGCGGCGCTGTTCAAGAATAATAAGGAATATATTATTCGTGACGGCGAGGTGGTGATCGTTGACGAGTTTACCGGTCGATTGTTGTCCGGCCGGCGGTTTTCCGAGGGAATCCATCAGGCCATCGAGGCCAAGGAGAACGTTTCCATTCAGCGCGAGTCCAGGACGCTGGCAACCATTTCCCTCCAGAACTACTTCCGCATGTACGAAAAACTGGCGGGGATGACCGGAACCGCGGCCACCGAGGCCGAAGAGTTCCATAAAATCTATCATACCGATGTGGTGGTGTTGCCCACCCACCGCAAGATGATCCGGCGCGACTCTCCGGACATGATCTACAAAACCGAACGGGCCAAGTTCAACGCCGTAGTTAACGACATCGCGGCCAACTACCAAAAGGGTCGGCCGGTGTTGGTGGGAACCTCGTCGATCGAAAAGAACGAACACCTGTCAAATCTGCTAAAACAAAAAGGCGTTCCCCATGAAGTGCTTAACGCCAAGAACCATCTCAAAGAAGCCCAGATTATTGCCCGGGCCGGGGAAAAGGGGGCGGTGACGATTGCCACCAACATGGCCGGTCGGGGAGTGGATATTATCTTGGGTGGGCAACCGCCGGAGGAGTCGAAAGTCAAGGCGTCGGCGGCCGCGCTTAAAAAAGACAAACAAGCCTGGCAAAAAAAACACGATGAAGTAGTGGATCTGGGCGGGTTGTATGTTATCGGTACCGAACGCCACGAGTCGCGCCGGATCGACAACCAGCTGCGCGGAAGAGCCGGCCGCCAGGGAGATCCCGGCGACACCCGGTTTTACGTCTCGCTTGAAGACGACCTGATGCGCATCTTCGGCGGCGAACAGATTGCCAAAATCATGGACTTTCTTAAATTCCCCGAAGACCAGCCGCTCACGCACGGCATGGTGTCCAGGGCGATCGAGCAGGCCCAGGTCAAAGTCGAGGGCTACAATTTTGACATCCGCAAACACCTGGTCGATTATGACGACGTGCTGAACAAGCAGCGCAGCATTCTTTACAGCTTGCGTATGAAGATGCTGCTTTCCGATGCCCGGCCCGAAGAGTTTAAACAGGCGGTATTTACGGTCTTTAACGAAGAGATCGAGGAACTGGTGAATCAGTCCTTTGCCCAGGAAGACGCCGGCGACCTGCAAACGGTCGATCGGTTCATCAAGGAAGCCAATCTGATTCTTCCGGTGGAAGCGGATCTGATTAGGCAGCTGGCCGGTAAACGCGACATCGAGGGCATTGATCGTTCCCTGAAACAACTGGTCAAGGAAGAGTATGAAGGGCGCGCCCATAAGATCGGAAACGAGGTTTGGATGCGATTAGTCAGTTTTGTGTTTTTGTCCACCATTGACAAACACTGGACCGATCATTTGACCGCCATCGAAGATCTGCGCGAAGGCATTAATCTGCGCGGCTATGCCCAGATCGACCCGCTGGTCGCTTATAAAAATGAGGCCTTTACCATGTTTGAGCGGTTGATCGGTAACATTAATTTTGAATCTACCCGCCGGTTGTTCAAGATGGAGATCGAGGTAAAGACGCCGGAGTCTGATCTGGAAAAACGGCTGCTGACGTCAACCAAAACAGACGCGGCGACCTTTAAGTCCGCCTCGGCGGTCAATCCGTTTACCACACCGCCGCCCCAAGCGGCTGCCCCGGTTTCTCCGTCGCCCAAACCGGCGCTGGCAAACCCAGCCGCTGACGGGAATCTGGGTTTCAAGATAATTTTACCCGGGGAAAACAAGGTTAAACCGAATCGTAATGATCCTTGCTGGTGCGGCAGCGGCAAAAAGTACAAACGTTGCCACTACCCCAACTGACGCCCCCCCTGCCGCATTCTCCTCGTAAATATCCGACAGTCCATATATAGTTATGGACATGATAAATCAAACACAGATTGTTTTGGCCCGGGAACTCTACGAGCAAGGGGTCCCAAAGATGCATATTGCTCAGAAGCTG
>JAMCST010000006.1 GCA_023380935.1 Patescibacteria group bacterium
CCTATCACTTTCCTAACAAAAACGGTTATTTCGGCGCATTCGGCGGCCGGTTTGTTCCGCCGGGGCTTGAGCCGCATTTATTGCGTTTGACCCAGGTCTATCTCAAACTAAAGCACGATCGCGGTTTTCAACAGGAGCTTAAACGCCTTTATCGTACCTATGCCAACCGGCCCAGCCTGTTATATTGCGCGGAAAAACTGACGCAAAAAGTCAACGGAGCCAAAATCTATCTGAAACGGGAAGATCTTAACCATACGGGCGCTCATAAAATCAACAACGTGATCGGGCAAGGATTGATTGCCAAGAAAATGGGCAAAACGAAGCTGATTGCCGAAACCGGAGCCGGCCAACACGGTACGGCCACCGCGACCATCGCCGCCTATTTGGGAATGGGCTGCGACATCTATATGGGGACTCGGGACATTAAAAACCAAGCGCCCAACGTCTATCGGATGAAAATTCTCGGGGCGCGCGTGATTCCGGTGCGCCAAGGACAAGGGACGCTCAAGGATGCGGTTGACGTCGCTTTAACCGCTTATGTGCGCGAGGCGCAAGATGCTCACTATCTATTGGGTTCGGCGGTCGGACCCCATCCCTATCCGCTCATGGTACGCGACTTTCAGAAAATTATCGGCGAGGAGATCCGCCGGCAGATCATTAAAGAAGAAGGCCGACTGCCAAACGCGATCATTGCCTGTGTCGGCGGCGGCAGCAACGCCATCGGCGCCTTCTTTGACTTTATTCCCGATAAAGCCGTCAGACTGGTTGCTGTCGAACCGGCCGGTAAAGGCGTCGGGACAAAAAGACATGGACTGGCGTTGCTTAAGGGCCAAACCGACGTGATCCACGGATTTAAGACTCTGGTTTTAAAGGACGAAAACAACCAAATTGCCCAGTCGTACAGCGCCGCATCAGGTTTGGATTACCCAGGTGTCGGTCCGGAGTTGTCCTACCTGGCGAAAACGGGCCGCATCGACCTGGCCCAAGCCACGGATAAGGAGGCCGTTAAGGCCTTTGTGACGCTGTCGCGCACCGAAGGCATCATTCCGGCGCTGGAGTCGGCCCACGCCGTCGCCTACGCCATCGACCAGGCCAAACGGATGCAAAAACGGGACGTGGTGGTAGTCAACCTATCGGGCCGCGGCGACAAAGACGTGGAAAACGTTTATATTAATCATTTATAATATACAAATATGAAAAAACGCGTCTTTTCGGGAATCAGAGCGACGGGTCGTTTGCATCTGGGTAACTATTTGGGGGCGGTCAAGGGAATGCTGCAACTACAAAATTCGCACCAGTACGAAACCATCTACTGCGTTGTCGACGTACACACCATCACCACCCCTTATGACAAAGAGAGACTCCCTCAGAACAAACGGGAGATTATCGTCGACTACTTGGCGGCCGGTCTTGATCCGGATAAAAGCATCATTATCTACCAATCGGACGTTCCCGAGCATACTGAATTGGCTTTTTATCTCTCGTCACAGATGTCGATTGCCCGGATGCAACACCTACCGACTTTTAAGGATAAAATCAAGCAACACCCTCAACATAGCACCATGGCGTTGTTGAATTATCCGATCCTGATGGCCGCCGATATCCTGGTTTACAAAGCCGGCTTAGTACCGGTGGGAATTGACCAGGAACCCCATCTGGAAGTGGCCCGGGAGCTGGCGCGCAAGATGAATCAGACCTACAAAACTGATTTTCCCGAGCCAGTGCGTTTTGCTACTAAGGGCGAATATGTTCCGTCGCTTAAGGGCGAAGGGAAAATGAGCAAGTCGGTAGAAGGAAGTTATATCAACCTTACTGACCCGTATGAAACGATTGAGAAAAAGGTGCGTCAGATCCCGACGGCCACCGCCGCCGGCGGGAAAATGACGCCCGGCGTCGAGACGTTGTTCAAGTACGCGCGGCTGTTTATTCCCGATCAACTCAAATCATATCAACAGGCATATGACCAAGGATCCCTAAAATTCGTCGAACTAAAAGACGCGGTAGCCCAAGCGATCTACGCCGATCTCAAACCGTTTCAGGCAAAGCGGCAACAGATAGCAAACCGGCCCGCCTATATCGACGACGTAATCCGCACCGGAAAACTAAAGGCACGAGAGATTGCTTCGGCTACAATAAAAGAGGTAAAGGAAAAAATGGGCCTGGCCTGATTTTTCCGGTTGCCGACTGGTTTGAATCCCGGTGCTGACCGGGTGCCGACTGGTACCCGGTGAACGAATGTTCTTGACTTCTGAAAAAAATCTGCCACAATGAGCACATGGACACTCCACTGGCCGAGCAACTGCGGCCGCGCAGCCTTGACGAGTTTGTCGGACAAACCCATCTGGTGGGAAAAGGCCGGCCGATCCGGTCGATGCTGGAAAAAGGCAAAATCGTTTCCATGGTGCTGTGGGGACCGCCGGGCACCGGAAAAACCACCCTCGCCCGTCTGGTGGCCAAGTACGTCAACGCCGAGTTTGTCCCGTTTTCGGCGGTGGCCGGCGGCGGCGTGGCGGAAATCCGAAAGATCATCGCCAAAGCCAAAGACAACCAGGGTTTGTTTCAGAAACAAACCGTGCTGTTTGTCGACGAGATTCACCGGTTTAACAAGGCCCAACAGGACGCCTTTCTTCCCTATGTCGAGGACGGCACCATCACCCTGATCGGCGCCACCACGGAAAATCCCGGCTTTGAAGTGATTGCCCCTTTGGTATCCCGAAGCCAAATCTATGTGCTCTATGCCCTTAGCGACCAGGAGATTGCAACGATTACCACACGAGCAATTGAGCATTATCCTAAACACAAATGGGAAAACGATGCGGTTAAACATATCATTAAACACGCCAATGGCGACGCGCGCACCGCGATCAACGCCGTCGAACTCTCTGCCTCGTTAAGCAAAACCGTGACGCTGAAAATTGCCGAGGAGGCACTACAGCGCAAAGCGATTTTTTACGACAAAAAGGGCGACTGGCACTATGACACCATTTCCGCCTTTATCAAAAGCATGCGCGGCAGTGAGCCAGATGCCGCTCTCCATTATCTGGCGCGCATGATCAAGGCCGGCGAAGACCCGGTATTCATCGCCCGCCGTATGGTTATTTTTGCCAGTGAGGACATCGGCAACGCCCAACCGACGGCGCTGGTGGTGGCGACTGCCTGCATGCAGGCGGTCCACATGATCGGCTGGCCCGAAGCCGGACTAATTTTGGCACAAACCGCCACCTACCTGGCCAGCGCGAAAAAGTCGATCGCTTCGACCAGCGGCCTGTACCAAGCGCTCAGAGACATCGACGAAAACCACCTTGATCCGATTCCGCTGCATCTGCGCAACGCCGCCAACAAAGTGATGGAGTCGCTTGGCTACGGCCGCGGCCATATCCGCTATCCTTGGCTGGCGGAAAAACGCACGAAAAAAAAGGTGAAACAGGAATATATGCCGAAAAACCTCATCGGTAAGCAGTACTACCAGCCTGACTGGAAATGAAGCGCCTTATCCCCTTTCCGCCTGCCAAAACTCTTGCCCCGCCTGATTCCAAGACAACCGCTCTTCGTCGGGATGGTTAAGATCATAGTACTGATTCACCAGGTAGACGACGGTACCCGGGCGATGGTTAAGATTGGCCACGCCGTGAGCCACGCCGCGCGGGATATAGACCCATTGTGACCGCCCGGCTCCCATGACAATGCGCATCTTCAGGTTTTTGGTGGGCGAGTCGGCGCGCACGTCCCAAAGACCAAGCAGCATGTGGTCTTCCGGCGGCACATACCAGATGTCTTCCTGGCGAAAATGGAGGTGCCAGGCCTTAATCGCGCCGGCCAGCAACCGGGAACGGTTAATCTGTTTGAGCTGAAAGTCGGGGAAAAGCCGTAGCTTTCCCGTTTCATCAACCCGCACCATCTCCTCAAACGTCCCGTCTTCACCGCTAAACCTCTTAAAATCGACCACCTTGACACCGTCAATCTGCGGCTTAGGCTGGTAATTCTGCACCGAGACGGCGCCATTGATGTCGGGCAATAAACCAGGATGATCAGATGATTGCATAGACGTAGGGAAATAGTAATTGATTTAAGTATATAATATAATATAGTTTTTGCCAACCATAACCTGGCTGGATAGCTCAGCGGTAGAGCACACGTTTCATAAGCGTTAGGTCGGGAGTTCGATTCTCCCTCCAGCCACCCGTTTTTTATGATTAAACCCGACCTGACCATTATTATTCCTTCCTATAATACCCGAGCGATTACCCTCAACTGCCTTGAATCAATTTTCCGCTCGATTAGGACAATTCATGCTGAGGTGATTGTCGTAGACAATCGCTCCGGAGACAACAGCGTTGAGGCCATCCGCGCGTGGACCAGCCAGCACCACCAGCCTCATTTAAGCTGGAAAATCGTTGCTAATCAAGACAATCTCGGCTTTGCCAAAGCCAACAATCTGGGAACCAAGCTGGCAACGGGTGATTACATTCTTTTTCTCAACTCGGACATCGTCGTTAAAGACGCCGCGATCGAGCGGTTGCTCGACCACTACCGCCATCACGAGACGCACATCGGTTTTCTCGGCGGCCGCCTTCTCAATCCGGACGGGACTCCCCAGCCGTCATGCGGACCAATGTACCGGCTGCCGATGGTCTTTGCTCACCTTTTCCTGCGCGGAGACTATTGGGGTCTTACCCGCGCCTCGCCCAACCGGGAAACTCAAACCGACTGGGTGTCGGGCGCCTGCATTCTTACGAAAAAAGCCTGCCTGGAAACGTTGGGGGGGTTTGACGAAAACATCTTCATGTATATGGAAGAGATTGATTTGTTCTACCGGGCCAAACAACGCGGCTACCTAACCTATTACTATCCCGGAGCCCAGTTCGTTCACCTCGGGTCTGCTTCAAGTCGGGGCCGGACCTACCCCATCGTCCAAGTATTCAAGGGGCTGCGTTATTTTTACAAAAAACACTTTTCCATCTTAGACTACAAGATCCTCACCGTTATGCTAAAATTAAAGGCAGTCGGAGGAATTTTAGCGGGACGGATCACCCGTAACCGTTATTTGTTAGCAACCTATGAAAACGCTTACAAGATCGCTTGCCTGGATTGACAATAACATTGTCAAGGTCCTGTTCGTCTTATTTTTGTTTGTCAATCCTCTCTTGTTTAAAATCCGCTTAAGCAACGTCAACTATACATACATCTCCATCCGGCCCGAGGACTTTATCGTGGCGCTGATCTTTGCGGTTTTCTTGGTTCAGCTGCTGCGCCGCAAGGCTAAGCTGCCGTCCGGTTATTTCCGCATCATCCTGGTTTTCTGGGTGGCGGTATACCTGGCTTATCTGGCCGGATTTTACTGGCAAAAAACCATCGTCATCAATCACCTCGGCATGCTTCATGTGTTAAGACGGATCGAGTACATGTCGTTGTTCTTCGTGGCCTTTTCCCTGATAAAGTCCAAGTCCGACCTGTGGTATTATCTGCGCATCATTTTCTTTGTTGCGTTGCTGGTCAACCTTTACGGACTGGGGCAGAAGTTTCTCGGCTGGCCGGCAATGCAGACGATGAACCCGGAATATTCCAAGGGCTATCTCCTCTATCTTACCCCGGAGGCGAGAATTTCCTCCACCTTCGGCGGTCATTATGACCTGGCCGCCTATGTAGTTTTTCTCATCCCCTTGATACTCGCGGCCTATTTTCTTAAAAAGAAACTGCGCTATTTATTATTGGCGATTTTTTCGATCTTTATCTTGGTGTTAACCGCTTCGCGCGCCTCATATATTTCTTTTTTGCTCACCACTTTTCCCTTCCTGCTGTTTTTCCGCAAGCCAAAAGTCTTTGCCGTGGTGCTGGTCTGCACCGCCGTGTTCACCCTGACTTCAAAAGGACTGACGTCACGAATCCAGCGTACTTTCCAGGTCAAGCAGATTTTCATTAATCCCCAAACCGGTCAGGTGGTAGTACCCCAAACCATCACCACTAAAGAGGTGCCGGCCGGTAGTTTTTACGTCCCGATCAACAAGCCGGTGGACACCAGTCCGGGAACGATCGGTAAAGAAGAAGCGCTCGCCCAACAGAAAATATTGGAAGACGTGCGCTCCGAGGCGTCAAAATCGGGAAAGGTTCTGACAAAACAAGAAGAAGATCAGTTGGTGGCTTCGATTGCCGCCCGTCTAAAACCCATCAGCACGGTGGTCTCGGACATCTCTTTTGCCACCAGACTGCAAGTTGAGTGGCCCCGAGCGATCAACGCCTTTATCAAACACCCGCTGTTTGGCGTCGGACCTTCGGCGCTCACCGAAGCTACCGACAGCGATTATCTGCGCTGGCTGGGCGAAACCGGACTGGTGGGAACGGTGACGTTTGTCGCGGTATTGATCTATCTGTTCAGAAACATCCTGGCCGCCGGCATGAAACAGGCGGTTGACGAGAAGACGCTGTTTTTCGCCTTCCTGGCCGGATCGGCGTCGTTATTAATCACCGCCGGTTACTTTGACATTTTTGAGGCGTCAAAGATTGCGTTCCAGTTCTGGATGACCGCCGGCTTGTTTGCCGCCGCCGCCTTAGGTAAAAAAAATGAAAAATCGTCTAAAAAACAAAGTTGACTTGATCATCGCCGGGTTAATTATCGTCGTCGCTCTGGGTCTGCGTTTGTATAAAATTGATACGCCGCTGGCCGACTACCATTCCTGGCGTCAGGTTGATACGGCCGCGGTTGCCCGCAACTATGTTCGCAACGGCATCAATTTGCTGCTGCCCCGTTACGACGATCTGTCAAGCATCGAAACCGGCAAGGAAAATCCCCAGGGCTATCGGATGGTGGAGTTTCCCGCTTACAACGCCTTGATTGCCTTGGCGGCCAAAAACCTACCCTGGCTTTCCCTTGAAATGTGGGGCAGACTGATTACGGCGTTGTTTTCCCTGGTCATCATTGCCATTTTGTATTATCTGGTTCTGCAGGAATATGGCCGGACGGCGGCGGTTTTTAGTGCCTTGACCTATGCGATCTTCCCGTTTTTCGTGTTCTTTTCCCGGGTGATTCTGCCGGAAACGCCGGCTCTGGCGATCGCCTTCCTGGCCATTCTTGCCCTATATCTTGCTCTGGAGAAAAAAACCAAACCTTGGCTGGCCATCACCCTGAGCCTGATCTCTTCTTTTTGCTTTGCCCTGGCGATCTTGATGAAACCGACGGTGATTTTTTACGGCATCACCCTAGCCTTCATCTTTTTTCGGCGCTACGGCATTGCGGTTATAAAAAAATGGCGGATCTACGGCTATTTTTTCCTTAGCGCCATCCCGTTTCTCCTCTGGCGCCACTACATCAGCGCCTATCCCGAAGGCATTCCCGCCAACTTGTGGTTGATTGCCCAGGTCAATACCTATCAGGGACTGCAGACGATTTTTTTCCGACCGGCCTTTTTCCGTTGGATTTTTTTTGAAAGAATCGGACAGAATATGTTCGGAGTGTTCCTTTCCTTTTTTGTCCTGTTGGGAGTGTTGGGAAAAACGAAAAAATTCCTGCTGCATTCTTTGTTATTGTCGAGTCTGGCCTACCTCTTTGTGTTCCAGGGTGGCAATGTTCAACATGAATATTACCAAACCTTGATCCTGCCGGCGGTGGCGGTAATGGCCGGACTGGGGGTCAATCACCTATTCAAGAATCGGCCAGTCTTTGCCCCGTTGGCGGTAACCGTTCCCGCCACTTTGGTCATCTTTGCCCTCTCCTTATTTTTTTCTTACTACCGCGTCAGGGACTTTTATAACTATCCTCCCGAACTGCCACAGATTGCCAAAATCGTCCGGCTGTTGACGCAACCAACCGACAAAATCATCACCGACCGGATGGGCGACACCACCTTGCTCTATCTGACAGACCGCAAAGGCTCGCCCGCCATTTACCAAGATCTGGAAAAATTCAAGCAAGAAAATTACAAGTACCTCGTCACCCTTAATCCGGAAACGATCAAGACCATCAAGGGAGAAAACCGCTATCCCGTCATCTTTGAAAACAACCAGTTCGCTCTCTTTGCTTTATGAAGATTTTGATGCTTACCCCCTATCTGCCCTACCCGCCCGCCTCCGGGGGACAGATCCGTACCCTGAACCTGATTCGTTATCTAAGCCGTAAACACGATATAACCCTGATCTCGCTTTACAAAACCGAAGCGGAAAAAAAATACCTGTCGCATCTCCAGTTATACTGCCGCTCGGTTTATCTCTGCAAACGTCCCGGTTCACCCTGGCAACTGAAAAATATCGGTAAAGCCCTATTGGGCAACGATCCTTTCCTGATCGTCAGAAATTACTCTCCCGAAGCCAAATCGCTGTTAAGCCGACTGTTAAAAAAAGAGAACTACGACGTGATCCATGCCGAAACTTTTTACATCATGCCCCATCTGCCGCCGACCGCCATTCCGATTTTCTTGCTGGAGCAGACGATCGAGTACAAGGTCTACCAGCATTTTGTCAATCAACTGCCGCCACTGATCAAACCGTTTTTTCTTCTGGACATCATGAAGCTGAAGCGGTCGGAAAGATATTACTGGCGCAACGCCATGCTGGTGGGAACGGTCTCGGACACCGACCGGAAAATCATCAAAGCCCTTGAACCGAGTATCAAACCGGTGGTGGTACCCAACGGCGCCGGAGAAGAGATGGTGGCGCGTACGCTTCCGCTAAAAAAACCCGTTCCTCCCCGCCTGCTGTTTCAGGGCAACTTTTCCTGGCTGCAAAACACCGAAGCCGCCCAGTACCTCATCACCAAAATCTATCCCCAGATCAAGCAGGACTTTCCCCGGCTTGAATTGATTATTGCCGGTCAAAACGCCCAAAACAAAATCAAACCATTCCATGATCGCCAGATCAAGATTGTCGATATTCCTCCGGAGAACTCTTCTTTGGTAAAGCGGCTGTATCAGCAGTCAACCGTTTTCCTGGCACCGATCTTCGGCCCGGGCGGCACCCGGTTAAAGATTTTGGCGGCCATGGCCACCGGCCTACCGGTCATTTCCACCAAAATCGGCGTTCAGGGACTGGAGGTTACCGACCGAGTCCATGTGCTGATTGCCAATCAACCAAAGGAGTTTGTCCGGCAAATTAGGTTAATTCTTAGTAACCGGTCGTTGTACCGAAAAATTCAGCAAAACGCCTATCGGCTGGTCAAGGAAAAATACAACTGGAAAACCATCGCCCAACAGTTGGAAATCATCTATGAAAAAATCAAGCGCCATGAAAATCGGGGTTGACATCTCTCAAATCGCCCATCAAGGTACCGGCGTCGCCCGACTGATGACCGGGCTGACCGAGGCGATTCTCAACCATGACCAGAAACACCGCTGGCACTTCCTTTATTACTCGCTGCGCCAACCCCTATCATTGTCGCTGGCCAATCAAATCCGCTCCAGCCGCCACCAACTGGTGCAGCTGCCGGTGCCGCCGACCGCGATAACGGCCCTCTGGAACCACCTGCATCGCTTCCGGGTCGAATGGCTGTTGGGTCAACTCGACTGGTTTATCTCTTCAGATTGGGCCGAACCACCAAGCTATCTTAAAAAGGCGACCATTGTCCATGATTTAGCTTATCTGCATTATCCGGAAACCGTGACGCCGGCGATCCGTGCGGTTCAGTCCCGCCGGCTTGACTGGGTGAAACAGGAAACCAAGGTCGTCTTTGCCGATTCCCAAACCACCCGCCAGGATCTGATTGAACGCCTGCAGATTAAGGCGGATCGGATCGTGGTCAATTATCCGGGCGTCACCCTTCCTCCCCCCGCCCCCGGTTCAGCCATCCGGCAAAAGTATCGCCTGGATCGTCCCTATATTTTGAGCGTCGGCAAACTGGAACCGCGGAAAAATCTGGAACGGCTGGTGGCGGCTTTTAATCAACTCAACCTACCCGATCTGGATCTGGTGCTGGTCGGACCAAAGGGATGGGGAAAGACAGTCGACCGGGAAAATCATCCCCACGTCCGCTGCCTGGGATTTGTGCCGGACGCGGAACTGGCGGCCTTTTACCAAGGGGCCCGTTTGTTTGTTTACCCTTCGCTGTGGGAGGGTTTTGGTTTTCCGGTGATCGAGGCGATGCAGCATGGCGTACCGGTCGTAACCAGCGACCACTCTTCCTTACGGGAAATTGCCGCCGATGCCGCGCTCCTCGTCAACCCGCTGGATGTCCGGGCCCTGGCCGCGGCGATCAAAACCGGTCTGACCGACGCAGCGCTGCGACGCACCATTTGCCAAAAAGGAAAGAAACGCGCCCAAGATTTTACTTGGAAGCAATACTATAGTAAACTAATAACGGTCTTAACCAATCAACCATAATAATCTATGATTATCGGCGTCGACGGCAACGAAGCCAATGTCAAACAACGGGTGGGCGTTTCCGTCTATACCCTGAAGTTATTGGAGTATTTTCGCAAAAAAGCCGACGCTAACATCAAATGGCGGGTATTCCTGCGTCGTCCTCCCTTAAGCCATCTGCCGCGTCCCAACCGATATTTTTCTTACCAGGTCGTTTCCGGTAGCCGGCTGTGGCTCCCGGTATTTTTACCGCTCCATCTCAATCTTCATCGTGACATCGACCGTTTTTTTGCCCCGGCCCATTACTCACCCGCCCTGCTACCGGTACCCTTGATCACGACGATCCATGATCTGGCGTTTTTCTATTATCCCAACGAATTTCTCGGTCAAGACCTGTATAAGCTGAAACACTGGACCGCCGCATCGGTGCGGCGATCGCGCCGGGTGATCGCCGTATCGAAAACGACGAAAAAAGATCTGCTGCGCTTTTACCATCTGCCGGAAGACCGGATCCGGGTCGTGTACAACGGCTTTGAAAAAAACCCGGTACCGCGCCGCACCAGCCAAGACGCCATCCCGCGTCCGCCCAACCGCTATCCCTATCTGCTTTACGTGGGAACGCTCCAGCCGAGAAAGAACATCGAAACGCTGATCCAGGCCTTTGCGGCCATTAAACACCTTTACCCCCACCTTCAACTGTACATCGTGGGCAAAAAAGGCTGGCAGTATGAGAAAGTTTTCTCCGAAATCGAACGACTCGGAATTGAAGACCGGGTGTTTGTCAGCGGCTTTGTCAGCGACCCGCAGCTGGCCGCTCTGTACCAAAACGCCACCTGCTTGGTGATGCCGTCGTTTTACGAGGGATTTGGTCTGCCCGTCCTTGAGGCAATGAGCTTCCGCTGCCCGGTGGTCAGTTCGTTTGCCGCCAGCCTTCCCGAAGTAGGCGCAGACGCGTGTCTGTACTTTGATCCCCACAGCAGCAGCGACCTGCAGGAAAAACTGACGATGCTGATGACCGACTCCCAACTGCGCCAGGAGCTGGTACGAAAAGGCGAACAACACATCAAGCAGTTCTCCTGGAATAAATGCGGCGAAGAGACATTCAGGGTATTAACCAGTTAACCCCAGTTCCATGACCATCAAGATTGTTGATAATACAGACATCCACCGGTATAACCGCCTGGCCCGCCACCCGCTTCAGAGTTGGCAATGGGGCGAAGCCAGACGGGCGACCGGAGTTGAAGTGCTACGCCTGACGACCGGAACTGACGTGTTCCAGCTGTCGCTCCATCCGTTACCCTATTTGGGATGGAAGGTCGGTTATCTTCCCCGTTCCGTTTTTCCCACTCAACCGGTGGTGGCGTTTTTGCAGGACTACGCAAAAAAAAACCGGGTCATTTTTATTAAAATTGAGCCGTACGCGTTTCGCTCCCGCTTAACGATCGGCGATCTTCAACTGCGACCGTCCCCCCATCCCCTGTTTCCCGACTGGACCCAGATCCTGGACATCAGCCCGAACGAGGAGACGCTACTGAAACGGTTTAAACCCAAGACCCGCTACAACATCCGCCTGGCGCAAAAAAAGGGCGTGACGGTGAAAGAAGAGTCAAACGACCGGGGATTTGCGATTTTTTCCGACCTCTACTTTGCCACCTGCCGGCGCCAGCGTTATTTCGGACATACGCCCCGCTATCACCGGATCGTCTGGGACGGTCTGAAACCAGATATTGCCCATATTCTCATCGCTTATTATCACGACGAACCGCTGGCCGCCTATCAGCTGTGGAAGTTCAAGGACCGTTTCTATTACGTGTACGGCGGCTCATCGGACAAATACCGCAATCTGATGGCCACCAACCTGTTGATGTGGGAGGCGATCAAGCTGGGGAAAAGACTGGGCGCCGGCACGCTGGACATGTGGGGATCGCTAGCGCCGCACTATGACCAAGGCGACCCCTGGGCCGGCTTTACCCGGTTCAAGGCCGGTTACGGCACCGAGTTTGTCCGCACCGTCGGCAGTTATGACCTGGTGATCAATCCACTGCTTTATATATTTTATAATTTAGTGGACAAACTACGTCATACTTACCTAGGCTTTGTTAAGTAATTTTCGAATTATTATGGCAACACACAATTTGTCTTTATTACTATTAAAATATGCCAGAACCCAACGTAGACAATCCAAACACTTTACAAAAACAAGTTATTGACTATGCCGATGTCATAGATCATGAAACAAATTGGCACAAAAAAGTAATCGGTGTTGCTACGGCTCAACTCAATAATTATTTAGGAAGAAGATCTTCTCCACCCGAACTTGAGATAAAATATGATGAAGGACCAAAAGCCGAATCCGGGAAAAAAACGGTGGTCTTAAGACCATACAAATGGATAAGGAACGAAAAATTAAAGATTCCAGCCGGAGTATCAATTCATGAAGTCGCTCACTGTCTAGAAGACGATTTTCTCGGTCTTGATCCAGAAAGGGATACTGATACCGCTTGTTATTTCGGCGAAGGTTTTGCCGAATTTATTAGCATCGATGATCCAGGCAAAATAAGAGACGCCTTGCATATTGACAGGGAAATCGGTTCATATGAGCGCATTAGAGAAGAGGTAAATGATCACACCTCGTTCGGGAAAATGTTAACCGGGTATATGTCGCTTGATAAATTGTTTAGCGTCAGACAACCCGAACTTGAGCCCGACGATTTGCCAGAATACATAAAAGATAAAACATTAGTCCCTTATTGGATCGGGAGCGCTCTCACAAGATTCATTGTAGAGAAAGGAGGCGTTGGCGCTTTAAGGAAAATTATGCGTCAAGTTCAAGTAAGGAAAAATCGCGCTCACGGATGGAGCGACGCTGAGTCAGCCCGGCCCGAAGAACTACAGTCAGAAGAAATTAGGGTCAGGTTGTTACTTAAACAAGCCATCCAGGATCAATTTAGTGATCTAGACGCATTTGAAAAAGAATGGAGAGAAACCGTGCTTCAATCATGATTTACTCAAGTCTAGGGATTTATGTCGGGGATGGCAGACTTGAACTGCCGACCTTACGCTCCCAAAGCGTACGTTCTAGCCATCTGAACTAATCCCCGTTACTCGGTTTTTTGTTTGGCCCGACTGACCGGCCGCGTCAACGCCACGTTGAGCACGTCATCGACCGTCTCGGCATAAACAAATCTCATCCGCGCCAGCACATACTTCGGCAACTCCTCCAGGTCTTTTTTGTTGTCCTTGGGAATGATCACGGTCTTGATGCCGGCCCGATGGGCGGCGATGATCTTTTCCTTGACGCCGCCGATTTCCAGCACCCGGCCGCGCAGGGTAATCTCACCGGTCATACCGACGTCGCGCCGCACCGGTACCCTGGTCAGGGCAGACACCATGGCAGTGGCAATGGTCACGCCGGCCGACGGGCCGTCTTTGGGTACCGCTCCCTCGGGGACATGGACATGAATGTCGATGGTGTTAAAAAAGTTCGTCTTCAATCCAAACTGCTGCCAACGGGGGCGTACGTAAGACAATGCCGCCTGGCAGGATTCTTTCATGACCTCACCGAGGTGTCCGGTCAGGGTCAACCCGCCCTTGCCCGGCATGATTGCCACCTCGATAAAAAGGACGTCGCCGCCGGCCTGGGTCCAGGCAAGTCCGGTGGCGATTCCCACCGTGTCTTTTTGTTCAATCATCTGCGACGAATATTTGTAAGGACCGAGATACTTCGACAGGTCTTTGGGAGTGGTGGTTTTTCTGGTGATTTTTTTCTCGACAATCTCCCGGGCGATTTTCCGCAGGATGGTAGCAATCTGTCTTTCCAGTTCCCGTACCCCGGCCTCACGGGTATAGCGCCGGATAATCGTCCTGAGCGCTGCGTCGGTCAACCGCGCCTTAGCCTCGTCCAGGCCGTGTGCCTGTATCTGTTTTTTCTCCAAATAGGCGCTAGCGATGTTGAACTTTTCGTCCTCGGTGTAGCCCGGAAAATGGATGATCTCCAGGCGGTCGAGCAAGGCTTCGGGAATCGTATCGAGGATGTTGGCCGTAGTGATGAAAAAAACGTCGGACAGGTCAAACGGCACCTCCAGATAGTGATCGGAAAAGGCGTGGTTCTGCTCAGGATCCAGGGCCTCAAGCAGGGCCGACGACGGATCGCCGCGATAGTCGCGCCCGACCTTGTCAATCTCGTCCAACATAAACACCGGATTTTTCGTTTCCGACTGCTTGATTCCCTGGATGATCCGGCCGGGTAAAGCGCCGACATAGGTGCGCCGATGGCCGCGGATTTCCGCCTCGTCGCGGATCCCGCCCAACGAGATCTTTACGAACTTGCGACCCAATGCCTTGGCAATTGACTTTCCCAGTGAAGTTTTGCCTACGCCCGGCGGACCGACAAAACAAAGAATGGTCGGCTGGTGTTCCTGACGGGCGGACTTGCCGTCTTTGACCACGTTCGTCTCCATCGTCTTTTTCTTCAACTCCATCACCGCCAAATACTCAAGAATGCGCTCCTTGACCTTTTTCAACCCGAAGTGATCATTATCCAGTATCTTTTCGGCCTGCTTGATATTGATTTCGTTCGGCGACGCCACCGACCACGGCAACTCCACCAGCCAATCAAGATAGGTGCGCACGTAGGACGACTCCGGATTGAACTGCGACATCTGTTGGAGCCGCTTGAGCTCTTTTAGCGCCTTTTCCTCTACTTCTTTGGGCATCATTGCCCGGCTGATTTTTTCTTTGTACTCATCGACGTCTTTTTTTCCGTCTTTGGAACCCAATTCTTCCTCGATCGTCTTCATTTTCTCCCGCAGGAACGACTCTTTCATGCCTTTTTCGAACTTCTTTTGGGTTTTATTGGAAATCGACTGTTCAATTTCGAGAATTTTGACTTCGCGGTTAATAAACTCAACCTCTTTTGTCAGTCTCTTTTTTAGATCAAGCTCCTCAAGCAAAAACTGGCGCTCCTGTTCTTTAAGGTCCAACACCATGGCAATCTGATAGGAAAAGTCGTTGGCTGAACTCAGGTTGAGGATGTTCATGAGAAACACCAGGTCGACCGTCTTGCCGAAGTTGATGGCCCGTTTAATCTGGTTGGAAATGTGCTTGATCATCGCCTGGGTTTCCTCGTCTTGGTTGATGATGTCGTCGACTTCAGCGACATTACCTTCAAAATAAGGTGCATCCTTGGTATAGTCGACCACCTTTACCTTTTTGATTCCCCGCACCAAGGCATTGATCTCGCCCTTTTCTCCGGTGACAATTTTCTGGATCATGGCCAGCACGCCAACCTGATACAGTCCGGTTTGGGGCGGGTCGTCCAGGGCCGAGTTTTTTTGGATCAATAGCACGATTTTTTTATCGCGTCGCAGCGCTTCATCAATCGCCGCAATGCTTTTTTGCCGGCCGAAGATGAGCACGTTTTCCGTGTTGGGAAAAACAATGCCGTCCCTGACGGCGACAATGGGATATTTAGATTGTTCTGACGCTCCAGATTTTATTATCATAGTAATTAGCAGTATATCACAGTAATTGCTAACTGTCAACCGTTAAATAGTTTAGAGTGTTATTAATGCGCGAAAGTTTTATATTGTTCAACTTTGTTATGAGATAATCACCGGAATTCCTTTTCTAACGGTTTAAAGTCGGTAAAACGCCGGCGCTGCCAAAGCGGAAGCGCGCCGGACAACTGGGGAAGTTGGCGGTGATAGGACAACCGCTCTACTTCATAGATTACCCCGACGGGAAAACGCTCCTTGTCCATGGTTTTGATCACGGACATTGCCTTATCCCAGTCGGTTTTGTCGTCGTTATCGGCCAAACGATAGACGCGCTCGCGGTAGTACTGATAGGTGTTGATTTTATTAAAGGTAACGCAGGGCTGAAGAATGTTGACCAGCGCCAAACCGCGATGACTCATGGCCCGTTTGATAACGGCAATTGTCTGAGCCATGTCCCCGGCAAACGCCTGGGCGATAAAACTGGCTCCCTGGGTTAGGGCCAGGGTCAAGGGATTAATCGGCGTTTCGATAATTCCCGCCGGCGTCGATTTGGATCGGGTTCCTTTTGAGGCGGTCGGCGCCACCTGACCGGTGGTCAAACCGTAAACGCCGTTGTCGTGGACAATCACGGCGAGATCATGGTTGCCGCGACAGGCGTGGATTAAGTGATTGCCGCCTTCACCGTAACAGTCGCCGTCGCCGGCCACCACCAACACCGGCCGTCGGTGGTTGGCGAGTTTGATGCCGACGGCGGTGGGAATGGCCCGTCCGTGCAACGTATGCACTGCCGACACATTAAGAAAGTCGTTCATATTGCCGCTGCAACCGATGCCGAACACTACCGCGACCTGGGCAGGCGGCAACCCGATCTGCACCAGGGCCGACTTGATCGCCATTCCGATTCCCCAGTTACCGCAACCGGGACACCAGGTGGGAGCATAACCGGAAAAATCCTGAATTGAAACCATGTTTAGCGATTAATTATTACTATTATTTGTTTTAATATTAGACCGATTGGCTTAATTTTTTCATAATTTCTCCTACCGTCAACGGCCGGCCATCGTAACGGAGGATTTTCTCACCCACCGCCAAGCCGGCTTCCTGCAGCAGCAGCTTTCCGAACTGACCGGTGGCGTTATTCTCGATTAAAACATAACGCTTGTCCTGGGTCAACAGCGGCTTGAGACGATCGGCCGCCAGCGGATAGAGGTGGTGGAAATGCATCACCGCCACATCGGGTAGACGGCGCATTACCTCAAGCAGAATGCCTTTGATCCCCCCCCACCCCACCAACACGGTTTTTGCCTTTTGCCAATCCCCGTAGAGCGTCGGCAGCTGATAGTCCTGCGACAAGTAAGTGGTAAGTTTTCGCATCCGTTTGTCCACCTGGGCCACCCGGTCGGCGGCCGCCTCACTGGTATGACCGTCTTCTTTGTGCTCGTAGGAATTGGCCTGGAAATAAAAATCCGCCGTGCCGGGGATCAGCCGCTCGGAAATTCCGTCCGGACTGATTTTATATCGTTGATAGGATGAGCCGTCGACCTTGGTGATTGTCTTTCCCCGCTTCACCTGGTAGTCGGAGATGATGCGATCCAGCTCTGTCTGACTTAGGGTAGCGTGCGATTCTGACAGATACATTTCCGACATGACGATTACCGGCAGTTGGTAGATGTCGGCCAGGTTAAAGGCCTGGGCGGTTAACTGCACCATCTCTGCCACATCGCCCGGCGCCAAAACGATTTTGGGGAACTCACCGTGTCCGGCATGGACGGCAAACAACAGATCGCCCTGTTCGGTCCAGGTCGGCATGCCGGTGGCCGGTCCGGGACGCTGGGCCAAAAAAATCACCACCGGAGTTTCGCTCACTCCGGCCAAGGAGATTGTTTCAACCATCAAGGCAAAGCCGCCGCCGGATGTTCCCACTGCCGACCGCGCCCCGGCAAATCCCGCCCCGATCGCGGTGTTAATCGCAGCGAGTTCGTCTTCGGCGTGGCGCACCACCATGCCGGTCTGCGCTTGCCAGGCGGCCAAAACCGTCAGGACCGACGAGGCCGGGGTCATCGGATAGGCGACATAGCAACGACAATCTCCCACCACCGCGCCCAAGGCAAACGCCTCGTTACCGGACAGCACCAGCTGCGCTGCCGATTGGGGCGCGGCAAGATAGGAACGCCCATACCCCGACGCATGATCTTTGACGTGTTGATAACCCTGTCGGGCAAAACCAATATTAAACTGGATCACCGCTTCGCCTTTTTTGTTAAACTGGTCGCGCAAAATTGTCTCCACCAGTGCCATCTCCCCGCCCATCAAGGCAATGCTCGCCCCCAGCGCCACGGTATTGCGCATGACCGGCTGGCCGCGCCCCTCACTGACCATCTTCCCCATCGGAACGGCCACGCCTTGCCAGTGATTTTTCAGTAGCGGCTTGAACTGTTCCGGATCAAAGACCACCAGCGCATCGTCGGCCAGACGCGCCTGATGCAGATTGAAGGTTTCGGAATTCAAACAGACCAAGATATCGATCTGGTCGTGTAAACAACTGATCGGATCGTCACCCGCCGCCACCTCATAGGCGTTGTGCCCGCCACGGATCAGGGAAGGATATTCGATGTAATCAAACACCTGGTATCCACAACGGCTGGCGATCTTGCTCAGCAGTAAACCGGTGGTCATGATACCAAACCCGGCCTCACCACCGATCTTCCATGTAAATCGCATACGTTTTCAATAATAAAATGTCTACTGGGGAAAAACGCGCTTACCTTGCTCGTCCTCAATGATGATGGCCGCCACCGGACAGGCTTTGGCCGCATCAATAATCGCCTCTTCCGCTTCCTGATTGGCGGTGTCGAGGAAAATCGCTTTTGCCTCCGAGTCCAACACAAAGGTTTTGGGTGCCACCGCTACGCAGGTGGCGGCGCCGATACACAGATTACGGTCCACCCAGACTTTTAACCTGCCCAGACGCACCGGTCCCGACGGGCTCTTGGTACCGGCTTGATTTTGATCTGCCATAACAGCGTGAAATCGATAATTAATAACGGCTCAATAACTTCTGCAAACCTTCCAGCGGCAACATGGCGCATTTAACGCGGTTGACGCCCAATTCCACTCCCAGCAATTTAATCATAAAGTTTTTATCGAGTTTTCGCAACTCGTTTTTGGTTTTGTGAAGGGCGTAGTCCGACAATAACGAAGCGCCGGCAATTGAGATGGCGCAGCCTTTGGCGGTAAATTTGATTCGCTCGATCCGGCGGCCGGCCAGTTTGACGAAAAAGGTAACGGCGTCGCCGCACAGCGGGTTGGTAACGGTCAGCGGCCGGCTGTCGGGCAGACGGCCGTAATGGCGCGGATGCTGGAAATGGTCAAGAACGATTTCCTGATAAATGGATGTCATGGTTGCTGCCGGGCAAACCGGTTAACGATTTTTTCCAACGCCCGCACCAGACGGTCAATGTCGTCGCGGTCATTATAAATTGACAAACTGACCCGGACCGAACTGTTAATCCGCAATTTTTGGTGCAGCGGCATGGCGCAATGGTGCCCGGCGCGCACAGCAATGTCGGCTTCGTCGAGCAACTGGGCAACGTCATGGGCGTGAATGCGCTGGAGATTAAAAGCCACGACGCCGACGCGCCGTCGATCGTCTCTGGCTCCGTAAATGTGTAACCGATCACCCAACCGACTTTCTAACTGACTTAACAGGTAGCGGCCGATCTCTTTTTCGTGCCGACCAATGCTGGCCAGACCGATTTGGTTGACAAAATCAATCGCTGTCCCCAACCCAATCGCCTCGGCAATCGGCGGCGTCCCCGCCTCAAAACGACCCGGCGGTTTCTGGAAACTGGTCTTCTGAAGAGAGACCGTTTCGATCATCCCGCCGCCCAACTGATACGGCGGCAGCCGTTCCAGACGGGTGGCCTTTCCCCATAACGCGCCGATCCCGGTCGGGCCGTACAGCTTGTGACCGGAAAACGCCAAAAAATCCGCTCCCAAATCAACCACGTCGATCGGCAGATGGGCGATTGCCTGGGCCGCGTCAACCACGACAACCACGCCGGGATTGATTTTTTTGGCCATCTGGATGACTGTCTTGATCGGATTCACCGTACCCAACACGTTGGAAACCAGCGTGATCGCCAGTACTTTTGTCTGCCGGTTGACCAGGGCGCGTTTGTCCAAGTCCAGATCCAATTCTCCACGAGCATCAAGACGATCGATCACCCGAAAACGCGCCCCGCGTTGTTTTGCCAGCATTTGCCAAGGCACAAAGTTGGAATGATGCTCCATGACGGTGGCGACGATCTCATCATGAGGATTAATCCGCTTTGACAAACCGGCCGCCACCAGATTAATCGCTTCGGTGGTTCCCTTGGTAAATACCACTTCGGACTCCGACGCGGCGCCGATAAACCGGGCCACCCGGCGACGGGCGAGTTCATAGGCCGCAGTCGCTTCCTCCGAGATCCGGTAGATGCCCCGGTGGATGTTGGCCGAGTAACGACGGTAATAATTATCGATCGCATTGATCACCGGCTGCGGTTTTAACGCGGTGGCCGCACTGTCGAGATAGACCAGACCGGGCCGGACGCCATAAATGGGAAAAATTTTCTTAATCCGGTTGATGTTTTTCATAGGGAAAACGAAAATCGGGTTGGTGACGTTTAATTTCGGCCGCGATCTCGTCAATAAAACCGTGCATCAATAAACGTTGCGCGGCTGTTGGGCTTAAGCCGCGCGACCGCAAATACTGCAGTTGCTCCTGGTCGATCCGGCCGCTGGTCGAGGCGTGGGTACAGTAAACATCGTCGGCAAGAATTTCCAGATCGGGGCGGGATGTCACCTGACATTGTTCTGAAAGCAGTAGATTTTGATTTTTTTGGAAAGCGTCGGACTTCTGCGCCTTCCTCTCTATTTTAATCAACCCGCGATAGTGAAACTGGCTGCGGCCGAAAAAAATCCCCTTGACGAACAGGTCGGACTTTGACGCCGGAACCTGGTGCTCCTGAACCGTGCGCAGTTCAAAATGCGTGTCTTGACCGGCCAAATAAATCCCCCTAATCGTCAGATTAACCCGACTGGCGGCAATCCGGAAGCGGTAGTCGCCCGACCGGTTAACAAAATAGAGGAAATAGTTTCCGGGGCGATCAAATACCCAGTCGGTCCTGGCGGTTTGGTTGAGATCGATCGTATTCATGATCATATGGCTAACCTACGCTGCCGCTCATTTCTAACCCGATCAAACGATTCAGCTCAATCGAATACTCGAGAGGAATCTCTTTGGTGATTGGTTCGATAAACCCGTTAACCAGCAGGCCTGGAGCGTCACTGGCGCTAATGCCCCGGGTGTTGAGATAAAACAACTTCTCCTGTCCGATTCGTTCCACCGTCGCCTCGTGCTGTACCGTGGTCTTGGCCGATTTGATGCGCATCACCGGATAGGTATCGCTGCGGGCCAACCCATCAACTAGGAGCGCATCGCAGGACACGAAAACGGCGCTGTCGGTGGCCTGCGGCATCACCTGAACCAGGCCGCGGTACGAAGTGCGGCCGCCACGCAGCGCCACCGACTTGGAAATGATCCGTGAACTGGTTTGGGGCGCCAGATGTATCATCTTGGCACCGGCATCTTGGTGCTGATTTTGGTTGGCTAAGGCAATCGATAACACTTCGCCGCGCGCGCCCTTGCCATGCAGATAGACGCTCGGGTACTTCATAGTCACGCCGCTGCCGATGTTGCAGTCGACCCATTCCATAATGGCGTTTTCCTCGGCCAACGCCCGTTTGGTAACCAAATTATAGATATTCTTGCTCCAGTTCTGCACCGTGGTATAACGCACCCGGGCGTTTTTTTTCACAAAAATTTCCACCACGGCCGCGTGCAGCGACGCGGTCGTGTAGATCGGTGCGGTGCAGCCTTCGATGTAGTGAACATAGCTGTTGTCCTCGGCGATAATTAAGGTTCTTTCAAACTGACCGAAACGCTCCGCGTTGATGCGGAAATAGGCCTGGAGCGGCAGCGCCAGCTTGACGCCTTTGGGCACGTAAACAAACGACCCCCCGGACCAAACCGCGGTGTTTAAAGCGGAAAACTTGTTGTCGGTAGCCGGCACCAAATGGCCGAAGTACTGCCGGACCAGGCGGGGGTATTTTTTCAGGGCGCTGTCCATATCGCAAAAAATCACCCCTTGTTTGTCCAGTTCCTGCTGAATGCTTTCATACACCACTTCTGACTCGTACTGGGCGCTTACCCCGGCCAGAAAATTGCGCTCGGCGCGCGGCACGCCGATGCGGTCGTAGGTTTGTTTAATCTCTTTCGGTAAACTCTCCCAGGAACGGACCGGTTTGTCGGTCGGTTTAATGTAGTAGGTAATTTTGTTAAAGTCGATCTTATCCAACTTTGGCCCCCAGGCCGGCATCGGTTTATCAATAAAAGTCTTAAGGGCCCCCAGCCGGTTTTTACGCATCCAGACCGGCTCCTGTTTCATCTGGGACATCCGGTTTACCACGGCCGCCGACAATCCCATTCCCGTGGCAAACAGGTGTTTGTCCGGCATGGCAAAGCCGAAACGGTAAGACTGGTTAAAAATGGCGTCAAGGGATTTTTGCATATCCGTAGCGCTCGATGGTTTGGGCCAAGGCCCCACCGTCCTCATGCACCAAACGGCCGGACTTGATCACCAATACCCGATCCGGCCTAAGCAGTTTAAGGATGCGGCTGTAATGGGTAATCAGAATATAGGTATGACCCGACTGGTGTTTTTTCATCACCCGCACAATCTGTTTTAAGGCATCGACGTCTACGCCGCTGTCGATCTCGTCGAAGATCATCAACGGCCGGTCCAGTACCAACCCTTGCAGTAGTTCCAGTTTTTTCCTTTCTCCGCCCGAGGCGCCACGATTGAGCGGACGCATGATCAGATCGTGGTTGATCGCCAACTCCTTGGCCAATGCCTCAATTTTTTTTCGCAGCGCCAGCACTTCCATCTTGCCCGAAACAGCCAAACGCAGTAACTGGAATAGGGACACGCCGTTGATGGCCGGCGGCGTCTGAAACGACAAAAACATCCCCAATCGCGCCCGCTTGTCGGCGGACAACCGGTTGACCAGATGCCCGTTAAAGTATATTTTTCCCTGTTTGATGGCATAGTCGGGATGACCGAGGGTAGTCAAAGCCACGGTCGACTTTCCCGATCCGTTCGGACCCATCACCGCATAGACTTTTCCGGGCTGAAACCGGTAAGAAAAATCGTGGACGATCACTTTACCTTTGACGCTGATGGTCAAACGCTGATATCGTAACATAAGGCCGATTAGTTGAATAATTCATGCAGCTTAATCTGCTTCAGTTGACGCGCTACCAGGCCGTTTAAATGAAGTCGCAGGAAATCTTTATGGGAACAAATCTTTTCGTAGCGGCAGCGGCTGTTGCCGGAACTGCAAAAGTTCACCTCGGACTCGAAAATGAGCAAATAGTCGTAAAGACTGATGGCGTTGACTTTGTTGGAAACCCGGTAACCGCCGTCGCGACCCTCCTTGCTCACCAGCAATCCGCCGTGAACCAACAACGCGGCTACCCGGGCCAAAAACCGCTGCGGCAACGCGGTCATCTTCACCAACGCCGCCAGCGGCAATTGTTTTTTTTCTTTGAGCAGGTAACTGATGATGATCAACCCGTAGTCGGCCTGTTTACTGATGTTAAACATATACTATATAAGTAGCAGTTTAACAGAAACCGGCGGAATATCAATCGCTTTTTTTCACAGTGCCAGGCGGGGAACCCGGTCAAGCGCGGCCGGATCGGTGACAAACCGGGAATGGCGCGCCAAGCAGCCGGCGGCAATCCCGATCATCGCCGCGTTGTCGCCGGTCAGGGATTTATAAGGAAAATAAAGTTCTACGCCTTCCTGACGAGCCAGTTGGCGAAAATAACGCCGCAGGTGCCGGTTGGCGATCACGCCGCCCCCCACCGCCAACCGGGTAAGCTTGGTACGCCGCAGCGCCAACTGGGTTTTTTTTATCAGTACAGTAAACACCGCCTCCTGGAATGAACTGAGAAGGTGAGGTAACCGGCGATTTTTCTCCGACGCTGGCATTTCCTTAACAAAGTAGTAGAAGGCGGTCTTCAAACCGGAGAAAGAAAAACTCAGATCGCGGGCGTTAAGCATGGGCCGGGGAAACCGATATTGATCCTGGTGACCGACCGAGTCGGCCAGCCTCTCGATCACCGGGCCACCCGGATACCCCAATCCCATTAATTTGGCCGCCTTGTCCAGCGCTTCGCCGGCTGCGTCGTCACGGGTCTGCCCGACGACTTCATACTTAAGCTCGTCCCTCATCACCACCAATTCGGTGTGTCCCCCGGAAACGATCAAACCCAGATAAGGAAAACGGAGGGGAAAGTCCGGCTTGCCGTTGCGGTTCTGGGCAAAACACGAATATAGGTGTCCGGCCAGGTGGTTGACGGCGATCACCGGCTTAGCGTAAGTTTGGGCCAGGGTTTTGGCGGTTTTGATCCCCACCTCCAAAGCCACCGCCAGTCCCGGTCCTTGAGTAACGGCCACTGCACCGATCTCACCCATTTGTTTGGTCATTGACCGTCCGGCGCCCACCCCACGGTCCAGCGCTTTTTTTACCACGGCGTCGATCCGCTGTTCATGCGCCCGTTTTGCCAAGGCCGGATAGATTCCTCCCCAGGGCCGGTGCAGTTCAATCTGGGAATACAGGACATTGCTTAATATCCTCCTTCCTTCCACCACCGCGCTAGCGGTTTCATCGGCCGAAGTATCGATCGCCAGAATTTTCACAACCGGCAAGAAACTGATAGTTTTCGGGTAACGCCATCAACGTACTGAATCTCGACGTAAACCAACCGGGAGTTTTGTTTCTGGAAAACCGATAACAAATCGCCCCCTTTTTCTCCCCACTCAAACACGAGAAGATGATGAGGCTGTAGGGCCGCCTTAATTCCCAGGTGCTCCAACTCGTCATGATGGCGGACATGGTAAAGATCGAAATGGATCAGGCGGCTGATCAAAGGATGCCGTACCGGATATTCGTAAGCCACCGTAAACGTCGGAGACACCACGTTATCCACCCCTACCGCTTCGCCAACGCCTTGAGCAAAAACCGTTTTACCCGCTCCCAGGGCGCCGCTGACCAGAAAAACGACTGGTCCGGTTGACGAACGCGCCAAAAACGGGTCTACCAGTTTTTTGGCGATGGCTTTGGTCGCCCCGGGCGACCGGGACAGATAGGTTTTGGATGAAGCCGGCTGCCAATCGCCCTGGCGGATAATCTGCAACTTTTCCCCGGTCAGATCGATCACGGTCGAGGGACGACGACGGGGCAGCGGTCCGGCATCAACCACCAAACCGATCAGCGCTTGTTTTTTTTCCGGAAACCGCCGGACAAAGGTGTCAATACGGTAACGGGGGGCCGAACCGGACAGGTTGGCCGACGTGGCGGTTAAGGGCTGGCCGTATTGTTTTACCAACCGGTTGATTAAAGGAAAACGGATCAGCCGCACTCCCAAGCTGCCGGTCTGCGACTCAATCGCGCTCACCACCCGGCGGCGGCTGGGCAGAATCACGGTAAACGGCCCCGGCAACAGTCGGCGCAGTGTGGCTTCCTGACTGGCGTCGACCTTAACCAGTTCACGCAGCATCTTCCAGTCGCTGACAAACACCGAAATCGGCTTGCCGGCCGGCCGGTCTTTGAAGCGCGTCAGAGTTTTAACCGCCTGAAGATTGGTCGCGTCGGCCAACAACCCGTAAGCCGTATCCGAAGGAAACACCACCACCCCGCCCCGCCGCAGGCAGGCAAGCGCGGTATCAATGACTTTTTGGCTGTCGCTATCGGATAATTTAATGGTACGGATCATCGCTCCCTATTTTATCAAAATTTGTTAAAATAATCGTCATGGCAAACCGAAAAACGGAAAAAACCAACCGGAAAATGACCCAGTTCCAGTTTAATTTCAACCTGAAAACGGTGTTTGTGGTGATTTTTGTCGTGCTTTTCCTCTCCTACGCCTACCAAACCATTTCCGGCGAAATGAAGCGACTGGTCCCGGAAAAATCGCTCTCTGCCGTGATCCAGGACATCAAAAAAGACCAGGTGAAAAAAATCGAAGTGGCCGACAACAAGATAATTGTATATTATAAAAACGACGGCCTCGCCTTTGCCTACAAGGAAACCGACGACAGCTTCCGCAAGATTCTCAATGACGAACACATCGATCCGGCCAAGATCAACTTTACCGTTAAAGACACTCAGGCAAGCAGCGGGCTGATCAATCTGATCAGCAATCTGGTCCCGACCATTCTGATGGTGGTCTTTTTCCTGTTCCTTTTCCGCCAGGCCAAGGGCGCCCAGGATTCGGTGTTTTCCTTTGGGCAGTCACGCGCCAAACGCTTTTCCAAAGACATGCCCAAGGTCACTTTCAACGACGTCGCCGGCGTCGACGAAGCCAAGAAGGAACTGGAAGAGGTGGTTGATTTCCTCAAACACCCGGAAAAATACAAAAAACTGGGGGCGCGCACGCCCAAAGGCGTAATGTTGGTTGGACCGTCAGGCTGTGGCAAAACCCTGTTGGCCAAGGCGGTGGCCGGCGAGGCGAACGTACCGTTTTTCTCGATCGCCGGATCGGAGTTTATGGAAATGCTGGTCGGGATCGGCGCTGCCCGGGTGCGCGACCTTTTCGCCACCGCGAAAAAAAGTGCGCCGGCAATCATTTTTGTCGATGAAATTGATGCGATCGGACGGGCCCGTTCCGTCGGCATGATGCCCTCGCATGACGAACGGGAACAGACCCTGAATCAGATCTTGGTGGAGATGGACGGATTTACCCCGACGGAACAGGTTGTGGTGATTGCCGCCACCAACCGCGGCGACCTGCTCGATACGGCACTGCTGAGGCCGGGACGGTTTGACCGCCGCATCTTGGTCGACTACCCGGACGTTGACGGTCGCAAGGAGATCGTCAAAATCCATGCCAAGGGCAAGCCTTTTACTGGTGAAGTCGACTGGGACAAAGTGGCGCGCCGGACCGTCGGATTTTCCGGAGCCGACCTGGAAAACATGCTCAACGAAGCCGCCATCCACGCCGCCCGCAACGCCAGGGACAAAATCACCATGGAAGATATCGAGGAAGCCGCCACCAAGGTTAAACTTGGTCCGGAGAAAAAACGGCTGCAGACCGACGCCGACCGGCAGTTAACCGCCTACCACGAAGCCGGACACGCCATCGTTTCCCATTTCCTGCCCCACACCGATCCGGTCCATCGCATCTCGATCGTTTCCCGGGGCATGGCGCTCGGTTACACACTGATCCCCCCGGCAAAAGACAAACTCCACGAAACCAAAACCCACCTGCTGGAACAAATTGCGATGATGATGGGCGGGCGGGCCGCCGAACAACAGGTATTCAACGAAATCACAACCGGCGCCGCCAACGATTTTGATCAGGCAACCACGATTGCCCACGCCATGGTGGCGGAGTACGGCATGAGCGGTCTGGGGCCGATCAACTACGGGCCGACCATGGATATCAGCGATTGGGGTAAGTCGTATATGGAGCCGAACCACGTTTCCCAGGAAATGCTGGGTAAGATCGACCAGGAGGTGAAAAAAATCGTGACCGGTGCCTATGATCAGGCTGTCGCCCTACTTAAAACCCACCGCCCCCTACTCGACCAGGTAGCCCAAACCCTGCTGCATAAAGAAAGTCTTGATCAGGAAGAGTTCGAGAAAATCGTCGGCCCCAAAACCAAGACTGATTTACTCAATAAAATCACCGGCACTTAAAATCCTAAGCCATGAATACTTTATTGGTGATCGACGGCAACGCCATCATGCACCGGGCCTTTCATGCCATTCCCGCCTTTCAGACCCGGGCCGGTCTGCCAACCAATGTTGTCTACGGATTTGTTACCATGCTTCACAAAGCGGTGGTTGACTTTTCACCCCAGCGTCTGGTGGTATGCTTCGACACGCCCGCACCAACCTTCCGCAACCGGCTCTATGATCAATATCAGATCCAGCGGCCGAAAATCGCCGATGATTTTATCACTCAGATTCCCCTAGTTAAGCAGGCGCTCGACGCGGCCAAAATCCATCATTTGGAAAAAGACGGATTTGAAGCGGACGATCTGATCGGAACAATCGCCGTGACGGCGGCGAACCTGAAAACAAACACCCTGATTCTCAGCGGCGACAAAGACATTCTCCAACTGGTTAATCAAACCGTCCTGGTGGCGGTGCCTCAGGCCGGACTAAATCAGGTGGCGCTCATGGACGCGGATGCGGTGAAAAAAAAATTAGGAGTTTTACCCAGACAAATCCCCGACCTGAAAGCACTGATGGGTGACCCGTCCGACAACTATCCCGGGGCCAAAGGCATCGGCCCGAAAACCGCGGCAAAGTTGATCGACCGTTTTGGAGACGTATCCACTTTGCTGAAACACCTGGACGAGGTAACTGATCCTCGCTTGAAAGATCTTCTTACCGCTTCGCGTGACAAGATCAATCTGTCCCATCAACTGGCCACCATTAAAACCGACGTTGAGATCGATTTCCGTCTGGATGACTGTCGTTTTACCGGTTTTAACGACGCCCTCAAGCAATACCTGCTTGGTCTGGAAATGGCCGGACTGGTAAAACGGTTGTACTCTCATAAAAACGCCGCAACCTCCGTCAAAAAAACGGAGGAAGAACCACCGCAGATGAGTTTGTTTTAGCCGGTGATCGGCTATAATAATGATTGATGGGGTTTAACCGGATCGCCATCGCCATTAGTCTGCTTGTTGTTTTGTTCATTGCCTTTTTTTCAGTTAATTACTTAACTGAAAAATCGGTCGCGCCGCTGGTTTTGCTACCGCCGCCCACGATTGTCATTTCTCCTCCCCCGGCGCCGCAGCCGTCACCGAACAACACGAAAGTATTGTACGTAGTTGACGGCGATACGATCGTCACGGCGGACAGACACACCGTCCGCTACGTCGGCATCGATACTCCCGAGCTGCCCCGCGATAACCGAGTCGGCGGCTGCTTTGCCCAGGAAGCGAAAAAGATGAATCAGCGGTTGGTGGATAAGAAAGTCGTCCGCTTGGAAAAAGACGTTTCCGAAACCGACCAGTACAACAGGCTATTGCGTTACGTTTGGATAAATGATCCTTTGGCTTCCAACGGCGCAGAGATCTTTGTCAACGACTATCTGGTGCGCCAGGGATTTGCTTATGCCGCCGCCTTTGCTCCGGACACCAAATACTCCGAACAGTTTACCCAAGCCGAGAACGAAGCCCGACAAAACAAACGCGGATTATGGAATCAATGCAGATGATTACTTAGATTGGCCCGACGGCTGTGCTTTCATACAGGGGGCTTGTTTTCTAAGAGTGGCAATAATCCGATCCGCCCCCGGCCTATTTGCCGCTAATCGGGTTGTCCTTGAATCTGTCTGCGCTGCACATAAATGATCGTTTTTCGTAAGTAAATCGCTCATTGGAGGGCCTATTTGGGCGATTTGAGCCGGAGTTCCATCTGCAAGGTTGTTAAGAACGACCGGACCAGCACACGCAATCGGTTGATGCCTAAGTTTTTCAGCCACCACCATTGAAAGAAGCGAATCTATTACAAAAGGGCATTTTCCCGCCCAACAAGTCGCCGCCACTATTCCTAGCCAGCCGATCTGCGCTTTTTGGTCCGCACCACCAGGTAAGGCGTCAATCACAACCCTTCCATAACGACCTGTGTCAGGATCATTATCAGGATTTACTTCGGGCACATAGTGAGCGTGGGCTTGGGCAAAGATTTTATCAACCAATGTGCCAGTTTCTTTCCCTACTTTTGACGACATGTGATGATTTTTTATTACTAATTAATTAACCTTGCTGCTGCGCTTTCATACATGGCGCTTTTTCTTTAAGGACGGCTTCGATGTCGGTACCTGGTTTTGCAACCAGTTTTGGCGTCCTTCCCCATTCCTGCGCAGGGTCTAATAGGTCTTCAAGTACTCCATTTACTAAAAATGGAGGACGGAATGCAAACATGGTTTGACCAAAAACAATTTGCCCTGGCATATGCTTTGGAAAATCAACTTCGTTTTGTATGACTGGCCTAGCACAAGCCATCCCCTCTTTATTCAGTTTATCACTTACTTCAGTAAAGGATCGAAGAGCGAAAGAACAACCCAGCGCCAGACAACCAGCACCGACCACACCCAACCAACCCTGTTGAACAGAATCGTCTTCTGATGGATAAGGATCTATAACAACCGCGCCTTTACCAGGTTCATATGGAACATATCTCGGATTTGCTATCTCGAATAATTTTTGGGGCGTGCCTTCAGGTCCTGATCCAGCTGCCATAGGGAAAATAATCAAAATTATAATTGTGGAAGGTCATTGTACACTAAATAGAAATCGATGTCAACCGGACGAAAAATTCTCCGTAGAAATCCGACAGTCTTAGCCCTGGAAAATTGATAACGGCGGTCTCATGTTTAATCCCATATGCGGTCGATGGTAGTGATATCTCGTTAAAAACGATTCTACCATAGTTTGG
>JAMCST010000007.1 GCA_023380935.1 Patescibacteria group bacterium
GTACCCGTTCCCTAAGGACCAAGGGTGATGCCGACGGCAACAACACCGTTGACTCAACCGACTATCTTTATTACGTTAACGCAGTACTGGGCAGAAAGCTTCCCTCCGGAGTCAATCCTGACTTTAATGGGGATGGGCAGGTTGGTCTGGAAGACCGGGACATCGTGGTAAAAACCTTAGCGAACCAGTGAAACTGAACTGCTAAACAGTTGGATAAAAAACCATCCAGACAGACCGACCATCAGCCAAATTAATCCTAAGTTAAGTCGACGCCAAACCAAGACAAACTTCCCACTCACGGTTTCAAGATGAATTCCGTAGATCGCCAACGCCGGAATGATGATTGGAAACACGTAGCGAAAATCAGCGCTGCAGGCATAAGGATAAACAACATGAATCGCGATGGCTGCTCCGATAAAAAACAGCGACACCGGTGTGTAAAGACGGACTAGTCGGTTTAGTCCTTCATCAGCAGTTTTCTGCTTTGGTAGAAATCGCCATATAATCAAGAACGAAATGAAAATACAGATAATCAAAATCAATAACAAGGCGCTAAGCCATTGTGCCAGTGGTTTAAGGATCAAGCCGTCAAAGGTAAATTCGCCGAACAGGCTAGTTTTCAGCCAGTAAAACCAGAAAGACTGCCGACCAGCGTTGTCTTCCCAGGCAGAAGTATAGGGTTGAGTAACAAACTTAACCGGGTCGAAGCTTAGGTAGTTGATGGGACGGTTGCCGACCCGCAATGCTTGGTTGAGGTTGGCGGTATTGGTGATCAATCCGGATGAACCGGTGAAAATCTGACCGCGAAAAGCAATCATAAGGCTAGTAGCAAGCAGGACGAAGGATACAATTAGGTTTGCCGTGAGCTTGCGGTGGGGAATTGACGTAAAGCGCAGGTGAATAAGATAGGCGATGCCGGTGATAACCAACGGGATCAATCCGGTAAGTTTGGTTAATAACGCCAGGTTAGCCCAAACAAAGGCATAATCCAGATCGTTCAGATGGCGCTGCTTGGTCCAGCGCCCCAGATGATAAAGCCAGGCGGTAATGGTCAAGTACTCGAGCACATCGTTTCCGAGTCTCACCGAGTGGATAATGCCGCTGGGCCAAAATACCACCAGGGCAAACAGCGCCAGGTAAATTGGCCGCGATTTAACCGCGAGCTTAATTATCAGATAGGCAAACACGAGCATCGCCATAAAAAACACCAGGGAAAGCAGTTGGAGGACCAAAGGTGCAGGTAGGTGTAAAAAACCGGCCAGGCGGTCAACGCCGGCCGCGATCAGATAATAAAGGGGTGGTTGGTAGAACTCCCAGCCTTGGATAGCAGCCGGAAACCGCCAGTGGTTGGCCACATACTGGATATACTGTAAATGGGCATCAGCGTCATGCGCACGGACGGTGAACGGCGTGATTGTCAGGTAAAGCAGACGGATAAGCAGTCCGGCGCCGAAAATGAGCGCAGGAGCGATAGGGAAGACCATGTTTTTATGGTACCATAATAAACAGATGGCAAGATTAAAACTGGCTCTGGCATTGGTCGCGGTGTTGTTGGTGTCTAGTCTGGTGTACTTTCGCCATTACAATTACCCGGCCAGTTTGTTTTGGGACGAAAATTATTTCATCGCCTCATCGTACAAATATCTCCATGGGGTGTTTTTCATGGAGCCGCACCCGCCGCTGGGCAAATTGCTGATCGCGGCCGGCGAAGCCCTGTGGCAGCCGAACCGCCATCTGGATACAACCGGATTCCTATCCACCGACTACCTCAAATCGGTGCCGGCCGGATTTTCCTTTGTCGGCGTGCGGTTTTTCCCGGCGCTGCTGGCCACGCTGTCGGCCGGCCTGTTTTTCTTAATAATATACATTATTAGTAATAAGGTTATTTTTGCTCTACTGTTTTCTTCGTTATACCTGTTTGACAACGCGTTGGTGGTGCATAGCCGTGGGGCAATGCTCGACCCGATCCAGATTTTTTTTGTGCTCGGGGCGCTGGTCCAGTTTTTCTGGATGCTAAAATCAGCGAGACGTCACATGAGGCAGTTTCTTGTTTTAGGAATTTGGATAGGATTGGCAATGTCGGTCAAACTCAATAGCGCGTTTTTATTGGCGTTGCCGTTAACGCTGGGGTGGCTTGAGTTAAGGCAAGAACGGCATCGACGTCTCCAGCGTTTTTCCCAGGTAGTGGATAAAATTCTCGTTTGTTTTGTCGTGGGAACGATGGTCTTTGTCGGTACATATTATCTTCATATCCGGTTTGCCCGCCGGGTGGTGGGAAAAAATTATTACCAAGCTTCGCCGGCTTACCGGCGCGTTCTCGATGCCGACCAGACCGGTCGGCTCCGGAACTTTCCCTTGATGCTGCGCGATCAGCTGCGTTTTATTCCCCATTATGAAAAAGGGGTGCCGGCCTATGACGCTTGCAAAAGCGATGAAAACGGCAGTCTGCCCTGGACCTGGCCGTTCGGCAACAAAACCATTAACTATCGTTGGGAAAGCGCTGGAAATACGGCGCGTTATCTCTATCTGGTTGGCAATCCGGTGATCTGGGCCACCGGCGCGCTAGCCGTCTTTTTGAGCCTGGTACTGGTAGTAAGTCACTGGTTGTTTGGGCTAAAGATCGATGACAAGCCGACTTTCCGTACCATTGTCGTGGTCTTGTTTTTGTACCTGATTTATATGGGTTCGGTGGTTTTTCTCAAACGGGTGATGTATCTTTATCACTACTTTATTCCGTTGTTGTTGTCGTTGATCGAAGCGGTGTTAATGTTTTTGTATATGACGCAGCAACAAATCAGAAAAAATCCCATGTTGGTTTATCTGATTCTGGGCATTTATGTTGGAATTGTCCTGGTGACTTTTCTTTTTTTTGCTCCGTTTACCTATTATTTACCCTTAACCCGGACGGCATTTCAGTGGCGCAACTGGTTTTCCTGGTGGCACCTGCAACCGATTTAGTTTGTTAACAATATCTGTTGCATTGACTAAAAAACTATATTATTATGAAATAAAATATGGCTAAATTGAAACACCTGCTTAATATCGGCTTAATGTTGGGATTTTTTTTTAGTCTGTTTTTTTATCTACCGAAACAATTTACAGTTAGCGCCGGTGAGTGTGGTTGTTCAGGAGATCAGGTATGTACGGGTACGTGTAGCTTCCAATATGGTTCGCTTTCGCCGACCTGTTCTCAGTGTAGCGCACCTCCACAGGTGCAACCAACCGCCGAACCAACTTCTCCGTCTGGCGGAGGAACAAGTTGCGATGGTTGTGGGTCATGTGAAAACGGAAAAAAATACTGCAGTTTTCCATGTAATAGTGGTTGTTGTGGTGGGGTATATGATTGTGACAGCGGTGGAGGGGGAACAAGTTACGTTGCGGTTTCCGGCACGATAAAAAACGCTGCCACCAACGCGGGAATTCAGGGCGTGTCGGTATATATCGTTAACAGCGACGGAGTGAACGAAACCGTCACCACCGGCGCCGACGGCAAATACACCAGCAGCGCCACTAAGTTTTCCAATACACGCGACTACGCCATTAGAATTCCCAGTTTGCCTGCTGGCTACGCCAACCCCAAGACCACCGCGACCTCAGCGGCTAATTCCTGCATCGGTGGCGGCGGCCAACCGGTGGGTTCTTCATCGTACGAATGCCAAAAAATTAGCGGTGGCTGTAGTCAGAGTTGCAACTTCACCTTGGATGTCACCAGTTCCAGTTCATCATCTTCAGCCGCCTCCCGGATCACCTGCGGCATGGCGACAGCGGTCGGTTTGGTCAGCCAAGGAATTAAAACCTACGGCGGCAAACAATATCGCCAGTATTGGGTAGTGCAGGGGAGAGATTATAGTAATGCCTTGACTATTTTTTCTAATATTAACGGCGTTAATCGACCAACTACACTAACCTATTGGCGCCATCCGATCGGTAACGCCAACTACCCCAACGACAGTTGCTGGTACGGTAAACCGAATAATACGGGTGAATGCGCCAGCGAACCGGTGTTTCCGGCGGCCACCAAAACTCAGGCCAACGCGTCATCGTTGACAACTAATCTTGATCTAACAAATCTACCTTCGACCCAATTAGGGACCAATGTAGTGGTGTGTAATGCCACGGTACCCGGTCAGGGCGCCTGTTCTGGCAACCCGTTTGGCAACTATAGCGCCACTACCTCGACCCAGACCTGCAATACTACCGAAACCCCCGCAGACTCACGCGTTATGCTGAACATCGTTTGTAGTAAAAAAGACGAAGGTAATGCCGACTGTAACGGCGTGGTTGACGATGCCGACTATACACGCTGGAAATGCGAGTACAGCAATGACTACCACCACTGTTACTCGGCCAACTCCGAGAACTCCGCCGACTTTGACGGCGACGGTTATGCCTATTTGCTGGATTTTGAAATCTGGCGCAGCGCCAAGTTTGACACCCTATGAGTAAAAAACGTGCATTGGTATGGGCTAGTTTGGTAATGATCGCCATCGCGTCATGCCTTGTTTTTTATCGTTATCTGACGCAAAATTCCCAGCGCTCCAGGGCGACGGGTGATATCGCCGTCAATATTGTTCAGACGTCGTCCGTCGGGTTTAACAACCTGCCGTCCGGATCGGAGTTTACCGCCGGTGTTGTGTTTAACGCTGCGTCGGTGGGGAAAATCTCGGCCTTCAGACTGGCCCTAGGTTACAACGCCAATGTGCTCGATTACTTGGGAGTGGTTGGACTTTATCCTGATGCCGGCGTGGACAATGTGATTGAACAGAAAACCGGCACCGGTCAGAATGCCAAAATCCTGATCGTTAAGACCTATCGCACTTCGATCAATAATTTAATCAATAACACTGTGGTTAATTTTAAGTTTAAGATCAAAGACGGAGTGGTGGGGAGTTATCCGGCCGCCTTGCGAGTCATCACCTCCGAGTCTGGGGCAGTCGGTCCTAAAGCCGACGGCAGCGCCTATCGCTATGTCATGCCGGGCGACGAGACACAAGACATCAGGATTGTAGCGGCAGCAAGTTCCAGTTCCTCATCTAGTTTATCATCGTCGTCTTCATCCAGTTCGAGTCAACCATCATCTAGTTCAAGTTCATCGTCCCGTTCGAGCAGCAGTTCTTCTTCATCCAGTTCCGCCGCCTCTTCTTCCAGCCGCTCCTCCTCAAGCTCAAGTAATTCTTCATCCTCCTCGTCTGTATCAAGCCGCTCCTCCTCCAGCTCCTCAGTCTCAACCAACTGCGGTTGCGACACGGCCCTTAACTGTGGCACTGGCTGTAGCTTCAGCCAATACGCCTCAAGCGAGCTGCCCGGAGTGGATTATCACTTACCCATAAGGTGTAGTTTAAGTTCCAATCTCTTTGGTACATCTCCCTCTGTCTCTGACCGCAACAACTGGTGTACCCGTTCCCTAAGGACCAAGGGTGATGCCGACGGCAACAACACCGTTGACTCAACCGACTATCTTTATTACGTTAACGCAGTACTGGGCAGAAAGCTTCCCTCCGGAGTCAATCCTGACTTTAACGGGGATGGGCAGGTGAGTACCGAGGATCGGGAGATTGTTGTTAAGACCTTAGGCGGTAATTAAGGGTATTTTCCCATATGGCAGTAAAAGTTAAACTAGCGTTGCTTGGACTGATTATCGTAGTGACCTCAATCTTTTTGGTGCGTTATTTTACTTATGACAACCAGGTGAAGTCGCATGCCGATACCAATCCCAGTGTCTTGTTGAGTTTGGATCAAAGTGCCGGGAAAAACGTGGTAACGGTCAAGGCCAAGGCAACCGGTGCGGTTAATATTATCGGTTTTGATTTCAAGGTGTTTTTTTCCAGTTCCACTTATGTCAGCGACATTACTTATTTATTCGGAGCCTCGCCGGCGGTTGGGTTGGGCGATAGTAATACCAATTTAGCCGCCGTTAATGCCCGTAGTACCGATTCCGGACGCTATGTCCGGCTTTTCGGTGAGGTGACCGGCAGTCCGTCGCCGTTATCCACCACCTATCAGGACGTGGCAAAAATTACCTTTACCACTGATGTGTCAGGCCAGATGGTGACGGTGCCGGCCGACACCAGTTTTAGCTTTATTGCTTTTGACACGACTACTTACGAAAACAAGGCGCTTTTGATTACCAGCGGCGCCTTGTCGCTTTCAGGCAACAGCTCCTCATCTATCAGCTCGACCGCCAACAGCAGTTCCCAGGCCTCAAGCTCATCATCATCGACGGCGTCCAGTAGTTCTTCATCTGCCGGATCGGAAACGTCATCGTCTTCCAGCAGTTCCAGCTCTCAAAGCGCAGGCAATGTTACCCTTAATTTAAAACTGACTTTTCAGGGCATCGTGACCACGCCGATCGATACGACCGCCCAGTCTGTTAAGGTGGCGGTGGTAAAGGAGGGTGAGGCGATTGGCGACTATCTGACCGGCGGCTTTACCGCTAACGCCCAAGGAGTATGGAGCGGCTCGGTGACGACTGATTTATCCGATTTCAATAGCAAATACTACGTTTATGTTAAAGGACCGAAGCAGTTACAGAAAAAATTCTGCGATGCAACTCCGCAGTTGAATTCCCAAGGCTATTACAGCTGCTCCAAGGCCAATATCATCTTGCAGGCCGGAAGCAATAATCTGGACTTCTCCCGGGTCGTCCTGCTAGACGGCGACCTGCCGCAGCAGGGGAGTGCACAAAACGGAGTAATTGACGCTTACGATATCAGCTATATCCGCCAGCACATCGAAAACCACCAATATGAGGCCAACTGTGATATTAACCTGGATAAACAGTGCAACGCGCAGGATTGGGCCCTGATTCTCGCTTCGATGTCCGTCAAATACGACGACTAGTTATCATTTTCAACCGATGATTTATGGATCCTCAAGAAGCGGTAAAAACCAATAAGAGTCTTTATCCTTTAATCGTCCTGTCCGGGATCGTACTGCTTACGGCGTTGGTGATTGTCGTGGCGGTGGGAAAGAAGTTCCGTTCTTCCCAGCCCGCTTCAGGCGCAACCGCAACTCCTGTTGCAGCCATCACTTCGCCGCCGAAAATCGGCTCAATGAATCTGGCTGTCAAAGGCGCCACCAAGGAAGCAACGGTGGGCGGCAACGTGATTTTGCTCCTGTCCGCCACGGCGGTTGGTTATAATATCGCCGGTTATGATGCTCTGGTTACCTACGATCCGGCTGCCTTTAGTTTTGTGCGCGCCAAGTCATTACTGCCGACCTATACGGTGTTTTCTTTTGACCGGAAAAACTACCTGTCATTGACCGCGACAAAAAACCTGAATGATCGGAATAAAACGGCCATGAACGGGACGGAATTGGTCGAACTGACCTTTAAGGCGAAGAAAGTCGGTCATTACCAGTTTGGTGTGGCGGCAGACGAAGCCAAGGAAAAAACCAAACTGGTTGACGAGATGACGAATATTTTATATCCTGCTGTTAATCAATTGACCGTTACGGTAAATTAGCCCAGCGGATAAATAGGCATGAAAAAAGCAGGAGTCAAGCTACTATTGGCGCTGGTACTCCTATTGATGGTGATGCCGTTAACTACAGGTCAAGTGTGGGCGGCCACCCTCAAATTTGACCAGACGACGTTGTCATTAACCGTGGGGCAGACGGTTGACGTGGCGGTGGTGGCGGATATCGGCAGCGACCAGGCACGCACCGTGGACGCTTATATCACCTACGATCCATCCATTTTGGAGGCCCAACAGGTGACCGACGGCACCTTTTTTCCGACGGTCAGCAGTAACATTACTAGCGGTAAAGTCTATATTGCTGGGTTGGTCAACGATCCGGTCACTACCAAAACCGGTTCGGGCACACTGGCGACCATTACCTTCAAGGCGCTGGCGGCCGGCACCGGGACCATCAGCGTTTTATGCCAAGCCGGTGCCAGTCAAACTTCCATTATCACCAAAAACGATCTTAACGCCACCAACATCATTGAATGCGCCAGTAACGGCACGGTAGCGGTCACGGTCGGTGGAGGAGGGGGAAGTACGACTACCACCACTCCGACGGCTTATCCCACCATTACGCAGTTACCGAGGACCGGTTTTTTCGACCAGGTGGTCCATTTTTCCGTGCCGGGCGTGATGCTGATTTTGGTCGGCAGCGGCTTGCGTTTACTGTTATAGTCAGTTATGATAAAAACAACCTATGGCCAGTTTTAAACTCAGTCCGACGCGCATTGCCTCGGTGATTATCGGCATCATGATCTCCATTTTGATTATCTACTTGGGATTTGGGCTGATGCAGCGCATTTTTAGCCGCGCCGCCGATACCGCGCCCCGTGATGTGGTGGTCGCTAGCGTCAGTCAGAATTCGGCCAAAATCAGTTGGTCGACCGACCAAAATACCCAGGGAGTGATCGAGTACGGTACCACCCCGACCGCCCTAAACTTTTTTGCCCCGGAAGCGGCCCAAACCAAAGACCACCAGGTGGAGTTGACATTGCTCTCGCCGACTACCACCTATTATTTCCAGATTCGGGTCGGGGACAAGAAATACGATAACGGCGGCGTGCCCTGGACCTTTGCCACCAAAGGGGCCGGAAGCGATCAAGGCGGCGCTGCGACGCTCAGTCCCACCACCACTGCTCCGTCACCGGGTACGTCGGTGCGTCCGACTCAGTCGGTGCGCATCAACGACGGTAATGCGCCGACCGCGGCTCCGGCGGTGTGCGCTGAAACCGACTGTGCCAAGATCTGCCAGAGTTGGAAGGCCAACCAGGGTTGCATTGCCTTTGACCTGACCAAAAACGGCTGCATCGGCAAAATTAACCTTGGTGATTGTCAATTGAGCGTTACTGTCACACCTTCTCCCACGCCGTAGTCTGACGCGACGGTTGTAGCCCCCCTCTTGGTTTTATATCATTGATCCGGTGATAGCGTTGGGGATCAACAAATTGGCGATAAAATTAATGATCGGCTGGATCAGCGTGTTGAGCATAGAACCCCGACCAATGGGAAGAATCATCAGCAGCAGAAAAAAAATGCCGTAGCGTTCCAGTTGATACCATTCTTCGGCTCGGGTGCGGGAAAGCAAGCCGCCGACGATCTTGAAGCCGTCGAGGGGACTGATGGGGATGAAGTTGAATACTCCCAGCATTACGTTAAAGATGATGATCGGCGCGAGGAAAAAACTACCTATAGTCATTAAGCTTGATAGTCCAAATATATTGAGCAAGTGTAATACTGCGGAAAGTAATACAGCCAAGAGAATATTTGAACTTGGTCCGGCCAAAGAGATCAAGGCGGCGTCTTTGCGCGGATTCTTCAGGTTAAACGGATCAAACAACACCGGCTTGCCCCAGCCGAAGCCGAAAAAAAGAATAAAAAGCAAACCGGTAACGTCGATATGCACGAGCGGATTCAGTTGCATCCGGCCGGCCAGCCTAGCGGTCGGGTCGCCGAGGCGGTCGGCAGTCCAGGCATGGGCAAATTCATGCACGCTAAGGCCGATCAGTAGGGCAACCACGTAAACGGCAAAAAGGAGCGGGCTGGAAAATAAAATGTTGAGCATGGTTTCATTCAATGGCCAAACTAAGAATGGCCTGTTCTAGTTTGAGTTTGATTTTAGTATTCCCATATGATATCATAAAAAATCGTTTCCTACTCGTTGTTATCTGTTTGAACAACTAGCAATGTCGTGTTATTACTGCGGTAAAGGCGTCATTTTCGGCCGGTCCCACACCCACCATCGGGGAGTGGCGGGAGGACGCTGGAAAAAACGTGCCCAAAAAACCGCCCGGATCTTTGCCCCCAACCTGCAGCCGGTAACCGTGATGGAAGCCGGCCAGCCGAAACGGGTCAAGCTTTGCACCAAATGCCTGAAGCGGATTAAAAAAGATACTAAAGAAGGAAAAACGCCATTTTTGCAGCTGGCGGTTTCATCCCAATCAGCCTCATAAATCCGAATCGAGCTTCACCAGCTTACCGTCTTTTTCTTCGTAAAGCGGCTTTTTTTGTTCCAGTGAGCGTTGGGTGAATAAAACACCGCGTAGGTGGTCGACTTCATGCTGGATGATCACCGCCTTAAAACCGGTAAACCACCGGGTTTGTTTGACGCCCTCGGCGGTCTGGTATTCCAGCAGCACCTTGTCCGCCCGCCTGACCGGTCCCCAGATGCGGGGGATTGACAAACACCCTTCCAGTTTGGCCTTTGATTTCCTTGATCTTGAGACAGGCGACCGGGAACGCGTTTCGCTTTGAAGGATTTCTGGATTGACAAAGGCTTCGGCGCTGGAGTCTGGACCGGGCTTGATAATGAACAATGCCAGGTTTTTCCCGACCTGCGGGGCGGCCAGACCGACGCCTTCCGGATCGGTCTGGGCGATCAAGGTCCGTTTCATTTCCTGGATCAACCGGTTGAGTTCCGGGCCAAAAACCGTCACCGGCCGCACCGGTTGGGATAGAACCGGATCGGGGACATTCACAATCTTAAGCATTTGAGAATATTATATACCGGTCGTAGCTCGATTTGCAAAAATAAATAGGCAAATGGAGCGTACGAACGGTTATGCCGATTGCATTATCATTACACATCAGTATATAATAAAGCCATAACATAAGGCGCGCGACTTGTCAGATTAATAATAGGCGTACTTTTCTGTTACCGCTCCATGAAGCTGTCTTTGTGTTTGGCGGTCTTTAACGAAGAAAATAACCTTCACTACGCACTGGATTCGGCCTATGGCCTGGTCGATGAGGTGGTGGTGGTGGATGGCGGCTCGACCGACCGCACCCGGGAACTGGCGCTGGCCTATGGAAGCAAGGTACGGATCATCAAAACCGACAACCCTCCCATGTTTCACATCAACAAGCAAAAAGCGATCAGCGCGGCCAAAGGGGACTGGATCCTGCAGCTGGATGCGGACGAGGCGGTTTCAAAGGAATTAAAGCAGGAAATCAAATCAATCGTTCATGTAGGGGACGGGTCGTCCGTCCCGCACCATGCGGGCGGGGAAACCCCGCCCCCACAATACATGGCGTACAAAATCCCCCGCAAAAACTTCTTTCTCAACCGGTTTTTGATGAAAGGCGGCCAGTATCCAGACTATACCATTCGTCTTTACCGAAACGGCGTTGCCCATTTTCCCTGTAAGGATGTTCACGAAAACGTGGCAGTCAAAGGCGCGGTCGGCCATCTGAAACACCCGCTATTACATTACTCCGACCCGACCTTTGGGCGATACTGGCAGCGCTGGCAGCGTTATACTTCACTTGAGGCGAAACAATTAAAGGAGGGGCAGGCGTCGCCCGGTGTGATTGATTATCTGTTAGTTAAGCCGGCGGTAACGTTTTTTTCCATGTACTGTCGCCACAAAGGGTTTATGGATGGCCCGGCCGGACTGATCTTTGCATTTTTCTCCTCCATCAGATTTTGGGCGATCTATGTACGTTATCTCCAGCTTGCAAAATCCACCTCGTAGGTGGTTTGGGTTTGGTTATGTGACGCCGATCTTAAACTCAACCACCAGATTATCTTCCATCACATAATCGCGTCCAACGCTCTGAACTTTGCCCTGTTCGCGCGCCTTAACCCAGCCGCCGGCCGCCACAAAATCGGCGTAGGGGACAATGTCGGCCTTGATAAAGTGTTTGATAAAATCGCTGTGGATGGCGCCGGCGGCTTCAGGGGCCGAGGTACCTTTGGTGATGGTCCAGGCGCGCACTTCCTTTTCGCCGCCCGTCAGATAAGAAATCAGCCCCAGCAGCGCATATGATTGCTTGATTAAGCGATTTAGTCCGGTGTCTTCCAGATGGTATTGGCGCAAGTATGCCTTTTGATCGGTCTCGGGCAGGGCCAGGACGTCGTTTTCTAATTTAGCATTAAGGTAAAGGTAGTGGTTTGTGTCCGGAACGATCGACCGGATGCGTTTTTCCGTTTCCGTCCGGTTTTCCAATTGGGTTTCCGAGACGTTGAACACATAAAGCACGGGTTTAAGGGTTAAAAGGTTTAAGGGTTTGACGAGTTGTTTTTCGTCATCGGTAAGATGGACGTTTCTGGCCGGAATGCCTTGGTTGAGCTTTTCCTTAAGCAGGATGATCAGCTGATAAAGATGTCGTTCCTCTTTACCGGCGTTCATGCGCGGCTCTTTTTGTTTGTTCAGGGTTTCCAGATCAGCCAGAATCAACTCCTCGTTGATAACGGCGATGTCGTCCTGGGGGCTGATGCGGTTAGCCACATGAACGACCTTTTCGTCCTCAAACAACCGGACCACGTGCACGATCGCCGCCACCTCACGGATGTGGGAAAGAAATTTGTTACCCAGCCCTTCGCCCTTGGACGCGCCCTTGACCAGGCCGGCGATGTCATAAAATTCCACCACCGCCGGGATAATCTTGGTGGTTTTGACGATCTTCGCCAAGACCGGCAGCCGTTCATCCGGTACCTCGACCACGCCGACATTCGGCTCGATGGTACAAAAAGGATAGTTGGCCGCATCCGCCACCTGTTTTTTGAGCAGGGCATTGAATAGCGTGCTTTTTCCTACATTGGGTAAACCAACAATCCCGATTGAGAGTTTCATTTTCAAATTATATCACGAAAAAAATAGAGCATAATTATGATGACATGGCGTACGGATCGTCAAATCAATATCCATAATGATAACAGTTGACGAATTTTATATTAATTCGTCTTGATTTTACAGAATTGATTCGCGGTTGGATTGGTTATTAAAAAGAGATATTATAGAACCGATGGACAGGAACGATTCCGGGAAACCGTGGACTTCATTATTCAAACCTTGTATTCTTTGGTTGTTCAAACTTACCTATACCATAGCGGGAATTTCTTTTATTGGCACGACTATCGCTGGGAACAAACCTTTTTATGAAATTTCCTTAAAATCAGTGTTTGAGAACGAACTATTTTATTTAATTTTCATTATTTCTTTATTTGTTGTTCCTTATGCGTATTATATCGATGGTAAAAAAAGTAACGAAGCTTCGTCCATGAAAGCCTAGAAAACGATTAATCTTTAAATTGTATTCGATCTAATTCCTCGCAACTATGAGCGAAAATATGCTGGTAAATCAGCCCTTTGAATCTCAATCTGTGAGAAACCAGACATTCTATAAAGTCTACTTGACAAATTGTCTGGACATTTTGTATAGTATAGTTTATATGTATATCCAACGCATTGCCGAAAACCAACTTAAAAAACTGCTTGATGGTCCAGAAGTTATTATTCTTCTTGGTGCACGGCAGATAGGCAAGACAACGTTGATTAATCGTATCTTACAGGAACATCAGGGCTTAATTTTGAACCTCGATATTGAAATAGATAAAGACCGTTTCCTTATTGTCTCTCACATGCCGCCAAACGAGGCGATAAGCAATTTAGGTAATCCGCCACTTTTTGTTATTGATGAGGCGCAAAGGCTACCGGAAACAGGCAGAATCGTTAAGGGGTGGTTTAATAGTAATATTAAGACTAAAATTATTCTTCTTGGTTCATCCAACCTTAATCTCTTGGACCAATCGGCAGAAAGTTTAACTGGCAGAAACATTAAACTCTTTTTACCGCCATTGTTATTTTCAGAGGTTTTAAATACTCAATCATGGTATTCAAAAGGTATGACTCCAAAACTACTCGAAGAAAATATGCTTAATCCGATCACCTCATTGATTGAAGAGCGAATGGTTTTTGGCAGCTATCCTAAGGCCGTTGTAACAGCACAAAAAGAACAATATCTATTGAATTTGGTATCCGACTACCTCTTAAAAGATGTCTTTCAATCAACTTTAATTAAGTCACCGGAGACTGTTAAAAAACTATTGATGCTTCTCGCTTATCAAGTGGGATCGGAAGTATCACTATCGGAATTGGCTACTAATTTAGGAATAAGCCGGGTAACGGTAGAAAAATACCTTGATCTTCTTGAGCGGTCATTCGTCATTTTTAGACTACCGGCATTTAACAGTAACTTGAGGAAAGAGATAGTCAAAAGCACTAAGATATTTTTTTGGGATACCGGAGTGAGAAATGCCCTCATTAAGGAATTTAATTTCTCAGCAGATAGGCAGGATACCGGTTTACTTTGGGAAAACTGGGTAATTGCCGAATTTGCTAAAAGGAATTTATTAGATGGCCAACCGAACAATCTGTATTTTTGGAGAACAAGAAACGGTGCTGAAGTTGATTTGGTAATCAAAGGAACCAATACATTCAAAGCCTTTGAGATTAAGTGGTCAAAATCAAAAGCAGTGAATGGTAAAGCTTTTACCAATCGCTACAATATACCGGTAGAAGTTATTTCTAAGGAAAATGTACTAGATTTTATCTTGGTTTCTTAATTGGCTATTCCGGTGGTTCCTCCAGAAGCGAAAATCGTCATCGCCGCGGTGGCTTTTAGTTTATAGACCATTAGTGTTGCCAGTCTGCCTCCGCATTCAAAACCGCCATCAACTCCATCACAATAGTAATCAGTCACGACAGTCGCACGCTCTTGGGGGTATGTCCATCATTTGAGGAAACGCTAATTGTCACCCAACCCAATGGCTTTCTGTTTGGCTATGGTTTTCCTAAATCAGACGATCTGCGTGAGGGTGATAGTCATTACACTACGTTACTTGATGTATTTTTTCCAGGTTTCCGCCGAAACGCTGCTCATGCCTTCTGGAACCTGAAGATTCATGGTTTCTCCTTGTTGTACAGTAATGGTTTCTGTTTTTGTCCCTGTGGCCTCTTTCTCGTTTTCCCCAACTTGACGCAATTTAAGGAATAAATCTTTGGAATATGTGTTCAGTGGAGTCGGTGTAGCCACCTTGGGAGATGACGTAATCTGAGAATTGTTTTGGTTAATCTTAGAGCGTTTCATCACTAAAACCGATGGTAAAACAACAAGGACGATCAGGATAATTATGAGGGCGACAATGATTTTTTTATTAATCATGATTATAAAACGTAATTATAATGTGGTGGATCATTAGGTAATGGCTTAATGAAGCCATATTCAAGTAGTTTCTGCTTGCCTAACACGCCATCAATCGTTTCTGCCCAGGTGCGCTGGAGTGAATTTCCTACCAAATAATAACACCATATATCAACCGCAACAGTTTGATGAGTGCTGAATCCGGGTGGTGCAGTACCACACCAGTTGGCCTTAGCGGGATCGTCATTCACTCCGGCAACGCATCCGTCATATGCAAAGGCACCGGCTTGATATTCGTAACTGCGGTAACCGGCGGTAATATATGGTATGCATTTGGTTTTTCCTTGCTGATAAGCGGTTTCTACCGCTCCAACTACTTTTGATAGTCCGTCGACCAAGTCAACGCCAACGGTGCGGTTGACGTCGTCTCCAAAATAATCGACTCCGCGTTTCTCCAGCTCCACTTTCATGTCGACAAGATCGTTTGGTTTAACGTCTGAGGCATAAGGACGGGCCAGCCAACCATCCTGGCACAACTCGTTACGTAAATGAATTGGGTTTGGTTGAGGATTAAACAGGGTTTTATTGAGGTTGGAACAAGTAGGTTGATTATTAGTTACAGTCACGACATTTGGGTTATTAGTTGGTACTGATGTTTGAGTAGGGATTGGTAATGGTGTAGTTGTGGGAATTGGTATTGGCGTAGTGGTCGGAGTATTGGTGGGTGTTAGAGTGGGGGTGGGGGTAGGAGTGTAGGTAGGGACAGGAGTAACCGTTGGTATTAAGGTGGGCGTAGCAGTCGGGATTGGTGTGGCGGTCGGCCAGGGGGTGGCGGTAGGAACCGGAGTACTGGTTGGTGGTCGAGGGGTTGGGGTCGCTGTTGGTCTTGGCGTTGCGGTCGGTTTGGGTGTCGGCGTGCTGGTGGGTCTGGGAGTTGGAGTGGGGGTGTTGGTTGGCATGGGAGTCGGGGTTGGAGTCGGAGTAGGCGTATTGGTGGGGAAAAAGTAGGTGGGGGTAGGAACCTTGGTGCAGTGAACGCCGTCGCAGGTAAATCCGTTGTCGCAGTATTGCTCCTCCCGTTGGTAGTCCCAACAGCAGGTAGCGCCTTCCTGGCCACAGCTTGATGGTTTTGGAGTAGGGGTATTGGTGGGGAAAAAGTAGGTGGGAGTCGGTGAACCGGTGCAGCGACCGCTGTAACAAGTTAAGTCGTTGTCGCAGTACTGTTCCTCTCTTTGATAGTCCCAGCAGCACAAGGTCCCGGCGGTACTACAACTGGAAGTAGCGGCAGTGGTAGGTGTGGCCGCTACGGTGGTGGTTGAACCGCAAATTGGTCCCGGCTGTCCGTTGCAGCAGGGATAGTCGCGGGTCAGTTCGGGAAAGTTGGCCCGGGTCAGTTCTTTGAAACCGTCGGCGGTACAGCCGTATTGGTGATGGCAGATGGCATCGTTGGCATCCAGTTGCCAAGCCCCGTTGTCTTTGCAGTAATAGTAATCGGTGGCGGTCAACGGGCTGCAGTCACCGGCCGGATAGGCACCGGCGCAGTAGGCGGCTACCTTGTTGCCGGCCTTAGGGTTGCTGCGGTTGATGGACTTGGTGATCTGACCGATCAGGGTGGCGGCGCCGAGGATAAGAAAGGTGACAATCGTAATTCCGGTGAGTATTTCACCTCGCCTTAGGTCGGGTGGTTTCATGATGGTATTAGTGGTATTATTAAATATAATGGTAATTGGTTTGCTTGACAAGCGAATATGAATATCCAGTCGATTTTTTATTTCCTGGGTAGTATTTTCATGATCATGGGGATCGTTTTGCTCGCCTGGCTGATTTTTCTGGCGTGGAAGCTAAAACAGGGAATTGAGCAGTTTAAGACGGGTTATTTGGCCAAAATTAGTCGGGTCGGGCCGGCCTTGGTAGCTTTGGCAGCTTGGCTGGTGAAGAAACGTGCTGGGAAAAAATCATGAAATTTGTTATATTGTTCTTAACGCGTTAACCTTTTAACCCGATAACCCGTCAATTATTAATTAATAATTTATTATGTCTGAACACAAATCATCAAAACTGGGTTTGGGTCTGTTTCTAGGCACGATTATCGGCGGCATTACCGCTTTTTTCCTCTCGCCCAAGTCCGGCAAGGAGAATCGTGAGGAACTGATGAAGAAGATCAACCGGATCGAGGCGTGGCTGAAGGAAAAGGAAGTGGATAAGAAATTAAAGGAGATCTACGGAGAAGTCAGTGAGGAAGGAAAAAAGCTCTGGGAGTACGTGGGCAAAGAATTGAGCCAGGCCCTGGACGAGGTAAAGAAAAGGGTTGACGATTTTGACAAGGAGAAATACGAGGCTTTGGTCGAAGAGGTCATGGGCAAGGCCCAGAAACAGTCCAAGGTGGCGATGAAAAAACTGGAAAAACTCAAGATCTACCTACTGAAGCAGTGGAAAATCGCGACCAAAGAAGGAAAAAAATAACGAGCTTTACCAGTCATTCAGGTCGTTCCAGCCATTAATCATGGCTTTTCCCAGCCAGCGGGTTCTTTCGTAAATCTGCACGCGAATCCCTTGATCAATCTCCACGTTCCGACGCAGACGGTAGTCTTGGGGATTGTGTTGAATAAACCGACTGACATAAGTAACAGCACGTTGTTTGTTAGGAGGCAAATGATACTGAATCGGGTCGGTGATAATGATAAAACGGGCGGCAAACATAGCCAGCGGATAGCCGTCGCGCGAGTCCACTTGGGCGCTACCAATCACCGCGCGGCAAAGCGGGCCGGAAAAACCATACATCTCGTAGCAGACGTTTCTTAAGATGTCGTCGCTGAACCAGGGTGATGAGGCGCCGACGTAGATGGTTCCGTTAGCAGCGTCATTGATCTGAAGCCAGGTCACTATCTGTTTCAGTTTAGCAATGTCATGGCGTTGTAACGGCGGCAGATACTTGCCGGAAAACAACGGGAAACCGGCGACCTGAAAGCGGTAGTTGATTAGAGTTGGAGAAAAGGCCTGGCATGCGTTCCAAACGGAAAACAAAATAAACAAAGGGATTACAGTTAAACGCCAACGGGATCGACAGAGGTGTAGCAGAAGTAGTGCCACAACCACCAGGATTGGTCCGATTATTAGATAGTAATGATGGTCTTCAAAAGACTGAATTCGCCAGAATAATCCGGTAGTGATGATCAGTGTCAGCAGGGCTAGTCCGGTAATCCGGCGGTAGGGTTTATGTTTCCAGGTAAAGCCAAAAGCGCAGATTATCAAAACGGTAGGTAGTAATCCGAAGTTTTTGACTACATCCAAGGCCGCCTGGACTAAGGAAAAATTGGCCCGGTAGCCGGCGTAAAGCGCCCGGTAATCAGTCAAGAACAAGGTAGAGAATAAGCGGCCAGAAACCAACCACAGCCATCCGAGCATGGTCGCAACCAGCACGGTGAAAAAAACCAGGGCAGTGGTGGGTGACCGGCGTTTTTTAACAATCAGTACCAGTTCAATCAGGCCGGCCGCCAGGACAAAGGCAAGACCGAAGTCAAGAAAATAACGACGGAATAACGCCAGCCAAGCCAACAACGTTCCCAGCGTAAAGGTAACCGGCCAGGAAAACGTCAAGGCGCCATGACGCGTCTGCCGCCAGTACAGATAAAAACCAGCGAAGATAAAAACCAACGCTCCCACGTCCAGATAGCCGCGCAGGATGGGCGCGAGCGTGTCCGGTAAACCAAAAAAGAGCCCAAACAGTATAAGCAACCGCAGGTTAAAAGACAGTTTTTGGTGATGGGGCACCAGACGATCGACCAGATAAAAGAAAACCAAGTAGGCCGGTAAGGCATAGGCTAACACTACCGCAATCACATAGGCGGGCCGGCCGGGTCCAAGAACATAGTAAAACGGCGTCAGTAAGATGACCGGTAGGTTGTTGTAGGCGTCGGTGGCGACCGATTGCCTGACGGCGTCAAGATATTGTAAAATATTGTGAGAGAGTAGCGGTGCGACCTGTTGATAGCGGTGCCAGTAGAGGATCAGGTCCCAGTAATAAACCGTATGCTCCGACTGGATATAGGTAAAGATTAGCAGGTTAAGACAAAGGAAGGCCAACGGAAAAGCGGTCAGACTTAACAAGGAAGCTAGGTGCTTGTTATTGCGCAAAAACACCAAGATTTTATGGAGCATAGTCGTTCCCGTCATCCTAACTGGATACATCTAGTATACACCAACTGGCACAGGATCAGTTTGGCGCTGGTTTTGCTGTTAATTATCGCTTTTAACTTTCAACCGAACCGTTATATTTTAGGCAACGACAACTATTCTCCGGAACTTAATCCGGGGTTAACGCTGGAGCGTTCGATTGTCACCCCGGCCTGGCGCAGTTACCGCGCGTTGGGGATTGCCTCGGACAGCGAGCAGGCCGACGTGTTTCGGGCACTGATCGAGACCGCGATTGCCTGGTTGTTACCTAACTGGTTGATTTCCCAACTGCTGGTTTTTGCTCTATTTTTTATCGCCAGTTACGGGGCAGCAGAGTTATGTGGCTGGTTGGCTAACCGGTTGCGGTTTTCGTCGGCAGAGCAAAACCTGGTCTTTTTGTTCGGCGGGTTGTTTTACTGCGCCAATTTGATAACGGCCTGGATGTTTTTTTCGCCGCTTTTACCGTTTATTTTTGGCTATGCCTTGTTACCGCTGTTGCTGTGGCGATTAGGTAAACTTTACGAGAAGCGCAATGCTGGCCAGGCCTTTATTTTTCTCCTGACGGTGTTTGCCTGGACCACGGCAGCCATGATTGCTACTACTTTTGTGGTACAGGCGTTGCTCCTGGGATTTTTCCTGGTGCTGTTCGGCTGGTTGGTCTACCAGCCGGGACAGGGGAGACGGGTAGTGATAACCGGGACGGCAGCACTGGTTCTATTTATACTTAGCCAGTTGTTTTGGTTGCTGCCGTTTGCTTACTATGTGCGGTCGAACCGGGTCGAGCTGCAGTCTTCCTATGCCAATCGGGTATTGACGCCCTCTTTGATTGAACAGGAAAACCGTTACGATCAGTTCTGGAACATTCCCCGCTTTTATTTTTCCTGGTTATTCAGCATCGACCAAAACCGAGGCACTTTTCAGGTGCCTTACCACGATTGGTACACTCAACCATTTGGTCAAATATTAAGCTACCTGGTATTGGTCTGCGCCGCGTTAGGCATAATTAAACTTGTCTGCCGGGAGCCGGGCCGGCGCAAGCTGTTGCTGATGCTGGTGCCGCTGGGGTTGAGTTGGTTGATTATCAAGGGCGACCAGCCGCCGTTGGGCAACTTGGCCGGTTGGCTGGCACAAACCATTCCTTTGTACGAACAGGTATTTCGCTGGCCCAGTTCTAAATTGTTCCCGGCGTTGTTGATTCCGTTGGTGGTGTTTGCTTCGATTGGGGTAGTTGGGTTGATCGGTCGACTGCGTCGAGGGAAAACCCTGATGACAGTCGGCGTAGTGGTGGCGCTGTTTGTCTATGTCGTTCCTTTTTGGCGCGGCGAACTGATCGGATCACGGGGAAAGGTAATAGTCCCAGAGGCATATTTTCACCTGCGTGATTTTCTAAAAACTCGCGATCCGACCGAGCGAGTCTACGTGGCTCCTGAAGCTAATTCTTTATACTTCCATAGTTATGCCTGGGGATTTTTTGGCTCGTCATTTCTCAATTACCTGCTACCCAATCCCTTGATTGAAAAAGCTCTGGTGACTGGTTCAGCCGACAGCGAAACGGCCCAACAGGTGCTCGAGTCGGCCTACTATGCCGAAAACCCAGATCTGTTTGCCCAAACCCTGCGGCATTATCAAACGCCGTGGGTACTGTTGGACAAAAGCAGCGCGCCGCTGGACAACGGCTATGCCTATGACTGGGAGGCGGCTCGGGTAGCGGTGGAAGACAATTCCCAGTTAAGTCTGGTCTGGAAGGATCAACAACTGGCGCTTTACCGTATTAAAGATCAATCGGACTCGACTAGGGCTCAACCGATGCTGCCTTTGTACTTTGATCAAAACCAGGCCAATCTTCAACCTATGCTTAATCTAGACAGTAATCAATCACAGTATTACTCCGATTCCCAAGTAGCCGGCATCATCTATCCTTTAGCGCTTAATTTTGACACGATTGTTTCCGCGGCCGACGGGTTGAGGGCGTCGGCTACTTATCATGGCCCGACGGCTGATTATTCCTATCCGATTAACACTACGACAGAGTCCGCCAGCCCGACGACCATCAGTTACGACCGATCAAATCAACGACTTTTATTGTCTCCGGCTTTACCGCGACTTCAGGTCGGTCCGGCCAGTTATCCCGGCCGATCCGGTAGCCAATCTTATCACCTGCCCAGCGATACCCAGGCGATTTCCTTGGGGGACGCAGTCTACTGGCAGTCTGATCTGATTAATCACGATGTGACAGCAGAGATGATCTATCAACAGGCAGTAACGGCGCCGGTCGGCTGGGACGGGGCATTACAGACTACGGTGTTGTCGCGCATCGCCGCCGACCAGTTCAGCCTGAACGTAACCCATGATACCGTAATGAGGTTGGCGCTGGAATTTCCGGCAGTGAGCGCCGGACAGCTGGAACTGTGTGTCTATTCCCAGATTTATCAACGCTGTATTAACCGTCAGGCGGCCAGCGCCTTTTTTCCGGCCCACCAGTTGGTCCGGCTTGCTTTTAACCTACCGGTGATCGTGCCGGAACACGACCGGTTGGATCTTTACTTGAAGTTAAGCGGGAATGGTAATCGGGTGGACGCGGTAAGAGTGACGGCCGACTGGTTACAAACCCATATCGTATTAGTGGCTGATAAATCTGCGGCTGTCCCGGTCTCGGCTCAAGCCGAACATTTTAGGTTGAACACCGGCGACCGAATGACGCTGGTGATACCAAAGTTAGTGGGAGATGACGCTTATCATTTCCAGGCCGGTCTTCCCCTGATGCCCAACCTCGGTTTGGCATCGTGCCAAACCACACCGAATCACGATGGTCAGGCGTCTACCCGCCAGGCGCCAGGTCAGCTGATTTTTGATACGAGTGGCGACTGTTCCCAGACGCTGGAACTGCGTTTCCAGCCGCTGGCAGCTCAACCGCTTGGCTTGATCTACTATCAGGGCAAGAACACTTCCGGTATTCCGCTCAAAGTCAGCTTACGCGACACTAAGGAAGAGCGCGATACTTTTGTTGACCAGTTTCTTTACCAAGACCAAACTGCGGCGTTGCGTTTGTTCTATCTGCCTGACGCGGACAAGACCTACCGGCTTGATTTATATAACTACAGCATTTCCCGCCATCATAGTCAGACTGCGCTCGAGCAGTTATCGTTTCAGCCGTTGCCACCAGCCTGGTATGGACTACGGTTGTGGCCGGATCAGCTTCAAACCGTTTCCGCCGCGGTCAATGCGCCGGTGCGGTTAGTAACCATCAATCAAGCCTATCAATCCAACTGGCGATTATCTGGAGCGGCTTCGGCCACGCCGGTACGGGTTAACGGTTGGCAGCAGGGTTGGTTAATAGAAGAGGGAAGCGTGCCAAATCAACTTAACGCTTGGTTCTGGCCCAACTGGTTAAGCTGGTTTGGTTATGGAGTTGATTTAATATTAACCGTAGGCTTGCTTGTTGCGGTAATGCGGCAGCGCCATCTTCATTGACCGTTTTGTTTTGGTCAGGTGACGCCTAATTTTGTCTCTCATGCGATGGCGGGTACGCCACAGGTCAAACAACCAGAGGGTGATCCGACTGGGTAAAATTGCCACTACTGCGGTTTCCGGAATGGCCAGTAACAGATTGAGCGGTTTAGGGGCATAACTGCCGGACAAAATCGCCTTTAACCGGACACGCAAAGCTAGAAAATAAACTCGTTTTGGGTCGCGATGGGTCAGCGATTCGGCCAGCTTGCGGTAATAAAGAATAGGGTGGGGAAGGTTGGCCACCTGTCCCTGTTCCAACAGCTTAAAGTGCATGGAGATATCGTCGTTGCCGAAGATATGGTTATCGTAGCGTAAGCGACGCATCACGCTGGCGCGGGCCAGCAGCGCTGACGGTTGGATTACTATATGATTCATAATCCGGTTGTAACAGGAGGCAGGGTCAAGGGGAAAGGGTTTATCGGCCAGGATTTTGGCCTGCCGGTCGATGATCTTGATCTGGCCGCCGCAGGCCACTACGGTCGGGTGAGATTGCAAAAACGCCACCTGTTGGGCCAGTCGACGGGGAAAAGCCACGTCGTCGGCGTCCATCCGGGCGATATACTGACCCCGGGTTTTGGGAAGCAACCGGTTCAAGCTAAGCGCCAGTCCGATATTTTTTGGATTACGCCACAGTCTGATGCGTTGCTCGGTCCGGGCATAAAGACGCAGTTTTTTCCAGCTGGCGTCAGTTGAGCCGTCGTCAATAATCAGTAGTTCAAAACGAGGTTCGGTTTGTTTACGGAGACTGGCGATTGCCTGATCAAGATAACGCTCAGCGTTATACACCGGCATAATCACCGAAACCAACGGTTTGGTACGACGTGTGCCTAAACGGGTCATAGGTCGTGACAAAACGGGTAATTAAGCTTATTTAACCGTGTCACGCATCAGGATGCCGCCGCCAGTTCCAAACAGATTGGCGCTGCCCCTGATCGCATAGGTGTTGCGACCGTCGGCTTGACGCTTGTTCAAAAGCTGAACGTTACTTCCGGTTAACTCTCCAGTCGTGGTAATCACCAGTACGTCCCCCTGAGGCACGTTGATTTGGTGATTAGTGTTGGCTCCGTCATACTGCACTTCAGAGTCTGGATTAGTTTGCTCCAGTTGGGCAACGGCATCAGGATAACGATTCGGGTCTCCGTTGACAAAGGCATTTAAGGTAGAAAAGTCATAAAGCGTCTTGCCCGCGTCATTAATGTTAGAGGCTTCGGTTGTGATTTGGTTGTTGCCAGATACACCCAACTGTTGTACGGCATAGCGAATTTGATTGATATCAACCTTGCCGGGAACCATCACCAGAGCTCCATCAGTCGTCAGGGGAGTTTCACCCTGAACCGTTTTTCCCTTGAACAGGTCAAACGGCAGGGAGTCAGCCATGATTACTGCGGTACCTAAGTTTTGTTCACCAGCCGCGTTCATGTCACGACCAGCGGCTGTGATAATTGCCGCTCGCCCTAAGTTTTTCTTAGGCAGATACGGAAGATTATTGATGCCTGAACCTTCTGGCGTAGATTCACTGTTGCCGATGGCTACGGCGGTAAGATCTTTGGATTTGGTCCAATTCCTGATCCAATCGCCAATCGTTCTGGTTTCGGTTACACCCTTATCATCAGTACGGGTAACCTCGGCCTTGTCAAGCATGGCGACTATATCGACGTTGGCTTGATTCGGGTCAAGGTCCATGTTTACCGTCTGATCATAAAAGGTAAAAGACAGCCTTCTTGTGTTGCCTATATAGCTGATTTTATAGTCGACTTTGTGAGCGCCAAGTTGACTAAATACTTCTTGTTTGAACCAATCCATCACCGGTTTTTCGTTCCAATTCTGCTCGCTGGCCACCGCATGACCCAGGTCAGCGCCTTGGCTGTGCCAAGTTTGCAGTTCATTCAAAAAAAGCTGGGTAACGGCGTTCGCTTGTTCCTTAGGGGCAGCTGCTTCTGTTTTAGGAGCGTTGGTTTGCGGCTTAATTGGGCGCAATATGGTTCCTAGGTCGTCTACCACCGGTTGAATCTGTGAGGGTTGAATATTTTTTAGTGTTTCCAATACGTTTGGTGGTAGCCCTTCTCCTTTGCCTACGATATATCCGAGTCCTGCGCCAGCTAAACCGGCGGCGCCACCAACTCCAAGCACTACTGCAACACTACCCAAAGAAGCTTTTTCACGATTTGCCATATATTTTATTACTTAAATAGTAAATTATAACTTATAGTATATCAATTTTATCAACTTGTGTCAACTGTAGTCTGGATTAATATAATGTATATTATATTATCCACATTCAGTACACAATATCTTATTTTGATTTACTATATAAACTTTTAATTTTCACACCCAAAGCCAATAAGCCGACCTCGCCGCCCAAAAGCGCCAGTCCCATCTCCGGTCCGGCCTGGGGCACCGGTTTGCCCGGCGGAATCGATACCTGTTTTTCAATGCACAGCTGGGCAGTGTCGTCGTCGGAAACTTGGTCGTTGTAGGCTCGGACTTTGTTCACGACACAAAATAAGCCCTTATCCGAGGGGAGCTGACTGGTTCCGTAGACCTGCATTTTCATATAGTAGTATTTTTCCTCACCCGGAGCAAAGTCCCCGGCGCTAAAGCTGATGGTGCGGGCGTTACTATCATAGTTTCCCGGTCCTTCCAAGGGCTGCAAATAGCCGGGTAAATAATCGGTCACGGTCACGTTATAAAGATTAACATTACTGGTGTTTTTTACCTTGATCTTGAACGGTACCGCTTGGCCGGGCGCATACTTGGCGTCCGAGGTCGACAGATTATCCACATATTGGTAGTCGGTGACTCCACCTTTGGTGGTATTGATTGGTACACCAACCCATTTATCTACCAGGATACCTAACGAGGGTGGGGTATACTGCCCGTATTGGGCATGGACATGAACGGTGAGCGAAACGTAAATCGCAGCAAGGGCGATTAAGATAAAAAGTTTTTTTATCATGGAGTCAGTATACTATAAGGTATTTGTTTTGTCAACTATGGGATGAAATTATCATTTCCAGGCGCGCCGATTCAAAAACAAGCAAAACGTGATATGATTGAGTCATGAAACTGAACGCCAAACAGTTAAGAACCGCCCAGGCCGACGAGATCAAAAAACAACTGGGTCGACAACGTACGAATCCGCTTTATCTGATTTTGGAAAATATTTACGACACCTATAATGTCGGCGGTTTATTCCGCTTGGCCGACGCCTTGGCGATCAGGAAAATCTATCTCTGCGGCCAGACCGAAATTCCGCCCAACGCGAAGATCAAAAAGGCCTCGGTCGGAACCTACAAGGTAGTGCCTTGGGAATACTACAATACGGCAAAGGCAGCGGTTGACCAGATCCGGCATCAGTCTCAGGTTGGGGTAATAGCGGTCGAGCAGTCGCCTCAGGCGGTCGGGTATACCAAAGCCGATTACACCACGCCGCTGGCCTTAATCGTGGGTAATGAAACCTTTGGCGTGTTGCCGGAAACACTGGCATTAGCCGACCAGATCGTGGAAATTCCCATGTGGGGGATCAATCGCTCGCTTAACGTGATCGTTTCGGCCGCCATTGTGTCTTATTGGGCTATTCACCATAGTCAGAATGTTTGATCTGTTATAATCACCTTATTCATGGAGGCAGATAATAGGGGCAAACAAGACGCGCGCTCGGCTTTCGCGCGCGTCATTCATCCGTTATTTTTTGAACATCACGACCATCTGCTCCGCGAAATCAAAGCTGGTCTTGACGGTCCGCGACTCCAGGTTAATACTCAGCGGTTTCATGACGGAACCCCCTGGCTTCAGGTGCGGCCGATCGGCGGCAGCGGCACCCGCGCGGAACTTGACGGTCAAACCTATGCCAATACCGCAATAGTGCCGTTGTGGATCTCGCCCCAGTTTGGTTCTGTTGAGGCTTCGTTGTATGCTACGATTCAGTTAGGGAATGCCGTGACCCATACCGAGTCGGGAAGAGAAACCCCATATGTCGATAGGCTGCTTGCGGTAGCGCCGTTTCTAGAAATACGTCAGGATCGTGATTCGCCGTTACCCAACGGGCAGTATCGGGCAGGAGAAGCGATTAACGCCGAAATATTTGCCAAGGTGTTGGCCGCTAGTGGCTACAGGGAAATGATCGTGCTGGACCCGCACAGTGCCCAGGCTTATGATTATTTTACCAAGGCGGGAATCGAGATGCTTCCGTTGACCGCGGCCCAGTTGTTTGCTGATTATCTCAAACAAACCATGACGCCTGGTTCGCAACATCGTGTTGTGGCTTTGGATAAAGGAAGCCTGCAGCGTAGCCT
>JAMCST010000008.1 GCA_023380935.1 Patescibacteria group bacterium
TAGCGGCGGGCTTTGGTTGGTCGGCCGGCTTGGCTGCTTTGGCCACCGCCGCCTCCGGTTTTGCCTTAACGGTTTTGTCTTTTTTCAGTTTTTTTTCTTCGGCCTTGCGCTTCTGTTCCTGTTTTTGTTTTACTTCCACCGCTTCCAATCCCAAGACTCTGGCTTTGACTTTTCCCATATTTTATTTAATTAAACCAACTCACTAACCCACTAACACGTTAACTCGTCAACTGGTTAATTATTTTATTCCGTCTCTACTCCCATGCTTCTCGCCGTTCCCCGCACAATATTCATCGCCGCCTCGATTTGGTGACAGTTAAGGTCGGCCAACTTTTCTTTGGCAATCGCCTCGATCTGGACCTTGGTTAACTTACCCACCTTATCGGTGTTGGGCTTGCCCGATCCTTTGGCCAACCCGAGCTGTTTTTTGATCAACGCCGCCACCGGCGGCAGTTTGGTAATAAAAGTAAAACTGCGGTCTTCGTAAACCGTGATCACCGCCGGAATCACCTGTCCCTTAAGTTTGGCGGTGCGGGCGTTGTACTCCTTGATAAACTCCATGATCGGCACGCCGTGCTGACCCAAGGCCGGGCCAACCGGCGGCGCCGGCGTTGCCTCGCCGGCCGGCAAATTCAATTTAATTAATGTCTTTATTTTTTTAGCCACTTTATTTGAATTTAAAATTCATAATAATTTATAATCCAGAATTAATTCTGGATTCTAGATTATAGTTTTGCAACCTGCAAAAAATCCAGTTCAACCGGGGTTTCCCGATCAAAGATCGAAACCAGCACGCGCACCTTGCCTTTTTCCTCGTCGATTTTTTCGATCGTTCCCAAAAAGTCGGCAAACGGACCCTCGGTGATCTTGACCGCCTCGCCGACCGAAAACTTGGTTTTGAATCTCGGTTGCTCCTGCTGGACGAACTTCATGATCGCCGCCACCTCTTTTTCCGAGATTGGGGTCGGCCGCAAGCCGGCGCCGACAAAACCGGTTACTCCCTCGGTAGTGCGCACCACCAACCAGGAATCGTCGTCCATCACCATCCGTATCAACACATAACCCGGAAAGACTTTTTCCACCGCCTTTGACTTTTTGCCTTTTTTCACCACCACGATATTCCGGGTAGGAATGATGACGGCAAAAATCTTGTTGTCCACGCCGAGACTTTTAATTCTTTGCTCCAACGCCTGCTTTACTTTATTTTCGTAACCGGTCTGGGTATGGATGACGTACCATTTGCCTTTGGCGCTGGCGTCCGGCGCCTGGGATAAGGCATCAATCGCTTTCTTCTCCTCGGCAAGTTGCTGTGACTGCATGAATGTCTGGCTTAAATTATTAGATTTAGGCGGTTATCATATTCCCAATCGCATTTATCTAATACTGGTCAAGATTTCTAACCCCCGCGTCAATAAGACGTCTATTATACCGATATATATCCCGATTATCAAGGAGATTAACAAGACAATACTTGTTAATCTGATCGTCTCTTGCCGGCTGGGCCAGGTAACTTTTTTCAACTCGTCAATGATATCGGTGGCAAAGTTCTTATTAATGGTTGATGCGTTGCTCATGGTTCTATTTTAACACAGTTTCACCCACGACGCCATTGGTTTTCGTGGTACACTGGATAATAGAATGTCCCAGGCGGTTTTTCATGCACTAGCCCTATTGGCAACGGTGTGTTTGTCCTTTCTGGTCAGTAAAACCGGCTTGGCTCAGTATGACCTGCAGCTTGGCGCGCTGGCCTTTCTGATTCTGTTTGTCGGCCGCAGACTGCTGCCGGTCAGATCACATTTGTTCGAATCACTGCTCTTCACCTTCATCATCACCCTGATCGTATACGGCAGCGGCGGGGCGGCCTCTCCGTTTTTTTTCCTGATATACTTTCTCCTGTTTGCCCTGGCCCTTTTGCTCGAGCCGATTATCTCCATTACCACCACCTTGTCGTTGATCGTCGTGTTCCTGCTGACCTTACCCGATAATCAAAGTTTAACCGCGCTGCTCCCGGTTTTTTCTTTGGCGTTTCTGACGCCGTTTGCCCTATTCCTCGGCCAGGAATACCTGGAGGTCCGTCGGGAAAAACGGAAAACCCAGAGGCTGGAAACCCAATTGGCCCATCGCCAGGAAGACACGTTTTTGTTTCTATCGCTGCTGCTGAAAAACCACCTGAAAAACGTCAAAGACGCGGTAACCGATTTTATGGGAGATCACGAACTGCATCTGATCAAGAAAAACGTCCAAAGAATGGAAAAGTTGATCGAGGAGTATGAGAAAAACGATTAATGAGTTACGAGTTAGCGGGTTACGGGTTATATTTCTATGTCTGATAACATTGGTAATTATTGGTTTAGGGGCACCGGTGCGGGCGCAAGACATGAATTCGCGGGAGTACACGATTCAGGCGCCCAACGTGAACATCGGGGGGAGCAACCGCAGCCAGGGAACAGCTAACTATAAATTAAGTACCACCCTCGGGCAGCTGGCCGCCGGCGAGTTTCAGTCCAACGGCTATATCGTTAAAGCGGGATTCCAATATATTGACTCCATTATTCCCTTTACCTTTTCCATCTCTAAAACCAACATCGATTTTCAAACGCTGGTTGCTTATACTCCCAAAACCGACAGTGCCGTTATCAGCGTGTCGTTTGGCTCGGCCGGTCAGTACACGGTGACGGCCATCAGTGAAACTCCGTTTAACAACTTTTCCGGCAGCGGCACGATTGCCGCTACCGCTTGCGATCCAAGTTACTCCTGTACCACCAGCACCGCCAATCTTTGGTCGTCAGATACCACCACCGGCTTTGGCTATAACATGGAGGGCCAGGATCTTCCCACTGACTTTACCAGCTGTGAGGCGCTCCACGGCGTCAACCAGTGTTACCGACCCTTTCCCGATCGCAGCGTCAGTAACAATCCAGAGATCATTATGACCAGTACAAATGTTACTCTGAATATTACACCGACTCCCAACCCGACCGTCATCCCCAACCCCACCGGCACGCCGCGGGACATTGTCCATCAATCGACCATTACCTTTAAGGTGAACATTCCCGATACCCAGGCCGGCGGCAACTACGGCACCGTCATTAATTTTGTTGCCACCCCAGGGTATTAAATAGTAATCAGGGATTAAGAGATCAATCGTTAAAAGTTATGGAGAACATGAATAAAGTCATAAAAATCCTGGTCGCTCTTATCCTCGTAGCTACTAACTATTATTTAATAACCCCCTCTCTCGTCAACGCCCAACAAACCACGCTGTCCCTCTCTCCGCCTTTGCTGGAAACGATCATCAAGCCCGGCAAGAGCATCGTCGTCGGCTACCGACTGGAAAACCTGGCCGACCCGGTGATCGTCAAAGCCATGGTTCGACCATTTAGGCCACAGGACAATACGAACGCCATCACCATCCAACCAACTTTAACCGGGCCGATCGCTTTTACCTTGGACAACGCCGATCTGCAGCTGGAAGAAGCGTTTTTTTTACGGACGAAAGAAAACCGTCAATTACTACTGCGTCTGACTGTGCCGACAGACACGCCCGAAAGCGATTATTATTACACATTAATCGTCCAAACCCAACCGCCTCCGCAGACCGAAGGCTCTACGACGTCCCGATCGCAGATGACGATCGGCTCGAACATTCTCGTTACGGTCACGGCAACCGGGTCGGTGGACATCAAAGGCAAGATTGCCCTATTCACCGTTGTTCCCCGCTACCGGATCAGCCTGTTGGGAAAAAACTGGAACATCGTCGACAGTCAAGACCGCATTCCTTTAATCGCAGTCGTCCAAAACATAGGGAAGAACGTCATTAAGCCTCAAGGTGAAATTATCCTCCGGGGAAACTTCGGAGAAAAGGCCAGCTATGACGTTACCCCGAAGAATGTCCTGGCCCAGTCACAACGGATACTCAGCGCCACACCGACGCTTACGGTTGACTGCCAAAACCAGCCCACCGACCCGCTGTGTCAAACCGCTTCCAGCCTGGTATTGGCGGGTTTTTTTGTCGGTCAGTATAACCTTTCCACCACCTTAAACTTCGGCGAATCCACCCCCAATCTCTATGCCGCGACAACCTTTATCGCCGTTCCTTTTAGGTTATTGCTTGCTGTCGGCGTCGTAATCCTCATCAGCCTCGTGATCATCCGTCGTTCCAAAAAAGAAAAACAGACACCGTAATTGGCTCCAAACCGACACTTTTGTCGACTATAGTCCGTTGATTAACGGCGACAAACCCACTACCGTAAATAACGAAGATTAATATGTCAGGCGTCCCGAAGTCATTCCCTTCCATTGTCAAAAGGTTGCGCCGCTATCCGGTGGAAACCGGGCTGCTGGCCGCCGCCGTGGCCACTGCCGTTGTTTCGGCGTTGATCTTTTTTGTCAGTCAGGCACCCCGTCCCGATGACGACGGTCTGGTACCGGCTGTCACCCTGCCGTCAGCCGTTAACCAGGGCGGCGTTAAACTGGTCGAGGTGGCCGGCGCCGTGATCAAACCCGGCGTCTACCCCATCAGTCAAAGTGCCCGGCTGAACGACGTGATTAAACTGGCACAGGGGCTGTCCGACCAGGCCGATAAACCGTTTTTCGCCCGCAACTATAACCTGGCGCGTTTGGTGAGTGATCAGGAAAAGATCTATGTCCCCTCGACCGCGGAGACCGACCAGGGCCTGTTTGTCGAACCAGCCCACGCCTTTGATTTTGCCAGCCCGGTTACTCCGAATACCGCTGCCGTCGGAGATCAAGCATTGATTGACATTAACTCGGCCACGCTTGACGAACTGGACGGCCTACCGGGCATTGGCCAGGTAACTGGAGAAAACATCATTAAAAACCGGCCGTACCAAAACGTCAGTGACTTGCTTGACAAGAAAATCGTCAAAAGTAACGTTTACGAAGCGATTAAGACCTTAATTACGGCGAATTAGCCAATCGGGTCAAATCACGGTATGCCCTATGATCGGTCCGGAAATTTTCACGTCGGTAATTGATTCATATCTGCCTGAACCGCAGGCTGCCCTACTCAACGGAATTATTTTCGGGGTCAAGCTGAAAACGACCACCGCCTTCTATCAACAGATAAAAACGGTTGGGCTGCTGCATATCGTCGTGTTGTCGGGAGCCAATATCACTATCTTAACCGCAATTGTTCTCCGTTTGACCCAATTTCTTAGCAAATCTATATCAATAGTGATAAGTATACTAATCACGATTTTCTTTATAGTTTTCGTTGGTCCTCAAGCCCCAGTTATCCGTGCCGCCGTAATGAATATTTTAACGTTAGTGGCAATATTACTGGGAAGAAAAAACTACGCCCTTTATTCCCTATTACTGTCGTTAATTTTTATCGCGATTTTTTACCCAGACTGGTTAACCACCTTGTCGCTGCAATTGTCTTACGGAGCCACTTTGGGACTGATTCTCTTTTCGCGTTTTCGCTTCCGTTCCCGGCACCCGTGGTTAAACTATCTTGGGGACGAGCTGACAACTTCGTTGGCGGCCCAGTTTTTTACCGTGCCGCTGATCTTTGCTTATTTCCGTACCGTCTCCCTCATCTCCCCGCTGGCTAATGTCTGCGTTAGCTTTACCATTGCGCCGGTGATGATCCTTGGACTGGTCACGGCGCTTGCCGGTCTTGTTTGGCACCCGCTCGGCCAACTGTCCGCTTATCTATGTTACGGCATTCTGGTTTACATTACTACCGTGATTAAATGGTTGTCCCAAGTCCCGGGCGGGTACTGGACTTTTTAAAACGTCTATGATGGCGCCGGTCGGCAAGCGCGTTCTCGCGCTAACGTTAGCGTTGGCTTCATCCGTCGTCTTGATACTGTGGGTTAACCAAGCCGGCGAACGGCGCACCGCGTTGGTATTCTGCGACGTCGGCCAAGGCGACGGCGCCTATCTGCGCATCAATAATCGGTTTGACGTCCTGGTCGACGCCGGACCCAACGATGCCATCCTTGGCTGTCTGGGAAAACACATGCCGTTCTACGACCGCACCATCGAACTGGTCATTGTCTCCCACTGCCACCAGGACCATATCGGCGGTTTGGCGGCGCTCACCAGTCATTACCGCCTCCGTCAGGTAATCCTGACTACCAGCACCTGCAACGACCGATCACCGACCTGGACTAAAACCGCCGCCCCGCTGCATCAACACCAGGTAAAAATAATCACATTGGCGCCTCCAAGACGGTTACGGGTACTGGACGCGGTCTTTGATCTCCTTTATGATGCCGATTCCCTTATTTGTCTTTATTCCCAAAAACAGCAACGCGTGCTTTTTACCGGAGACGCCGACGCCGCCGGGTTGGATAAACTGCTCGTCGAACCGTCATTTTTGTCGAGGCTGCCGATTACCATCCTAAAAGTTCCCCATCACGGCTCAAAAACAGCGCTTAATCGCAAATTATATTTGTTAGCACATCCGGCTGTCGCTGTGATAAGTGTCGGCGCCAAAAACAGCTATGGCCATCCTGCCCCCGACGTGTTAGCGGTACTAAAAGCCTTAAAAATTAATATTAAACGGACGGACGAAGACGGCGAGGTTGTCTTTAAATTTTAGCCAAGCAGAATGGTTCTGATTTCCTTGAAGATGTTGTACGCCTCGAAACCGACATAGTTTTCTCCCACCAGTTCGGCCGGCAAACCCGGATCGATTTTCAACAGGTTAACGTACCCGTCGACTACTTTACGGAATTTGTCGGTTTTTTCCGCCGCCTCCGACAAAGTGTCGTGCCAGGTCTTGAACAAGGTGCGGTATTGCTTATCGAGCTTCTTTGTCTCCCAGACCTTTTCGATCAAGACTTCCCGATCGCCAAAGGCATGGGACGCATTAAAGGCCTGGATGTATTTTTCCTCTTCTTTGCCGAAAATCAGGTTTTTCAAGCGCTCGATCACCGGATGGGGAGTCAACCAAAACGAACGGTGCCACGGTCCCAACCCCCACCCCTGCATCTCCCGGCGCAGCCGATCGCGCATCTCCCGTTTGCTTTCGGGTATCTCGTAGGAAATGATGCGCCACTGCCCGTCCCATTTGTCTTTGAGGAAACGGAAAAAAGGGAACTGAAAGCACAGGTCGGCAAAACCCGACTCGGTCAGGTGATAGTGACTCGGATCAACTGCCGACGTAGTCATCAATGCGGGCGCATCGGGAGGTAACGGCGCTGTTTGGCCATCGGCCTTGGCAATCATTCCCTCCTTTAATAACCCGGACAAGGTTCCGCGGGTTTTTTGGTTCATGGGAAGATCAAACGCCTGCTGGATCTGGTCACTAAAAGCGACCGGACTAAAATCTACGCCCGTTAATAAGAATAATGAAAGTAAAATTTTCGTTCGTCTATCTTTTATCCCCATATCGGTATCAATGTAACAGACGGAAAAAAATAAGTCAAGGGAAAATGAAACGGATTACGTGATTTGCGTTTTGTGTTATGATAGACTACGATGATCGCAAAACTGAAAAAGACCGGTTGGTTCATCAAATGTTTTATCAATCGCCACCTACTGCTCCCCTACTTAATCAAAACCAAACCGCGTCTGCACATCGGCTGCGGCGCGGTAAGATTGTCGCGATTTATCAATATTGACATCGTCGCGACGCCGGCCACGGATATTATTCACGACTGTAACGATCTATCATTTATCCCATCGCAATCAATTAAAATCATTTATGCCCACGCCTTTATCGAACATCTTTTTCCCGACCAGGTGGATCGTCTTCTGGCAGAATTGAAACGAGTGTTAAGAAAAGACGGACTGATCATCTTCCTTGGCATTCCTGATTTCCGAACCATCGCCCGGGCCTATTTGCTGAAAAAACCGGGACTGGTCGGGAAACGCTTTGATCTCTATCATGTTTACCGTTATACCCACGGCGCCGCGCATGAAGTGGCGCTCTGGCAGAACCAATTACACAAATCCCTGTACGATCGGAAAAAACTGAGAGAGCTGCTCGTACGGACAGGCTTCAAACCGGTGTTGATCTTCAACTACCGCTACCAAAAAGAATATCTCCCGGTGAACCTCGGCTGCATCGCTTCTCTGCGCCAAATAAAATATAAGACAAAAAACAAGCCGGCGTTTTTATTCTTAAAAGGGAAGGATATCGGAAGAGTGAACCTCCAGGACACGGATGATGTTGTAAATTTTTTCCAAAGACGGATTAACTAGTCCCCTTTCGATCTTACCGTAATAGCTTGGATTTAGCCCGGCATCGACGGCGACTTCCACTTGCTTTAGTTTTTTCATCCTGCGGATCTTCCTTAACCTTTTCCCGATTAGCTTCCGGATTTTGGACGTAAAATAATACGCCATATAGTTATTATTTCTCCAAAATCGGCAATATAATTGTCTTTATATAGACTTTTTAGCTTTGACGTTGCTCTTGACAAGTATTTAAAATTACCCTACTGTTGTATTATTAGGAAGATTAAGATTGAGCCGAATAATGTAATGGCCTTGACAAGGATAATCAATAACTTTATAAATATCATATACATATATGATTATGGTTTATAGACATATGCGTAAGGTTGCCGTATTCTGCGTTTCCCTACTAATCCTATCACCCATCTATCTGTCTATTAGTTTAACCAGGCCCGTTTTGGCCGCCGGCGTTTTTCAGCAGGCTTACACCACACTAACCAACTCGCGTTTTTCCTACTACGGCTCGGTAAATACGGCCGTAGCGACCGGCGGCAGCGACGTCGTCGTCAAGTCCAGCGGCGAGCCGGACAACGACACTAACAACTTGTTCAACGGCGATATCCTATGTTTTAACAACCCTGCCTCGACTGGCTGCGCCAATCAAACCACTTATACTACCTCCAACGTGGTCGATTCGACTCATTTTTCCGTCAGCAGCGGCGTCACCGGCGGGCTGCAACCCGGTGACCGAGTAGTTGCCAGCCAATCGGCGAGAATGGCCATTACTTTTCAACCCACCACCGTCGCCAACTTGAACCACATCAGAATCTACGTACCGGCTGCCTCATCAAGTAGCGGCGACGGCATCCCCGACTCCGGTAAATTTGACGCCAATACTCTGGATACGGATATTGCGTCGGCCGGAGTGGTATCTTTGTCCTGTAGTGCCAGCTGTGCCGGCGCCGAGACCCTAACCTCACCAGCCTATTCCACCACCACCATTGCCGGACAGACCTATCATATGATTACCGCCACCACCGGCGGCACCTGGAGCACTTCTAGAGTCTACACCGTTACCTTGGGTCATGCCTCAACCGTCACCGACCGGTTCATTAATCCGGCACCCTCCGGCACCTCCCACACCCGTGGCGTCGGAGATAAGCTAGTGGTGACGGTCCAAACCGAAAATTCTACCAACGACATCATCGAAAAGGCCGACACAGGTGTTACTGCTAACGACGGTGTATTTGTCAGCGCCTATGTCCCGATCTCGGTCACCTGGACGATTAGCGGCATAGCCGCTTCCCAGTCGGTCTGTGGCACTACCACCTCTGTAGCGACAACCGCTACCTCGGTACCGTTTGGAACGATATATGCATCCGATACTTTCTTTGACGCCGCCCACTTACATACTATAACCACCAATGCACCAGGAGGATATGTACTGCAGGTGATGTCTGACGGCGACCCGAAAAAAAATGGTTCAACCCCAACCATCCCTTCAAATAGAACCAATAGCTGTGACGGTAGCTGCACTACTACTGTTACCGGCACCTGGGCAACTGCAACTAACAGCGGCTTTGGCTATACGTTGTCCGGAACTAATGCCAGCTTTAGCTACACCTCCGGATATCGTCTGTTTGACTCCACCGGATTCCAAACCATTGGTTCTTACTCTTCGACGATTTCCAGCGACACTATTTATACCTGTTATCGTCTGTCAGTCAGCGGAACACAAACAGCTGGTTTATACTGGGATAAGATCACCTATCATGCTTATCCAAAATTTTAATCATTGGCAATAATGAATTAGACTATGATAAAGAAGATTGGGGCCGCCATTATCGCCCTTGTCATGGCCGGCGGGCTGGTTATCCGGCAAACCAGGGCGCAATCCAACGTTTCCCTTTCGGTTTTTCCCGCCATTCAGGAAAAAACCGTCAGACCAAACGAAACCACCCGGCTGCAGATCCAATTCCGCAACGCTGCGGACAATGCCGTCGCCGGCAAGGTCAAGGTGGCGGATTTTGTCGTTAAAGACAACAGCGGCACACCGGTAATGGTCGAACCCGGCCAGATGGCGTCAAAATACGGCGCGGCCGCTTGGATTACTCCGTCGGCCACCAATATCTCCATTCCCGGACGTGACTTTGTCACCATCGACCTGACCATTAAGGTCCCGGCGCAGGTAAGCACCTGCAGCAAACACGCCATCGTTTACTTTGAACCGATCTCCCAAACATTTGCTGCACCGCAAGGCGCCCAAACCCAGACCCAAACCACTTCCTCATTAACGGCCCAACTGGGTGGACTAGTAAACCTGCTAGTAGAAAATAATCAGTGTAAGGAAATGATCAATATCAGCACACTCAAGAGCGCCGGCTTTTCCGAATACGGCCCGCTGCCGGTTTCTTTTTCCGTATTCAACCTTGGCGATTTCTTTATCACCCCTCAAGGAACGGTCACAGTCTATAACGCCTTTAATCAGTTAGTTGAACAGAAGACCCTGACCAGCGAAAGAGTCTTTCCTGAAGCGTCACGTCAATACAGCGATACCCTGGGCCACCGCTGGATGATCGGAAGATATAAGATTGCCGTTAAAGTTTCTTCCAATGGAAAAAATCCGGTCGTTAAAGAAGCAACCGTATTTGCCTGGATATTCCCGTGGAGAGTAGCTGTGGCTGTCCTTTTAACGATCGTAATCATTGTCCTGTTGGCACGTGGCCTGATCTTGCGCACAGCTAAATACGAAGCCAAACTGGAGAAAGAGATCTCTTCGGAAAAATCGGAGATCGAAAAACTCAAGGAAGAATTGCGCAAGCGCCATGAATGAAAAAACCCACCGTCTTCGTCACCCTTAACTTAGTCTTGCTGTTAATTTTATTCTCCTTATTGTCCAATCAAAACCGGGTAGACACAAAGGTACTGGGCGTCTTTCAGAGCTCGGCGACCAGAGACGTGGCGGTATCGGTCGGCATCGGCGGTTATCGTTTTACCTTAAGCGGCTATACCTCACCGCGCGCCCTGGTGACCATCCAAGGGATGGGAATTTATGATCAGACTTATGCCGACGCCGCCAACGGCTACTTTGAATTTACCAACAGCTTTTCTCCTTTTGCTCCCCGAGAGGCCTGCTTAACCGCCCAGGATCAGTTCGGCCGCCTTAGCGCTCCGCTGTGCTTGCCGCCTTTTGAAACAAACCGGAATATGGTGATCGGCCCGGTGCTCCTGCCGCCGACCTTGTCACTCGACAGGGATAATTATTATGTCGGAGACGAAGTCGTACTGTCCGGACAGTCGATCCCCAACAGCGAGATCAACCTATCGACCTTTACCACCGACAATAACCCTCTGTCCCTGGTTACGCCGGTTGAGGCCGCTACCATCCCTTCGGTCAGCGCGCCGACCGATTCCGCCGGCAACTACTCCGTCGCCCTTCCCTCCGCTTCGGCAGACAACCTGCGCCTGTTTGCCCAAACCGACTTCCTCAAGCAGCAGTCACCCCAGAGCATCACTCTTAACGTACGGGTCCTGCCGGTCTGGATGATTATTTTGCAGTTCTTCGCCTGGATCATCACCCTGCTCAAACCGCGCTGGATGGAGATCGTCATCTCCGGCCAGATGATCGGCCTGACGATTTATCTGCTCAGGCACTTTTCTCACGCGTCGAAACGACGATTGATGTTGGTCAAACGGGAAAAGTACGCCCTAATGAAATCGCTACGTTAATAATAAGACAGGTGGACTTTTTGGGGCAACGTCGTATTCTCTACTTTAACCTCAAGATAATATTCGCCGGTCTGGCTGCCGGTGACGTCGAATACCGCCTTGCCGGAGTTGTCGGTCAGTCCCTGAATCGTTTCCACGGTCAGGTTTTTGCCGGGGGCGACCGTCACGGTCTTACCCATCACCCCCAACCCCTGGTTGTTTAATACGAACACGGTGACGCGGATCTTATCCTGGTTATTGGCCTTGGCGCGCAACGGAGTCACGAACATATAGGAATTGTCCACCGAAAAAGAGGCGTGGCTGACGTCGGCGCGGCCGATGAAATACTGTGCTTCATAAAGCCAAAAATAACCGGAAAACACCAGCAGAATGAACAGGGCAATCAGTAAAAAAATAAGCGTTTTTCTCATAACGTCCGTTGCTATTCATGCTAAAACAACTGGTTTTTAAAGTCAAGCCGAGCGCAATTAATACTATAAGTAGTGTTACGGCAGGATTAGTAACACTACGAACTAGATTTTAACGCATACGATTAATCTTTACAGCGCCAATCGATTTCATGGCAGATAAACAATCTGTTTGCTAATAATAGTTTAGCAATCAAGGCTAATTGTTGTCGACGACGGTATTTCAGGTAGAAGAAAACGAAAATCGAGATTTTGTCAATCTGAAAAGTCCGATATTTAACCGGGATAAAACCGGAAAATTTAGCAAAGTTTATGATTATTCGGGTTCGGTTCTGGTTCATCTCCTTCATCGTTCAAAAACCAGCTGTAATGCTATTACTATAGTATATATTTCTTATAGGTTTAATGATATTTATTGATATATATAGGTAATTAAATTTTAGATGCGGTAATTATTATAAATTTAATTAAATATTAATATAGGTTTATATTACCCACATGTATTTCAATGTCAATTTACATAAAAATACGTCTGTAACTATATCATAATAGTATTAAAATACCTCTTGACAGCTTTAGTCCATTTCTTTTATTATTAAAGACGTATGGACAACCGGTATAATCTTGATAATTTCGAGGCTGGTTTTCGCCAGTACCTGATTGCGGAAAATCGTTCTCGCGCCTCGATAAAAAATTACCTCTCGGACTACCGTCATTTTGCCGGCTGGATGATCAATGAGTTGCGGATTACGGATTACGGATTACGGGTTGAAAAAATCACCAGCGATCTGGTCAAACTATACAAAGCGTATCTGTCCGACAATCTGGTTCCAAACAAAACGGTTAACCGGCGTTTATCGGCACTGCGCAAGTTTTGTTCTTTTTGCATCGACCAAGGCTGGATGAAGGAAAATCCGGCCAAACAAGTAACAAACATCGGTGCCGCCGGGCCAATTGGGTCAATCAACATTCTGGCAGAATATCGCCAGCACCTTACTCAACAAAAGATTGATCAGTCAGACATTACCAGTTACCTCAGCGATGCTGAGGAATTTTATCAATATGTTAAAACTATTGTCTAAGGCTTATAGAGGCCTAAAACTTCTATGCGACCCGTCGATTGAGGGTAATCCATACGTAGGTGGTAAAAATAACGGACGCCGCTCTAACCCTCACCGATTCATGTTTATCAGTCGAAAATTTTCCTGGCGATGAAATTTGATCTTATCGGTCCCATTGGTCTTATTGGACTTATAGGTCAACGCCATAATCTGTTTGATTAACCAGGTTAATTTTCTTCTCGAAAAGACTAAAACAAAGATATGCAAAAAATTAGCAAAAATACCATTATCCGCTACTTAAAATATCTTCACGAACGTGGAGAATCTACCGATGTGGTCCTAAGAAAACTCCGGTCTGTGGATAAGTTTTTTGCCTGGGCTCACGCGCGCGCATATATAAAAGAGGAACTATATAAGCAGACGAAACGGGAAATTGATAAGGCGATCAATCATGAAATCAAAACTTATGAGGCTAAAATTAAAACGCAAAAGGCTGATTTTGATCCGGGCAGCCGTCAGGCCTTAGACAATTGGGGACTGCGTCATTATCTGGGCATTGCCCTTACTCTTATCTTGATGGCCTTTCTTGGCGTCGGCGTCTATACGCGCTTTTTCCTTAAACCAACCCAACCGTTCGCCTATCCCGCCGTTCCCACCGGTCCGGGAACCACTGCCGGTACTTCACGGATCATCTCGTTTCAAGGCCGATTGACCGATAGCTTGGGAAATCCGATCACCGCCACCATAGGAGTTGAGTACCGATTTTATAACGCGGCTACCGGAGGTACGCTATTAACTTCACGTTTATGTAACGTCTCCCCTGATGTCGACGGCATATTTTCTAGCCTGATCGGAGAAGACTGCGGCGCCGCTTTGCCCGCCAGCCTGTTTACCGAGAATCCGGACGTGTACCTTGCGGTAAAGATGCAATCAGAAGCATCCGAAATGACACCGAGACAACACATCGCGAACGTAGGCTACGCCATGAATGCCGAAACTTTGCAGGGCTTGCCGGCGGGGACAGGCACGTCTTCCATTCCTTTTATCAATAAAGATGGTAATCTGCTAGTGGCCGTGGCTAACCCAGGTATCCGTTCCACCTTCACCAGCGCCGCCTTTACCATTTCAAGCGCTTCTACAGCCACAGTTCAGTCAGCCGGCACGGGTGACGTTATTCTTCAGGCCACTGAAAGTGGAACGCTTAAATTCCGTACGGCCGGTGCTAATGACACCTATACACGCATGACTATTGATAACTACGGCAATGTTGGGATTGGGACGACCGTACCAAATGCATTATTAGACGTTCGCGGCAAGCTGAAGGTCGCTGACGGCACTCAAGGCGCCGGCTACTTTCTCACCTCTGACGCTAATGGAGTGGCTTCGTGGGTCGACCAAAGCAGTGTTGCCGGACCCTGGACCTACTCCGGTGCGCCAAACTACTATCTTTATCCCGACGACTATACCAATGCCAAGGTCGGGATCGGCACCACCACCGCATCGAATCTCCTGACCGTCCACGATCCGACCGGTGCCGGCGGTACGCTGGTCAAAATCGATACCAGTGCTTCCGGCACGACCGGAGGTTATCTGGAACTGACTGCGGCCACCAGAACCGTCAGACTGGGAGCAGACAGCCTGATCGGACCGCATTTCGGCAGCACCACCACCGGTGGCTTGATGTTCTTGGATAATTTCTCCATCAGCCCGATGCTCGCGCTTTCACCAAACAACGGCAGCATCGATCTGGGAACCGGCAGTTACCGGTTCGGCACCCTCTACAACACCAACGCCAACGTCAGCACCGCTTTGGGAGTCGGGTACGACCCCTCTTCCCTTTCCGGCGGCGTGGCCGGTTTCAACGGCAACGTCGGGATCGGAACTAGTACGCCGGCCGGAAAACTTGACGTTAAGTCAACGCAAACGTCGGGAACGATCGCCCTGTTCGGCGCACCTTCCGCCGTCTCGATGGCCGGAACCCTGACCGGAGTCAACCTCGATCTTTCCACCAACTATACCGCCACCGGATACGGCGTTACCGGTCAGTCTATCGCTCTGCCCGCCGTAACCAACACTGGAACGGGAACGTATGCTTACAAAGGATTAACTATCGCCGGAGGCAATCTGGTCCAAAACACCGGCGCCGGCACCGATACCTGGACCGGGCTGGACATCACCATGCCACCTACCCTCACCCAAACTACCGGATCGGTAACGGCGACAGGATTGAAGATCACCGGCCCGACCTCGGTCACTGGAGCAACCCGCTACGGACTGATCGTTGACGCCAACGCCGGCAACGTCGGCATCGGTACCACTTCTCCAGGTCAGAAGCTGGATGTCCAGGGAGGAGTAAGACTGGGAGCGGCTCTGGGAACCAATGACATCTTGAATACTTCAGCGGCTGGAGGAGCACCCAGTGGTAGTCTGTACTGGGGATCAAGGATAGTCTGTGACAACAGCGGTAACTGTGCGGGAGTGGGATCATTACCGTTGTCCAGTATTACGGCTGCCACAGGTACCAATACCATAGACAGTGGTGCCTATGCCCAGACCTGGAACTGGAATAGTCTGGCATCAGGTAATGCCTTCACGTTAGGATCATCGTCAACTGCAGGAGCTGCCAGCGGTACCAGTACGGTACTAAACATCTCCCGCTCAGGAGCCAATGCCAATACTGCTCATACTGCCTATGGTCTCTACTCAACAGTTACCAATACCAATGTCACCTCAGGCACCAATGTGGCCGGGTACTTCTCGGCATCGGGAGCAACCACCGCCAACTACGCTCTCTACTCGGCCGCCGGAGTGAACTACTTTGGGGGGAATGTGGGGGTGGGAACCACCTCGCCTGGAGCTGCCCTTGATATTGCAGGGAGTCTTCTGGTGAATAACGGGGGAACAATTGACACAAGAGCTGCAGGAACATTAGCCATTGGGGGGGCAACACAGACCGGACTGACCATGGGGAGATCAGGCGCTACCACTACCATTAATGGCTCATCGGTGATAGTAAATAGCTTAACCGGCATGATTAAGGGAACAACCGGGACATTGTCTGCTGTGACCGGAACAACTAATTATGCCGCTTACTGGAGTGACGCCAATACCATCGCCGCTGAACAATACCTGGCCACTTCCCGGGGAGGACTGGGAGCCAATGTCACGGCGGCCGGAGCCGGAGAACTGCTCTATTCCAGCGGGACAACTGCCTACGGTCATCTGGCAGCCGGGACATCGGGACAGATACTAAAAGCCGCCGGAGCTGCTTCTCCTACCTGGAATACACCCGGAGCCTTGACCAAAACAGATGATACCAACGTGACCCTTACCCTGGGCGGCTCTCCCACCACCTCTTTAGTTAACGCCGCTTCCATTACGGTCGGATGGAGTGGTCAACTGGCCATTGCCCGGGGAGGCACCAACAGTACTGCCACTCCAACCGCCGGAGGAGTTGCCTACGGAACAGGAACCGCCTATGCCTTTACCGGTGCCGGAACCAGCGGACAATTCTTGATCTCCAACGGAGCAAGCGCTCCTTCATGGACCTCAACCGTACCTGCTACCTCAATGAAGTGGAATGCCTTGACCAATCCCGACGGTAACCTTTCCCTCTCTATGGGGGCATACACTTCAACCTTCACCTACAATGCTGCCACCTCAACCAACAACCTGTTCAATCTGACAGATACGGCTTCCAATACCGGTACAGGTTACCTACTCAACGTTACCACTGCCACAGGATCTACCCTCAAACCATTCCATGTGTCGGTCAAGGGAGGAACAGAAGCGTTGATGGTGGATGCCAATGGCAACGTCGGCATCGGGACGACAAGTCCTGGAGCTCCGCTTGAGGTAAGAAAGTCAACAAGTGGAACAGTGACAAAATTTTTATCATCTGCCAACGCTAACAACGCTGATTTTATCTTCTCTAGCGGAATTGCTGGTAATGTTAATAGTGGCCAAGTAAATCTTTACCTCGCTGATCGGGAAAGCAATAAATGGGGAATTAGGATGAACTTTACTACTCCTAATTTAACCTTTGAAGATATTGCGAACAGTAAAACACCGTTTACCATTGAGACTAATACTCCGTCGAACACTCTGTATTTAAAAAGCACGGGCAACGTCGGCATCGGGACGACAGGGCCGGGGAGTAAATTAGATGTTGTTGGGCAGATTAATATTGCGAATGCTGGCGGAGATGCTATTCATATTGGGAACAATCAATTTATTAAAATGGCCAATACTGGTGGAACTCAAAAGTTGCTGCTCGGCATAAGTTCTAATGACGAAACATATCTTCGTGGAGCAACCGTATTGCATTTGCAAGCAAACGATGGCGGTCAAGAAGTCACAATATTAAATAGCGGCAACGTCGGCATCGGGACGACAGGACCAGGGTATAAGTTGGAGGTGGCTGGTGATATTTATACTAACTCAAGAATAGCGATTGGCACAGCTCCTGTGGGCGGCGCCGGCACATTAGTTACCAATAGTTATGCTTTAATTAGAGGTATTTATGCAGGGTACAATAGCACCACTTCTTTAGGGAACGTAAACGATGGTGAAATGATACAGTTTGGCGGAGCCTCAGCAACGGATTTGGTATTGAAAAAAAATAGCGGCAACGTCGGCATCGGGACGACGGGACCAGGATATAAACTTGCGATTGGAGATTTTGTTGATGGTAATAATTATGCGATTTCGGTGCAAGCAGGAAATGGGGAAAAGGCCTCATTAAAATTATTCGATTATTCCACAAACTACGGTTTTACTATTGAAAATGATGGTACTTTACCTGCAGGAGAGGGGGGATTAAATATTATTCGCCATAATAATAGCGCCGCAGGAATAAGTGCAGTGTATATAAATAGAACCAGCGGCAACGTCGGCATCGGGACGACGAACCCCCTGGCAAAACTTCATGTTGAAGGCAGTTGTGTCACCGGTGATACTTTACTGCCGATCAGACGACGTCGCCGCAAGAAAAAAAACAATCCTGACACTGCTGGTGACCCCAACGACTGGGAATGGGAATATTTATATTGCCGTATCGACGAAGTTTTACCAGGAGATGAAGTATTATCGCTTAATGAGTCCATCGGCCGCGTGGAGTGGCATCAGATCAAAAATCGCATGGATATGGGAGTACGGGATATTTATGAAATAGTCACCAAGACTGGCAGACACATAAAGACAACGAGCAACCATCCATATTTGGCATTAATAGAGAAACCAGGGAAAGAGGAACTTGCGATTAAAAATCCTGTCAATACCGGCAGCGGGATAAAAAATGTAGATTATAAACGATTGACAAATCAACCAAAATTTCCGTAAATAAAACTATGAAATCTTTAAAGAAATTTCTAAATAAAACCCTCACGCTTTTTGGAAGAAAAGCAAAAATCACACAAAATCGTGAGGAAACAGCTCCACCGAATCGTGAGGTAAAACCATCAAAATTAGTGATGGAATCCCTCGCCTGTCCTTATTGTTCCTCGACCGATTTCCAAAAACGCGGCTTCCGGCAGAAAAAGCTGGAGCGGGTACAACTTTATTTGTGCTTGTCCTGCAAAAAAACCTTCACTCCCCACTTAACCCGCGGCAAGCATTATCCGCTGGCGGTGATGTTGGATGCGGTCAGTATATATAATTTGGGATATTCACTGGAGCAAACGTGCAGAATCGTAAATGAGCGTTCCAGTGCCGACCTTAATCGAAGTTGCAAACGAGTCCCGGCCGCCGTATTGGAAAAAAGGGAGCGGGGCGTTCAACCATCTACCTTGTCAAACTGGCTTTCCGAAACCGCCGAACTCTGTCGTTTTGCCCGTATGCGCGAATATGCCATGAAGAAATACCTACCTAAAGAAATGGTAATTCATGCCACCCTTGCCCATCGTCAACTGTATCGCTATCGCTTTCATCGTGCAAAGTGCGATCTTATGATTAAAGAGGAATATCAACACCGCAAATTTTTGCCGCTCAAAGAGTTTTTAGAAATGATTCCTGTTGAGTGTCCGCATCAATATTTTCAAGAAGGATTAAGAGCGTCGGAGGCACCGTTGACATTTTCCAAAACTCAGATGATTGTTCGCGCAAAACAAAACTATGCCACCAAATTAGCGACATTCGTCCTGCAATCGGTCAAAGAAAGAAAAGGCCGCCATGAAGCCCTGCAAAAATTTATGTTGGTAAATGACAGCGTGACGGTGGCAACGGAAGTACCGGTGTATATTACCCGTGACGACCTGGAGCATTTGAAAACTCAATTGGGATTTAAGATATATACCAAAAATTCAAATGATAAAATTCAAATGACAAATCAAATCTCAAATTCAAAACCCAATAATCCCGCTGCCGGAATTAACCGAGATCTATCAGCAAAGTCCCTGCCGAAAACCTCCGCAACCACTGCGGAGGTTGGTATTGCCGATGTTGCATCCCTACCAAAACTCATAACCGGCCATATTGACTTTATTCAAATTAGAAACGGCCAGATCCATATCCTTGACTATAAACCACGCGCGGAAAAAGAACGACCGATTGAACAACTAACTCTGTACGCAATGGCTTTATCCCGCCTAACCGGCTTAAGATTATACGAATTCAAATGCGCATGGTTTGACGAGAAAGATTATTTTGAATTTTATCCGCTGCACGTTCTGCACAAATCAAGGAAAACCAAGCGACGCAGAAAAGTGTACACGATGGAAGGAATTTATAGCGTAAATAAAGATGAAACGAAAATTACTAATTTAAGGGCAAGTATGAAATTTTAAATTTGAAATTTTTAATCAATATCAAATTTTTATTAATTTAATTTTTAAAATATTATGACAAACATATACGATTTAGAAGAAAGAACTACGATATTTTCCGAACGACTAATTGATTTTTATAAGAAATGTCCTAGAAATATCATCACCATTCCTCTCATTGACCAAGGGTTACGAGCGGGAACCAGTATTGGAGCTAATTATATGGAAGCAAATGGGGCATCAAGCAAAAAAGACTTTAAAAACAAAATCTTTATCTGTAAAAAGGAAGGCAAGGAAACTATGTATTGGCTTCGGCTTACGGCACGAGTAATAGATGAGGAAAATCTTAAAGAAGAATGTAGATTTTTATGGAAAGAAACACATGAGTTAACTTTAATATTTTCTAAAATCGCCTCTAAAACCAAATAGTTTACAAATTAAGAAATTAAATATTAAAAATTGATTACAAATTTTAAATTAAAAATTAAAAATTTATGAACTATTATCCAAAACGACCGGTAAAGAGTTTTCAGGATTTGGAAGTGTATCAAAAAGCTTTGGCTATCTGTGTCGCTGTTGTCAAAAAAATACCGGCGCAAGAGGAACTGCATCAATGCATCGTCGCTCTCCCCCGCCTCATTGCGACTGCTCATTCTCTGCGCTTTTCCGATCAGCAAAAAGCGATTGATATTTTGGAAGACGCTATGCTTAAATGTAATTTAAGCGTGGTCTATCTTGACCAGTATCGCGACATTGACAATAAAGAGATAGAAATTGAATTCTTTGAGAAACAAATTAAAGATTTACTGTCGCTGCGGATAAAAATCATGCATCTACAACGGTCGTGGAGAAAGTTTTTTCAAACAAAAATCTATGAAAAATAAAAAAAGAGTCACTTATGCTTTTATTGATGCCACTAATATCATTTATGGAACTGGTGGCGCTGGTTGGAAAGTTGATTTTAAAAAATTAATAAGTTATTTAAAGGGCCGCTATCAAGCGCTAAAAGTATTATATTACGGCGGTGTTGATTCAAACAATCAAAAACAGCTAAATTTTTATAAAAAACTTAAATCTTTCGGTTATGAATTAAGGCTCGTTCCGGTTAAAACATTTAAAGACGGAAAGAAGAAAGCGGATGTTGATTCAAGAATGACTTTTGAAATTATGTTGTTATTAAACCAATATAATAATGCTATTTTTATGACAGGAGATGGCGATTTCTTCTGGGTATTTGAATATTTAATACAAACAAAAATAAATGTTAAATTAATAGCTAATTCTAGATCAACCGCCAGAGAATTAAAGCAACTATTCAAACAACATTTTACTGATTTACAGCTTTTAAGACATTTGGTTGCTAAAAAAAATGAGGTAGACGCCTTTGTGGAATCTACCTCTCGGGGTTATGGAAAAAGTATATCACGAGTTAAAAATTCTGTCAAGAAGAAAAATAATAATGTTTGACGCGTTAGCCAATTACATCAGCGAGGTTGTCCGCGGTAAAAAAATCCGCATCGGTGGGCAGGATGCCCAGTGGAAAAAAGTGGTCGATATAAAAGTAGGAATGAAGATTGCGGTGACAAAACAAAATTCGAACATTATTTCTGATTTCGGATTTAGTGCTTCGGATTCTGATGTAGAGTGGGATGAAATTGTCTCCATCAAGCGGTTATCGCCCGAGCGCGTCTATGATATCGAAGTCGAAGATACACACAATTTCGTCGCCGGGCATTTTATAGATTTGCCTTCCGGCAACGAGACAATTTTGACCGATGAACCGCAACGCGGACCACCCACAAATAATTTTAAAATTAAAAATTTAAAATTAAAAATCGGCCAGAAATGGTTTGGTGGTATTATTGCTCATAATACATATGCGGCGATATTTAATGGCGGCAACGTCGGCATCGGTACCACTTCTCCTGCTGCCAAGCTGGAAGTCTACCAGGGAGGAGTCAAGCTGGGATCAACGGCAGGGGCGAATAACATTCTCGATACAGCCTCATCTGGTGGAGCACCCAGTGGTAGTCTGTACTGGGGATCAAGGATAGTCTGTGACAACAGCGGTAACTGTGCGGGAGTGGGATCATTACCGTTGTCCAGTATTACGGCTGCCACAGGTACCAATACCATAGACAGTGGTGCCTATGCCCAGACCTGGAACTGGAATAGTCTGGCATCAGGTAATGCCTTCACGTTAGGATCATCGTCAACTGCAGGAGCTGCCAGCGGTACCAGTACGGTACTAAACATCTCCCGCTCAGGAGCCAATGCCAATACTGCTCATACTGCCTATGGTCTCTACTCAACAGTTACCAATACCAATGTCACCTCAGGCACCAATGTGGCCGGGTACTTCTCGGCATCGGGAGCAACCACCGCCAACTACGCTCTCTACTCGGCCGCCGGAGTGAACTACTTTGCTGGGAATGTGGGAGTGGGGACGACTTCCCCATCCTCCTACACTCTTCAAGTTGTAGGCACAGGAGGATTTAGCACGTCCGTTAATTCTCCCCTTTTTCAAGGCCAAGGAGCAGCGGTGACATTGGGGAATGCGTCGTATACGACCAGCGTCACCGGCTCAACCGTATACGTCAGTCCTTTAACCACTAACGGAGTGGTATATACGTCGGGAAGCAACGGTGCATTAAACAGCGAACAATATCTCGCCACTTCCCGGGGAGGACTGGGAGCCAATGTCACGGCGGCCGGAGCCGGAGAACTGCTCTATTCCAGCGGGACAACCGCCTATGGCCATCTGGCAGCCGGGACCAGTGGGCAGATACTAAAAGCGGCCGGAGCCGCTTCTCCGACCTGGAATACGCCCGGAGCTTTAACCAAGACCGATGATACGAACGTAACCCTTACCTTAGGCGGTTCTCCCACCACTGCCCTGGTTAACGCCGCTTCCATTACGGTCGGATGGAGTGGTCAACTGGCCATTGCCCGGGGAGGCACCAACAGTACTGCCACTCCAACCGCCGGAGGAGTTGCCTACGGAACAGGAACCGCCTATGCCTTTACCGGTGCCGGAACCAGCGGACAATTCTTGATCTCCAACGGAGCAAGCGCTCCTTCATGGACCTCAACCGTACCTGCTACCTCAATGAAGTGGAATGCCTTGACCAATCCCGACGGTAACCTTTCCCTCTCTATGGGGGCATACACTTCAACCTTCACCTACAATGCTGCCACCTCAACCAACAACCTGTTCAATCTTACCGATACGGCTTCCAATACCGGTACAGGATATTTACTTAATGTTACTACTGCTTCCTCTTCCACTCTTCATCCTCTTCATGTCTCTGCTGCCGGGACAGAGGCACTCATGGTTGATACCAATGGATATGTGGGGATTGGGACGACGAGTGCGAGTTATCCTCTAGATGTAAATGGAACAATCAAAACAAATACTGGCTTGCGCATCGTGGAAACCAGTGCAGCCGAAAGGTCTATTGTTAACTACAACACTATAAATGGCGGTTGGTATATGGGTAATACCACAGATGGACGTTTCTTTTTGGATGGTATGACTTCGGGGGGAGCATACGAAAGAACCTTACTCACTCAAGTATCGCATAGTTTAAGCGATATGTATTTTACTGGTAATCTTGGCATCGGTACCACAACTCCAGGAGCAAAGCTGGAGGTTTCGGGAACTGCAATTATCTCAGGAACAGGAACAGCCTTAACACTGTCAGGAGCAGCCACAACAGCCATCAACATCTCCAATACCGGGGTTACTACCGATATTAATCTTCAAAATGGAGCAACAATTGATAATGATGTTAGTGGTAGTATCAGACTTGGTTCAACCACTCTTACCCTAAATGGCACCACCACTCTTACCGCTTCCTCTTTAGCTACCTTTACCAGTGCAGCCACTCTGGGAATGACCAGTACTACTACTCTTAATCTTGGCACCAACGCCACCTTGACCAACAACTCGGGAACACTGACGGTCAATGCCAACAGTACAAGCAACCTTCTGCTCAACAGTAACGGCGGCAATGTGGGGATTGGGACGACGGGGCCGGGGGCGAAGTTGGAAGTATTTGGAAATAGCCCAAGCATCAAGATTACGGAAGATTCTAGTTCTAGTTATTATTTACAAACACAGGTTAACTATAACGCCGCTGATTCTGTCAACTTTATTGGACCCTATGGCGCCACCTTTTTGCAATTTGACGCAACAACAAATACTCCCACAACGCTTGGGACAACGAGTGGATACACAATATTACAAGGTAACGTCGGCGTCGGGACGACCAGTCCGGCGGCGAAATTGGATGTTAATGGCGATATAACAGCCGAAGGCAACTTTATCTCAAGTACTTTTGTCCAAGGCATGCCCACCAATCTTATTGTGAACGGCGGATTTGAAACTGATCTGGGGGGATGGTCGGCTAATTTAGCCACAATTACACAACAAGCAGGCGGATACTACGGCGGTTACTCGATGAAGGCTGTTTACAGCGGTTCTGGCGACAATTACATTTCCTACACATTGCCCACAGTAGCCCAAACACTTGCCAGTCGAAGTTACACGTTTTCTTTCTGGGCAAAAGCTGATTTAGCCGGGAGTTTTTCATCTGCACCTTTTCTTCAAGAGTTAGGTGGAGGCACTTATGCCTGTAATCTTTCCGATACTGCGCTTACCACGTCTTGGAAGAAATTTAAAGCTACATGCACTTGGGGAGCCGGCATTACAGCGACAACATGGAGGGTCATTCTAAGAACAACCGGAAACGTGAGTAATAATGTTTACTTCGACGGCGTTAATGTGCAAAACGGCACAACCGGTACTGATTACACAAATATTGCCGCGAACGATACGGGAAACACATATTTATATGATGGCAACGTCGGCATCGGCACCACTTCCCCATCGAACAAGCTTGACGTTAGGGGGGCAACCGGAACAAGGGCAGCTTACTTTGATGGCAGAGTCAGAGGAGAAAATGCTTCTTCTTCTGATGAATTCGTTACCCTGGCTCAACTTCAGGGAGGATCAGGATCATTGTGGTTGGATGGTGGAACATACCTGTATCCTAACTCGACATACGCCACTGACGTCATGGTGCCGTCAGGTAATGTGGGGATTGGGACAAATGCACCAGAGACTTCGTTAACTATCAAAAATACAGGATATCGACAACTTGCTATTAGGGGTGGAGCCACAGGCCACCAAACATTGAACTTAGGTAGTGTAGAGAGTACTGTCGGTTCATACATTTACAATAACGCTTATTATGCGACCTCCAATACTTATACTCCTTCACAAACCAGTGCGTCTGGCATGCAGTTAAGGAACGATGGTTCTATTGATCTATTGACTGATACCGGATTGTCGATTGGAGTTAACTATACTCCAACTTCAAGAATAAAAATTCTTAATAACGGCAACGTCGGCATCGGGACGACGGGACCAGCGCATAAACTCGAGGTAACGGGTGGGATATATGCTTCCACCTATTTAGATGTCGGAGGAAACAACTGGTTAAGACTGGGGGGAAGCAATGCTCTTTCGAATAACAGTAACTTTTTGTATATCGGTGACGGTTCAAGTCTTGCCAGCGGCATTTATGCCCGCGCCACCTATAAAGCAGCTAGTGGATATAATGTTATTCCTTATACCACGCTTGGTTCTGACTTAGGCGACTCTTCGCATTATTGGGGAAACTCATATATTCAAAACGGGTATTTTTCCGGCAATGTCGGTATCGGGACGACGACGACGGCAGCAAAGTTGGATATTCCTAGTGGCGGAATCATCGCCGGCACAACGGGTGCTAATGGTAGTCAGTTTTATGCGATTGGCCTAACAAGAACAGCGGGAGCGATGTTATATGATCAAGCCAATTCTGCATTAACGCTAGGGGGTGATTCTACTGGATCTGATATGACAATCTTGGCAAATGGCAACGTCGGGATTGGGACGACGAGTCCAGGGGCGAAGTTGGAATTAACCTCCGGGGATCTATATATCAACGCCAACGGTACTGCCAACGTTGGCCTTCCTTATTTGAAAAACTCCACAAGCTTTGGCTCCAGTAGGAACAACTATTTAATCTCCATGGGAGGCACTTTAGCCGGTAGGCTACTTAACCGAAATGCAGAGATGCTCGACGGCACTATCGGCTATGCCCTATATGATAACTCTGGCGGCGGACACACCACTATTTCTTCCGTAGCTGATTCTCAAGCTCCAAACACTTCAGGCAGTGTCCTTCGTCTCTCTTATGATGGACTAGGCACCCCTAGCTCTAATCCGACTCCTGGATTCGGTGGATTTAATATAGCGGTTGCTCGATGTTCGGGAACAAATAATGGCATTAACGGATTTTGCTACCGAGAAGGCAATCGCTATTTTATTAGAATCTGGGCAAAAATTCCGTCGGGAAGAAGTATTTATTTCGCTTCAAACTCTTATGGGACAGGTGGAAATTTTCAGTGGGAGTCATCACAAGCCGGAGCAGATGATTGGCGCGAATATGACGGAATCCAAACCATTGGGATTGGCGGAACATTTTCATCCACCGGCTTCTGGTATGTCAGCGGCGGAACCAATGCGGCTTTTAACTGGGATGTAGCTAGTGTGCAGATGGTTGGTCTTGATGAAACACCCAGTGTCGAAACTGCAAGCAATCTTAACGTTGGTTATTATCAGGGAAAAAACCTCAATTATGGGGAACTTTTGACGACCCAGGGGGCATATCTGGCCGCATCGGGCGGCAACGTCGGCATCGGGACGACGGCGCCGGGACAAAAGTTGGAAGTGGCCGGCAATGTTATCGGAAGCGGGACGGTGGGCACCAGCGCCTCGCGCTGGAGTTCGGGATATTTTGATTCGTTGACAGTTACCGGCAGCATCTATGCCGCCGGCACCAACATCGCCGGAACCACCGCCAATGATTTTACCATTAACACGGACAACGCCACGGCCGATGCCGAAGCAATGAGCTTAACTTTTGAGAGAGGGACAACCACTCCCAACTCCACTCTGGCTTGGGACAATACCAACGATACGTTCGATTTTAATTTCCCCATTTCGGTCGAAAACGCCGGTATTAGCTATATTCAAGGTAACGTCGGCATCGGTACCACCGCCCCGGGAACCTACAAGCTTTACGTTGCCGGAACAGGAAAGTTCACCGGAGCAGTTGATACTGACGTTCAGTTCTTGGGTCAAGCATCAGACACTGTCTCGGCTCCTTCCTTCTCCTGGACTGGTGATACAACTACCGGTATGTATCGTCCTGCCGCCAGCCAGATTGCTTTAACCCTGGGAGGAACCCAAAGGGCTCTGTTCACCGCAACCGCCTTGACGCTTACCGGACAAACAACATTGACCGCCTCTTCTCTTTCCACTCTCACGACAGGAGCGACACTGGGAATGACCAGCACCACCACCTTAAACTTAGGCACCAACGCTACCTTGACGAACAACTCTGGCACCTTAACTGTCAATGCCAACAGTACCAGTAACCTCCTCCTTAATACCAATGGAGGGAATGTGGGGATTGGGACGACGAGTGCAGGAACTCGACTTGACGTGGTCGGCGGAGCCATCCGCACCAACAATCAACTAATCTCTACGGTTGCCACCGGCACCTCGCCGCTGGCGGTTTCGTCGACTACTGTCGTTACTAACCTTAACGCCGATATGGTCGATGGACTGCACTCCACATCACTAGTACAAACCGGCGGGTCCCTCTTAACTCTGGCCGGAGATTCGGGCAGCGTAGCGGTTAACCAAGGTAACACCCTGACCGTGGCCGGCGGATCAGGTTTAACCTCCACGGCTGCGGCCGGCCCGACCGTCACTCTTAATGTCGGCGCCGGCACCAACATTCAGGTCAACGCCAACGACGTGGCCACGGTAATGAACCCGTCATTTACCACGTCCGTAACCACACCATATTACTATGTCACAGCTGGAAACGGATACGGAGTCGGATACTGGGCCTCTGCCCCAACCACATATGGAACCTTTATGAGCAACTCGGCAAGCTATATGTACGGTGATGTAACTGATTATTATATTGCCAATGTTATGTCGAGTGGAACTGGCCGTGGATTTACCTGGTCGTATGGAACCACTCCCAGCATGGGCCTGAATGCCAGCACCGGAAACCTGGCAATCAAAGGTCTGTTTACGGCTAATGGATCAGGTAACAATTATTTTGCCGGCAACGTCGGCATCGGGACGACCGCACCTGATACTCAATTAGAGGTCACCGGGTCTATCGATACCTATGCCAACAGCAATCGATACTACTACAATGTCTATCAATACTCCGATTCCGGCAACCCTGATACCGGAACATTAGCCATCGCCATGCCCCGAGGTTGGACAAGCACAATGATGAGGGCCCATATAGTCGGTTATGATTACAGCGGGCTTGGTACTTGGGAAGTAATCGTCGGGGGTTACAACTATTCCGGCACGCCGGCCTGGATAAATTATACTGCCGAAGTACGAGGCACGGCGCCTTTTAATCAAGTCCGGTTGGCCTACAACGGCAGCAAGATGGTAATCCTATTGGGAACTACTACTACGACGTGGCGTTATCCCAAATTTGCCGTGACGGAATTCATGGCCGGGTTCGGCAGTTATTCTGGTTGGGGTAGTGGCTGGTCTTCCTCATTCCTCACTTCTGAAGCTAGTATTACCAATTCGGTTACACCTACTCTTTATACCTACATGGATTCGGGCGGAAACGTCGGTATCGGGACCACCGGGCCGAGCTACAAACTGGATGTTGCCGGCGACGTAAGGGCTACCGGCGATTTATATGCCAACGGAACAGATGTTTTTGGCGCCAACTCTATGTCACTTAATCTTGGCACATCAGCTAACTTGATCGGTTTTAAGGATTCCACCGGTTACAACCGTATTACAATTGATACCGCCCAAACCAGTTATCCAAGAATTTATGGCTATACCAATGCTGGGGCCGCCACTTTAGTTCAGTTCACATCGGGCATTTTTAATAACGGTGGTACGCTTTATTCCCAAAACCAAATTTACGCGCGTGGTGGAATTGCCAATGACACTGCTTCAACCGCTCTTTCTCTTAATGACGCCGAAGGTGTAATCTTTGCCGGTCCAATCTCCGGCATCAGCACCATCACTACTTCCAGTACTATTAACAGCCAAACGATTTCCTCGGCGGCCAGTTTTACCGGCACGTTAGCCGTTGCCAGTGATTTGACCGTTACCGGCGGAGATATTAAACAAGGCGGCTCCGACGACCTGCGGCTTTGGGCCGGCACCGGCGGAGATGTTTGGTTTTACAAATCCGATGGCACGGCGGCCGGCCGGGTCGACACCTCGGTTGCCAGCGGTTCGGGTACCGATGTCCAAGACGCCAATTATTTGACTGGTGATGATGCTAATTACACTGTTTTTTACGGCAACAGCACCTCTAGCGCTTGGAATTCACAGAGTTTCACCACCGGCGGAACCGGCGGGTCTTTATCAAAGATCAATTTTAAACTATGGCGTAACGAAACTTCATATAGTTATAGTGTCTGGACCGAAATTCAAACCTGCACTGGCGATACCCCGACCGGCGTGGTGTTGGGAACGTCCGACGTGGTTGCATCTTCATCAATTAGTTCGACCAGTCCGGGAGCAGCTGTTACTTTTACCTTCAGTAATCGACCGTACCTGAACTCAAGTACCAAATACTGTGCGGTTTTGAAAACTACCACGCCATCCGACGGTACCCATTATATCAACATGCGTGTCGACAGCACTAGTTCTTCCTATTCTGGCGGACAGCTTTGCCGCACTACCAATTCCGGTCAGACTTGGGACTGTGGCTCGTATACTGCGGTCGATGCCTATTTTGATGAATATTATAATAACCGTTACGGGACCTTGTATATCGGCGCAGTCAACACCAGTTCAGCGGACTTGGCGGAAAAGTATCCGTCCGTGCAAGATTTATTAGCGGGTGAAGTCGTTGCCTTTGACCCGCAAAACGAAAATCACGTTATCCGCTCCACCCAGGCTTACGAAAAGAACCTGATGGGTGTCGTTTCCACCGACCCCGGTTTGTTGCTTGGCGCGCCTGACGGAAGCGGCGACAAGCAGTATCCGGTGGCCCTTTCCGGCCGGGTGCCGGTCAAGTTCAGCGCGGAAAACGGTAACGTGGTGGTCGGCGATCCGCTTACCAGCTCGGCCACCAAACCGGGCTATGCCATGCGCGCCACCCAGCCCGGATTGATTATTGCCAAGGCCCTGGAGTCGTCGCAAAAATGTGCCCAAACTTCCGATTGCAAAATAAACGCCTTTATCGCCCTTAAATATGACGAACCACAGATGATGCTGGCAGACAGCGGTGATGTTGTTATTTTGGAAAACACCAACTCTGGTTCACCCGATCAAGGCAACTCATCTTACTCCATTGCCACGGCCGCCGGTGAAACCATCACCCGTGTCGGTGCCTTTGCCCGGCTAACCGCGGCCAACCTGGAAACCGGCGCCGTCAAAGCCAAAACCGTTACGACCGATTCGTTGAATGTGGGCGGACAAACGTTGAGAGAATTTGTTACGAACGTTGTAAATGAAACCATTGCCCGAAGCAACACGATTATCAACGGAACAATCGATAAACTGATCGTCCGTGAAAAGACCATCTCCCCGATCGTCGAGACGACCGATCTGGTCGCCAGCGGCTCGGCCGACATTGCCCAATTGCAGACCAATGAAATTAAACCGAAAAATAACGCTTTAACGATTGATTTGTCAAATGTAGGGGACGGATCCCCCGTCCCGACGCCGGAAAACCGCGGCGAATTCGCCCGGCTGATGATTAAGGGAATGGAGGGCAAAACCGTCGCCAGCATTGATGCCGCGGGCAACGCCACTTTCAGCGGCACGTTGGCGGTCAAGGAAGCGTCGGTTTCCGGCAATCTCGCCGCCAATTCGGTTAATACTAACTCTCTCAACTCGCAACTCGCCTCGATTTCCGGCAAGTTAGTGGCCAAACAGATCGAGTCGGACACGATCAATGCTCTGAACAACCAGATCAGCAGTTCATCGGCCAATATTAACAAGGTAATCACCGACAACCAGCAGCTCACCACCGACATCAACGATATTCAAAAATTACTGAGCGAATTGAAAAACCAACCGCTGCCCGACCCCAACGATTATCAAACTATCCCCAATCTCACCGTCAATCCCGATCCGACCGCGACCGGTTCCAGCCCCACGCTGCCGGCAACCGGTAGCTTTGACAGTCTTACCGTAACCAATGGCGCCAACTTTTACAATGCGACGGTTTCCAACTCGCTGGTCGCCGGAAACGTGATGATCCAAAACGACACGATTCTGGCGCTGGCTTCAGAATTAAGATTGTCGGCGCTGGTTGACATCAACCTATTTGACGGCGCGGTCGTCATCGCCAAGAACGGCGACATTACTACCAAGGGTGAACTAACCGCGCTATCTGGCATCCGCACCAACACCATTAAACCTGTCACGTCCAGTAACGATCTGGCGATTCAACTGGATCAGTCCGGTCAGAACGCCGCCAACCCCAAACTGAAAGTCGCCAACTCAAATGGCGACGAGGTGGCGTCAATTGATGCTTCGGGCTCGGCCCGATTCAAGTCGCTTGGACTTGAGAAGTTCCTTGACGCTACCGGTTCAGCCGCCATTGTCGCTGCCCCGGATAACTTTGCCAAAAACGGCATTTACGCGCCGGCCATCGAAACCAAGGCGCAAACGGCCGGCGTCGGCATTCTGCCGGCTAACGAAAACACCGTAATTATTTACAATACGAGCGTGAAAAATGATTCTTTGGTCTACCTGACACCCACCTCTGACTCGGCCAATGAACTGCTCACGGTGGAGAAAAAAGAAAGTTGCCCGACCAACCTGTCCGATCTGACTGGTACAACCGTACAGGCCGCCGAGACCTGCCATCCTTATTTTCAAGTTACCAGCCGCACCAACCTCCACGACGATATTAAGTTTAACTGGCTAATCATCAACTAATCGGCGTTGTTTACGGACAGTGACAACCGTTGACCGGATCAAACCTGGAAGTGTAACAGGCGTCGTAGGTCTGGAACAGTTTTAGTCCGCCTTCGCACAGGTCGGTCTTACTATTGCAGTCGTTGGTGGTAAAGTTACAGGGTTTACAACCGCTAGTGGAACAATAATATTGGGTAAAATTCGGGTCAATGGTGGGGCTGGGCCATGGGGTTGGCGCGGCCGTGGTAGTCGGACTTGGGGAAGAAACGGGGGTAACGGCTGCGGTCGGTGACGGTGTCGGTGACGGCGGCGGCGTGTTTGTCGCTACCACCGGAACGGTTGGGACGGGAGTCGCTGTTGGCAACGGACCTACCGGTGGCGTTTCTTCAATTACGTCCCGACACAGGGATGAATCGGTGTTCGGGCTACCAATTCCGTAATTATATGCCAAATCCGGTGCGCCGCTGCTTTCGAGATGGCTGCAGATGCGATACCACTGACGACCGCCGCTGCAGCTGAACTGGAACAGATAGCGGCGGCGCGGGTATTCGGGATCACAGTGGAGCTTTGGCAGATAGGCGCCGAAGTTGTTCCTCACCAAACCGCAGACATGACAGCTGCAGATTGATCCGTTTGCCACTACTGCATCGTCACACAGCTCGTTCGCAGACGGATAACCGTCTTTGTCGTTATAGTAATCTTCAAGGGTTTTTTGCATTACCGTCAGATCGTGTTTTCTCTGGGTATCCCAGGCCCTTTCCATTTCTTTTTTTGGGTTAAGAAACAACAACGCAATCACCGTCATTACGGCCACCAACGCCATCACAATAATCACTTCGATCAGGGTAAAGCTCGCTTCTGTATGACTATTCATATGCCTATTAACATGACCGATATGTTTGGGTTCCCCGGCCAGTCCATACATTACGCAAACATCAGCCACATCGATCACACCTGTGAATGCACGATTCCCAGTCCCTCCGGATTTTCCAAACTGTATTTCATCTCCATCAGGTCATCATATTTGTATTTTTTCAGACTGAAGCTAAAGGTTGAACCTTGGTTGTGGCCGGCGGAAAACACCCAGATCTTTCCTTGGAGTTTCTCTATAATGCTTTTGCAGATATACAGACCCAAACCCGTGCCCTGATCGGCTTTTTGGTTGGTAACATACGAACCCTTCAGCATGCCGAATTTTTGGAAAAGCTTACCGATGTCTTCTTTATCAACACCCACACCGGTGTCGATCACGTCAGTTACGATCACCATATCGTCTTCACGAACGTTAATTTTTATTAATCCGTTGGCCGGCGTGAATTTTAACGCATTACCAATCAGATTGATCAACACTTCTTTTATTTTATCGGTGTCGCCGATCACCCCGGATCCGTCTTCTAATGAAGAATTGAGCTGAAATTTGACTTTTAGCTCTTCGGCGCGCGGCTTCACTTCCTCGATCACGTCTTTAATCAGTTTTACCAGGTTGATTTTTTCGATGCTGAAGTTGATCCGGCCGGTTTCGATCCGGGAAATATTCAGAATGTCGTTTACCAGCTTGATCATTCTTGTGGTTGAGCTATACGAACGTTCGATATAGTACTTAAGCTTCCCTTCCACTGGTCCGCCCTTGCCCTGGATTGCCAACCACAAATAGGAACGAATCGCAGTCAACGGCGTTCTCAATTCATGCGAAGTGACCGAGATAAATTCGTCTTTGAGCCGATCCAGTTCCCGCAGATGCAGATTGGCTTTTTGCAACTCAATATTAAGATTCTGAATTTGGTCCCTTGACTCGCGTTCGGCCAAAATCGTCTTGGCCAGCGCCCGGCTGTAAACCATCATAAATACCAGATACATCAGTCTTACCAGTAACAGTACAAAATTCATCAGGTCGGCCGGCTGTTCGTTTTTTAGGACAAGATACACCCATTCGCTGGCCGTCGCCGACATCATGGTCGCCACCACCAGGATCGAAATTTTGATGTTTAGGTTAAGCGACGACTCCATCATCGTCAAACCGTAAAGAATGAAAAAATGGCCGTTAATCCGATCAATGTGGTGTAAAAAATACGTCAGCAATAACACGCTGCTTACCAGCTGAACATTGAGAATGGCGGTAAAGCTTAAACCGTGTTTACGCCGGTAATATATCCAATATTCGAATATCAGGCTGGAGAAAAACGCGGTGATAATACAACCGGTCACCTGGGGCAGGTCTTTTATCTGAATGTTGGTGAAACGCGGCAGCACCACGATCACGATCATGAACACCCCTTCAATAAAGATCTTGGTGGCCGAAGACAACAATCGCAGTTGGCTACGCCGCTTTTCATCCTCTTCCGGCTGGTTCATGAATTTCATTATAACAATAACAAGATTAATTTATGAAGACGTAGGTTGCTTTATTAGCGCTCAAGTACTATAATGCTACGCACGAACAGGACGAGCATATGACTACAAGCCACACAGAACGAATTGGACCATATGTCCAGATAACCGAAAAAGGGCTACGCGTTACTTCACTTGGTCTGCTAGGACATGTTATTGCCAATCTACGACGGGGCGGTATGCCAAGAGACCTGCGACCTTATACTGAAATCATGTCGGCGCCTAATGCGCCAAAACAGGCCGTAGATCAAGCATATTCGGGAGTTAAACAACTGGAGGACGGCTATCGCGCCATCGTAATGGCATATCCTGACGCATATATTCAAAGAATTATTCATCGTAGTGAAAGTGAACCAACCATTGTGGTCGTCGGAAGCGGAGGAGGAGGTATTGAGGCTCCTTATGACGGACGCGCCAACATTATATCGGTGGATATTGCCTCTTCGGCCTTACCAAACCGGACCGAAACCCGATTTCCAGTACAGGCGTCGGGAATTCGGTTACCTTTTCCTGACAATGCGGTTGACGGTGTGGTTTGTAATAATGTGCTTCACCATCTGCGCACGGCTAAAAATAACCAACCCGATCTCCAGGCCATGGTGGCCATTATGGCCGAAGCTGCCCGCGTAAGTAAAACGGGTCCGTGCATTGCCGACCCGTATCCTGACCCTAAAGCCCAACTGGCAGTTTCCGTATTGGCATCAGTTCCTTTTAAAGGCAATCCTCTGGGAAAACATGAGGCAGTGATGTCGTATACGCTCGGAGTTCGTGAGGGCGACTTAAAAATGGCTATCGTGATGACCAATATATTACTTGAGCGTTCTGGGTTAAGGGACAAAAAACTCGCATATTTTCAAAAACCGCCGTTTTTTCACGGGGCACGCGGCATGTATGATAACCATATTTGACTTTCCCTTCTTCTTTTGTTAGCTTTATTGCATGGATAAGAAGATCTTGATTATTGACGACGACCTGTATATCCGCGACCTGTACGAGGAAATCTTCAAAGATGCCGGTTTTAGCGTGACCAGCGCGGTTGACGGCAAAGACGGCCTGGAAAAAATCAGGCAGGGTGGCTACTCTGTCATTCTGCTGGATGTAATGATGCCCAAACTCGACGGTCTGGGGGTGCTGACCGAACTGCGGACCAAACCGGCGCTTCAACCCAACGGTCCGATCATTCTTCTCACCAATCTCGCCCACGATCAGGTAATCAAGGAAGCGATGGCTAAGGGCGTGAAAGGCTATTTGATCAAGGCCGATCTCAATCCGGACGAACTGGTACGCAAGGTAAAGGGCTTAGCGGGACTTCAGTAATTTCTTTCCGGTGGCTGATTCCTCAAACTCTTTGACCATTTTCAATAACTCGTCGCTTAAGGTAATGATTTTTCTCTCTCGGTCTTTGTCCGCGCTGACGCGGATTTTCCGGCGCGCCACATAGGCAATCTGTCTGATGTCGTCGATCTTTTCCCTTAGCCGGGCCGACAACCGGGTGATTTGATTGGCCAGCAACTCCTCTACTTGGTCTTTGAGCTGGCCGTGTTCCTTTTCCAAAATCAGGATTTTCTTTTCGCTTTCCTTTAAACGCAGGTACTCCTTACGCACCAAGTAGGAAACCGGGATGATCAGAAACATCGAGACCATCATCATGATGTCCCAGCTGAAGTCCATCGGTCCGACGTTGGGAATAAAAAGGAGAATCAGCAGGCTGATGAATACCGTGGCGATCAGGCGGGAGTATAAAAAGGTCAGAAAAATCGTCAGCAGGTACAACCAGTACATAAACGGCGACAAGAACCAGCCAGTGATGCCGACGACTAACAGAATAAAGGCAAAAAAACTGAAGACAATGGCATTGGACTGCTTTTTCTTGAACAGCACCAGGGAAATCATCAGACTGATTACCAGAATCAACAGATGCAAGCTGTACGGTTTGGTCGCTGCCGCCGTGGTAAAAAGGTAGATCGCTCCGGTTAGCCCGATCACTCCCCATCCTGAATAACGATTATGTTGATTCATTATTTTCATAATAGACACTTCTTTGGTTTTTTTCAAATTTAGTTATAATGAATATATTTCGCCCATTTATGGTGCATCAGCCTGACCGCGGTTTTACCCTGATTGAGCTTATCCTGGTAATGGGAATTTTAAGCGTGCTTATCTACGCGTTATTTTCCATCTTTGACCCGTTGAAACAGTTCTACAAAGCCCGCGACTCAAAAAAGAAAACCGAGCTCTCGTCTCTGAAAAGAACCCTGGAGGATTGGTACAACGATAAGGGTTGCTATCCCAAAGCCGAAGAGATATGTTACGGTTACGAAAGCGGCGGCAACATCGTCTACAACCATCCTCCTACCGCCGTCTTTCCCGCCGGCGTCAATCAGTGTTACGTCTGCGGGTTACAGGCTGATTCGCCCGAAGCGGCCCCCTATGCCACCCGGTTTCCCTGCTCTCCCCAACACCGGGAAAACGGCAGCCGCTGGTGGCGGCAAGATTTTGCCTATGAAGCTGATTCGCTCGATGCCGACTGTCCGCAGTCATATCGCATCTACGCCAAGTTGGAATATCCGCTCGACCCGGCCATCCGGACAGTAAGATGCATCGCTTCAAGCTGCGGACCGCAACCCGACAGCTACGGCTATAACTACGGCATCTCCAGTCCGAACAGCGCCCTTTACCAATCAAGCGGCTCAACCTGTCTGGTTGACGACAATCTCGGCAGCCAGGCCTGTCAGGCGTGTGGCCCGGCCGGGTGCTCCGGAGTCGCCTGCCGGAGCCCGGTATACTCCAGCTGGGAACAGTGTTGTTCGACCAATCCGAATCAGTGTCCGTAATTTCGGTTGACAGCGAGACAAATTAGTGCTTTAATTTTGTAATAACACAGATCGGTAGAATGATCTGTTATTGGTTAATAGTTATTTAATTTATCTTTAGTGACTATGTCGATCTCATCCCCATTAAAAACTCTTAAATCCGCCTTATTAATCGCCACCGTCTTGCTCTTTCCTCTTTTCTTTCTTCCTATTACCCAGGAGTTTTTTTATACCAATAAACTCTATTTATTGAGCGCCACCGGCCTGTTGCTGATTTTGTGTTCCACTATTGAGTTACTGATCAGCCGAACATTAGTCTGGAAGAAAAGTTGGTTTGACAGTGCCTGGTTTTTGCTCTCGGGCACCGTCGCCCTGTCGGTACTAATCTCTTCCCCGAACAAAATCCAGGCGATCACCAACCCCAACTTTGGTCTATTGATGGTCGTCAGTCTGGCAATCATCGTTTATTACCTGGTCAGGGACACCAATCAAGCGGCCATCAAATTGGCGCTTAATCTGGGAACGTTACTGGCCGCCTTGACCGCCATTGCGTTCTACTTCCAGCCGTTGAAAAACCTGTCGCTGGCTACCAGTTGGCAGTTCCTGAAAAACCCCAGTTTTTCCACCTTCGGTCAGCCGCTGGGAGCGGTACTATACTTTGGCTTTTTCGCGGTCTACGGCCTGGCCCAGTTTTACCTAAGCGTTAACCGCCGGCACAAGAACTTTGTGCTGCCGCTTCTGGTCGCGGTCGTCAACGGCCTGGCTTTCGGTTTGTTGGCTTATCAGTTAACCAAACCCGGCGCCTTGCTCCTGCCGCCGTTTAACATTTCCTGGTATGCGGCCGTGGAGATTCTTAAAAATCCGCTCACCGCTCTGTTCGGCGTCGGCGCCGATAACTTTGCCTCCCTGTTTACCCGCGTCAAGGATCTGGCCTACAACCAGTCGTCGTTGTGGCAGATTGCTTCATTTAACCTGTCGCGCTCGGCCCTGCTGCAAATCGTCAGCGAAGCCGGCATCTTTGCCTTGGCTGCCTTTATTCTATTAGTCACTGAAATCGGCAAGCGCCTGAGTCAGGCCGAACCGCCGGTAAAACTCGAGGCAGTTTATCTGCTGTTGGCCATGGCGCTTTTTCCCACCAGTTTACCGCTCTGGTTTTTGCTGATTGTTGTGGTGGCCGATATCAGCCGTCTGGAAAAAGAACCCAAGTCGACCCCGATGACTTTTTCCCTGGCCGGCCTGTTCCCGGTCTGGATCGGCCTGGTGGCCGCCGGAAGCATCGCGGTGATGGGATTTGGTTATTTGATCGGCCGGTCGTACCTGGCCGAGGTCAAGTTTAAACAGGCGCTGGACAGCGCCACCCAAAACAATCTTCAGGGGCTGTATCAGTTTCAGCAACAAGCGATCGCCCTTGATCCCTATCAGGAAAAGTACCGGATTAATTTCTCCCAAACCAATCTGCTGGTGGCCAATAATATCGCCAGTAAGGCCCAGCCGGCCGCCGGAACCGGCGGAACAGCCAAAACTCCACCGCAGGAACTGACTACCCAGGATAAACAAACCATTAGTCAGGCGATCCAGACAGCCATATCCGAAGCCAAAGCCGCCAAAGACCTGAATCCGCAGAAATCCAGCAACTGGGAGAACTTGGCTTTGATTTACCGCAACGTTCTCAATGCGGTGCAGGGAGCCGACGTTTGGACGATTGCCTCATACCAACGCGCGATTGCTCTTGACCCGACCAATCCGACACTCATGCTTAATCTGGGGGGCGTATACTACGGTCTAAGTTCCTATGATGACGCTACCCGATTGTTCGAGCAGGCGGTAACCAACAAGCCCGATTGGGCCAACGCCCACTACAATCTGGCCTGGGCCAATTACCAAAAGGGAAACTACCAACAGGCAGCGGCGGAAATGCAGAACGTGATTTCCCTGATCGATCCCAAGACCAACCAACAGGATTACGACAAGGCAAAAAAAGATCTGGAGGAGTTCAAGAAGAAGCTGCCGGCCGAGGCCCAGTCAACCCCGACCCCCGCCCCGTCCCAGACGAATAAACAGTTGAGTCTGCCGACACCGGTCCCCACCACCAGTGAACCGAAGATCCAGCTTCCCAAAGAAGCTAGTCCTGAAGCTAAATAAGACTGATCGGGCCTATAAATCCTATTGGTCCTATTTAAGATAGGAAAGGGGGTTTTCCAGCACCCCGCCGCTTCTGATTTCGAAATGAAGGTGAGTCCCGGTGGAGCGACCGGTAGAACCCATCACTCCAATCTGCTGACCCTGACCGACGCTCTGTCCAATCGAAACCCCGATGCTGGACAAATGACCATAAAGCGTCTGATAACCATTGTCGTGATCAATAATGATGTGACAACCGTAGCCGTAGTTGATGCAGCCGGCATAGGACACGGTCCCGTTATCCGAGGCGATCACTGGAGGCATGGTGGGATTGGCAATATCCAGCGCCATGTGGTACCAAACCGGATACTGGGTAATGATGCCCGAGGTCGGCCAGATGAAGTTGGATGATCCCCTGGCGCCCGACTGTACCTGGGAAACAAATTGGGTGGCATAGTATTTGGGCTGCTCCTCCTCAATCACGCCGTTGGGGACATAAAGAATTTGACCGACCGTTAGACTGAAGGTATCCATGTCGGCAAAGTCGTTAAACGGGAAGTTGACGATGTTTTGCGGGTCGGTTTTGTATTTTTTGGCAATAGTGTAGATATTGTCGCCGGACACCACCTTGTACACGACACCGGTCACCGGCGGGATTTTTAGCACCTGGTCCGGCTTGATCGTGTCGCTTTTAAGATCGTTGGCCCATTTGATGGTGTCCACCGAGATGTCGAACTTTTTCGCGATTGTCTCCAGCGTATCACCGGACACCACCGTATAGTCGACAATCTTGTCGCGCGGCTTGGCCGAGATCACCGTCGACAACACGCTCTCGTAAGGATTGTAGGAAATCACCGCGGCCTGATACTGCTTCGGCTGTTGACTGAAAATGGCGATAAACGGATTGTTTTCGATCACCACCGGACCGGCGATCACCGTGGCGGCCAGCAGGATAATAAACGAGGTGTTGAGAAACGAGGTGGAATATTTGCCCCGTTTGACGATCAAAAAGGCGACGATGACGTCCTTGAAGCGCTCGAAACCCCGCCCCCAACCGGTCAGTTTGGTGAATAAGTAGTCTTTAAGGAAAACCAGAAAGTCCTTGAGGTCGTACATATCCAGGTCTTATTATTCTACCACATCGACAATTCTTTCCACTGCCACCACAAATGCCGCCTGTTTCAGATCAAGACCAGGAGATTGCTTCATCCGGGCGGCTTTCTGCCAGATTTTTGTGAAGGCGGCGATCATCATCTGTTCAAGTTTCTTGTTCACTTTTTCCTCAGTCCATGATACATTTTGTATGTTTTGGTACCATTCCAGATATGATACGGTGACACCGCCGCTGTTGGCCAGGACGTCGGGAATAATGATTACGCCCTTTTTTGTCAGGTAGTCGTAAGCCTCCTCGGTGATCGGCCCGTTGGCCATCTCCACAATGATCTTGGCCTTGATCTTTTTCATGTTGTCCTCGTTGATCACGTTTTCCAGCGCGGCCGGCACCAGAACGTCCACCGGCAGTTCCAACAGCTCGGCGTTGCTGATTATCTGGCCGCCCCGGGTATCGCAGACGCCGCCGGCACAGTAGCAGCCGGCCAACGATCCGCGTTCTTTTTTGCACTGATACACCAAATTAATATCCAGAGCCGATAGGTCCCGGCGGTCCGCCAACTCTGAATTTTTAATGATGCCTCCTTTGGAATCCGACACCGCCACCACTTTGAAACCGGCCGACTGGGCGATCTTGGCGAAATAATAGCCGACGTTGCCAAAACCCTGGACCGCAACCGTTAGCGCGTGCTCGGCGGAACGGGCGGCAGAGGAAGTTCTGACGCGATTCGGTAGATTTGACCCTAGTTTCTTCAACAGGGCTTGAAGAATAATTACTCCCCCGCGGCCGGTCGCCTCGGTTCGCCCCAACGTGCCGCCCTTTTCTACCGGCTTGCCGGTAAAGGTGGCGCGGAAGTAGTTCGGATTGAGTCTGGGGGGCTGAGCCGCATCCGACGACGCATAGAGCCGTTTTAACCGGTCCTGGTTTGCCTTAATGATCTCGTCCACCATCCAACTCATGATGGTCGGATTGGTATTGACGTCCGGCGCCGGCACATCGGTGTAGGGGCCGACGATTGCCGCGATCTGACGGGCATAGGCCCGGCTCACCCGTTCCAGTTCCTTGGTCGACAACTGCTTTGGGTCAACCACCACTCCGCCCTTGCCTCCACCATAAGGCAGACCGGCGACCGCGCATTTAATCGTCATCAAGGTGGCCAGCGCCTGAACTTCTTCCCTAACCGTATCCGGATGAAATCTGATCCCGCCTTTGTATGGACCCAACACGCGATTATGCTGGATACGCCAACCCTTAAACATACGCACACTGCCGTCGTCCATGGTGACCGGAAAGTTGAATTCGTGGATTGCTTCCGGTTCCACCAGACGTTTCACCGTCTCGGTGTCCAGATTTAGATCGGCCGCGGCTTTCCTAACGATGCTTTGGGCGGTTTCCAGCATTTTTTGTCCTTGACTGTCCATACGAATAAGGGGTTAAGGCATTAGTAGTTATTAGTTAAGGGACTTACAACTACTAATTAAACTATTAATTAACTTGGACGACTCTATTACTTCGTTAATTAATTGATCCGCTTGCTCTGGCTTGATGTATTTCAAGTCCCGGGCGATTAATATGTGGTTGTGTAGCTCGGTATTTGCACCAAGAGCGATAAAATAGAACTGGATTTTTTCTTTCTTATTTTTCCTGACAAATCCTTCCGCAATGTTGGCTGTAATAGAAACAGCTGCCCGGTTCATCTGGGAAACCAGACCATATAATTCTCCTTGAGGAAATGTTTTTGTAACGGTATATATTTTCAACACGAGCGCATGTGCTTTCTGCCAAACGAAAAGATCAGTAAATACTAGCGGTTTTTTACTCACTTTCCCTTAACTTCTAACTAATAACCCCTTATCCCCCCCTATTTCCAGCCACTTTTCCGCATCCAAAGCCGCCGCCACTCCCGTCCCGACCGCAGTCGCGGCTTGACGGTAAACCGGATCGGCGCAGTCGCCCGCCGCAAATACCCCGGCCTGA
>JAMCST010000009.1 GCA_023380935.1 Patescibacteria group bacterium
CACCCGCCGATGATAACCAGGACGATGAGGGAAACGATAACAGCCAGGATGATGATGCCGGTGATGACGACAAAAATAAGGATGACAAGAGTAAGGGTAAAGACGATCGCTGGAATGGCAAAAGCCGAGAAGACGTAATCAAAGAAGTTGAATCCCTCGAAACTCGAATTGCGAGTTTAGAAGGCAAAAAGAAAGACGATAAAAAAGAGAAACCGAATCCGGATGAGAAAAAGGATACCGGGACTCTCCCCTCAGCTGAAGAACTGCAAAAAATGACTCCGAGCGATTTTGCTAAATGGGTCCTGGCCAGGATTGATGAGGGTGTCAAAAACACCTTATCCAGCCAAGAAAAAATCCGCAGCGCTGTCCGCCAGGAAATTACTGAGGCCAAAAAGGATCACCCACTGGATGATCCGGACTATCGAAAAATGGTCCTGACAATTATTGATGCAGCGAGTGCCAAGGGTACAACTGTGTCCTTGAAAGAAGCCTGTGAACAGGTCGATGCCTTTATCGGCAAACACAAAGGGAAATCTGAAGATATATCAGATGATGAGCGCAATCGCCTTAAAAAAGCGAAGGCTCAGGTTGAGAGTGGAGCGGGCGCTCCGACTCAACCCGATAGCTCGGATGCCGAAACACAACGCATCCAGAAAGCTCTCGGTGGAAGCGGGTCAAAAAGCCCCTTGGGAGGGTTAGGAATCTAACCTCCTGTATTAGTTAAAAAGAAAGGAGGTGAAAAAATAATTATGCCATCAGCAACAGGAATCAGAGGTACAGGAAATTTAGGTGTCGTACGCAAGTACGATGTCGCAGACGTGGTGTCATTACTGGATGTCAACCGATATCCCTTAATGGCCATTCTGACAAACGCCGGAAAAGATCCAGCCACTAACGAAGGTAAGGCATTGAAAAAGGTCGAGGCCGTGGATCCAGAGTTTAAATGGTTTGAAGATGACTTTGGTCGTCGCCAGTTAACCGGGTCCTCAACGATTGATCCAGATGGCGGTAATTTAACCATTACCGGCCAGTCACAGTATCTGCAGGTTGGAGATGTAATCTTGGTCGCTGCCCAGAAATGGGTTTTCCAGGTTACGGTAATTGTCGATGCCAATACAGTTACGGTTGGTGCGGAACTCGGAGGCGCTACAGGAGCAGCCGCTTCTGCAGTCGGAGATGTGTGGTTAATAGGTAACGCCAATGAAGAAGGTGCCGGACTGCGCGATATCAAGTCGACGGTCATTCAGGACATCGCAAACTACTGCCAGATCTTTAGAACACCAGTCGGTATCACTGAAACATCCAAAAACACCAAGGGGTTAACGAAAGAAAACGATTTTGATTTTCAAAGGAGAAAGAAAGGTATTGAACATTACGTTGATATTGAAAGATCTTTCCTTTTTGGAAAGAAAGGCATCATCACATCCGGGACTCATCCCAAACGGTTTACCGCCGGGATCTTGTCTCGAATTGCGACCTATGCTACCGCCAACGTTGATACGGAAGCCGAGTTTGATACATGGTTGGAGAGTTTATTTGCTCACGGGAATACCGAGAAATATCTGCTTGCGTCAGCTGCAGTTGTTTCCATGGTCAACGGTTGGGCAAAAGGCAAACTCCACATCGTTACTCCATCCAAAGTCTACGGACTAAGGATTGTGACATACGACTCACCGCACGGAACGCTACACATGATCAAACATCCACTGCTCACCGGAACGACTTACGGCAATTATGCCGTTGGTCTTGATATGGAATGTCTGACTTACCGCTACCTTAGCAATCGCGACACCAAACTCCTGACTAATCGTCAGGCCAATGGTGAAGATAGCCAAGTCGACGAATACTTGACCGAATGCGGTCTGCAAATGGAGCAAGAGTCACGCCACGCCATTATGAGCATCGGCGCACTCTAAACCAGACGAATTGAAAACCTATGATGTTACACGCAAAAAATTGGAAGTCACTACACGCTTTTTTACTCAGTGTAGTCGCTTAAGCCAAGGGTGAGCGTTATCACCCTGGCAAACTTTATTAAAGATAGGAGGTGAAAAACAAATGACAGAAACAGTTGAAAAAACATTAGAAGAAATGTCCATGGCTGAACTTTGGAGTGAGGCCAAGAAGTTAGGAGTTTCTAAAGACGGCAAAAAAGATGAAGTGATTACTCGGATTCGCCAGGCTCGTGAAGGTGGCGGCAATGCTAGTCAAGATAAACCGGCCGAGAAACCAAGCGAAGTAGTTTATATCGCCAAGTATCACGAACTGAAGTTGGTGATGAATCCTTCATATATTAAGGAGGTGGCCGGTCGCGTCATCACAGTAGCTGGGCGTTCAATCCAATTTCATGAAGGCGTTTATCGAACCAGTGATCCGGAAGAAATCGAATTTCTTGATACCCATAAGAATAACGGCAATGTCTATCGCAAGGTAGACCGTAACGATTTGAAGTCGGGTAAGTCGATGGAACAGGTTTATAAGGAGAAATTCCAGACTCTGGAAGAACGCGAAAAAGCCGTGGCTGCTCGTGAAGATGTTTTGAAGAAAAAGGAGATGTCCCTCAAAGGTTTTGAGGAAGGCGCTCCCAAGCAACAAACAGTTAATGGAGTCAGGAGTTCGGCTGACCAACCGAAGTTTTAAAAGACAAAACATATGGAAAGCAGACCTAAATTTACAACGGCCAATGTCACAGTGACCAACGCCGACACTTGGTATCCCTTACCGGATATGACTGTTGGCGAAGGTTGTGATGTTGTTATCAAGTCAAAAGCCGGGAATACCAGCGCGATTAAGGTCGCTCACGATGATGCCACAAGCAAAGCATCACCGTTTTTACTGGATAACCCCGGTGACTCGGTAAGTTTGCGAATCAAAGGAACGACTCAAATCGTTCTTTCATCCAGTGTTGCCGGACAAGTTGTGGAGGTTATTGCTGAACAATAAATATGGCCAAATTTAAACCATCACTAGTAAACATCCGAAGAATGTTCTCGAAGATGAATATCATCGTCAACACTGATGATGGCGAGGAGGACTACGATACAACCTGGTATCCAAACGGTTTTACGGCCAATCAAATCTCAATCGGCAATGACAATACTGGCAGTAACGATGCAGGATTGAGATTTCTACGACCACTTCTCCCCAATAACGTCAAGATCACTAAAGCGATTTTGCGGGTAAAGTCGGCTGTTAATTCCACCAAGCGACCTGTCCTGGTGATTAAAGGAATTAAACAAACGAGCACTTTGAGTTTTGATTCGACTCACCGGCCATCCCAGCAACCAAAAACTACCGCCACAGTTGCCTGGGTCCCAGGAGCTGATTGGGTGATTAATACCTGGTATGAAAGTCCGGATATTAAAACCATTATCCAGGAAATTATTGACCAAACCGAATTTACAAATAAAGCGATTGGTTTGACTATCGAAGACAATGCCAGTCCAGCTAATAACTACGAAAACATCTGGGACTTTAACAGTGGAGCGGCTAATGCAGCTCAACTGGTATTAACACTAGAACCAGATTTGTAAGGAGGTGAAAACGATGCAAACAAATGATGCTGCACTATTACAAACGATTTTAGAAGCCATAGTTGGGAGTCCTGACAAAGTGGCAGTTGAACGAACAGTCGATGAGATGGGAGTTTTACTCAAGGTTAAAGTCGACGAAAAAGATGCCGGAGCCGTGATTGGTAAAGCAGGAGCCACTATTGCGGCGATCCGAAAATTGATGGGCGTTTTCGGAAGGAAAAATAACGCCCGGATAAACATCAAATTAGATGTTCCGCCCAGAAAGAAATTAAAGACATATGAAAAACCAAGTATTGAAGATCAAAACCACGATACAGGAAAACTCTGATGACGGCAGAGAGGTGGGTGCTTCGACTTGGTATGCAGATGGTAATGCCGGAAAGGTGATCACCTTCGGCAATTTTGATGGTTCAACCCAAGTCGGTGCTTTTCGTTTTCGCGGGGTTGATATTCCTAAATTTGCTAAGGTTTTATTTGCCAGACTTCGACTAAAAGTGGCTTCAACTGATGATACCGACTTTCCGGTGTTATTAAAAATCAAAGGGATTAAAGAAAGCGACCCCCAACCGTTTAAGCAAACAACCAAACCTTCCACCAGAACACTAACCAGTAATGGTATCGACTGGGATATTCTCAAAAAGTGGAACGCCAATGAATGGGTTCAAACTCCAAATTTGAAACTAATCATTGACGAACTGGTCCAACAAGTTGATTGGAAACCGGGCAATGCTATGGCCTTTGTCATTGGTGATGATGGCAGCACTGCTGGGAACGCCAAGGCCTGTTGGGATTCAAGTAAAGGAAAAGGTTATGAAGCCGAACTGGAAGTTTATTACATTACTCCCGGTCTACATGAGGAAATCTCAATTATTAGTTTATCTGGTAACGACCGCGATGGCGAAGAAGACTATGACACCACGTGGTTTCCTAGTGGTTATGCCAGTAACCGGATAAGCATTGGTAATGACGGTACGGGCAGCTGTGATGCCGGTCTGATATTCAGTCCGGTCAATATTCCTCAAGGTGCTGAAATACTTTCGGCTCGACTTCTTCTCACTAGCGAAGCGCAATGGAATGCCATGCTTAATCTTTTAATAAAAGGATTTGCTGAAGATAACGCAGCTGTATTTGCATCAAACGGTTCCAATCGCCCCTCCACTCGAACTAAAACAGCTACCCAAGTTCAGTGGGCTCTCGGGTTTGGCCAGGGCGGAGTTTTGGTGGGTGAACATTGGGCAGCGCAAAGTGTCTATGAATCACCGGAGTTAAAAGAAATAATTCAGGAAATTATTGATCGACTTGGGTGGGCAAAAAATAGACTGGGGTTGGTGATTGAAGATTATGACTCCCAAGCGGGAGCGGTAAAAAACATTTTTGATTCAAATCAGGATGGTGGTAAATACGGTGCGAAACTCGTTATTGCCTGGACTGGTGAGCGACGGGTGACCACCCGAGATAAAGATACCAAAGGTTATGACAAAGCCAATTACCCGGAATATATTGTGGTCCACCACTCGGCAACACCCCGGGATAATACTCACTTTGCCACCATCAAAAAATCACATATTGGTTATGGTTGGGATGACATTGGCTACCACAAATGGATTGCCGGAGCGCTTGATGGTCTTGGAGTTCTTATCCAAGGTCGACCAGAAAACAAAATCGGTTCTCATAACGACAGCAACAAGATGAATTACCGCTCGATTGGTATCTGTGTCTGTGGCAGTTTTCACTCCTCTGGTGGTAACGAAGAACCTTCTTCCGAGCAACTGGCCACCTTACAAACACTTCTCGACGATATCCGGATGAAGCGAGGAATTCCCAAAGAACGAGTCATTGGACATGGTGAAACGCCGGAATCGACAACTGATTGTCCGGGTGACCACTTACTTGCTTATATCAAAAATTACCGGAAAACCGGGTCATTAACTTAAAAATATGCAATTACAAGAATTTAGACAAGATCTCGATGCCAGAATGTCAGCCGCAAAAATAAGCGGATTTTGGAAACAACCGGATAAAGACCGCTGGATTAATAAAGGCATTGTCCGGGCGTGTAACTATGCCCGTTGGAAATTCCTGAGTAAACATGCGTCCCAACTGGTAGAAACAAATCCAGATGGCAGTCTTAAAGAAAATTACTTCCTCCCTTTTGATTTCAAACCAGGCGGATTAATAACCATCAAAGTTGGCGGAATTCCTCATCACAAAGTCAGTGAAGACGAATACACCCAACAGACTTATTCCTATGAGCGCGTAGTGGCCATTATCGGTGACGAGTATCACCTTAACTTAAGTGAGCTAACTGGCATTGCCGAAGGCACAATTATCGACATTTATTACAAACGACGTCCAGTAAGACTCGTCGAAGACGATGACGAACCAATTACCCCAGAAGAAATGGATGAACCAATAGTCAAGTTGGCGCTTTCGGTTTGTTTAAACAAAACACCAGGCAAACAAGCTGATGCTCAAAAAGAAGTAGTGGAAGCCCACACAATTCTGCAACAAATTAAAGATCGGGAGGACGAGGAACCAACTAGTGTCTACAAAGGACAAGCTGGCAGTTCCCGGTGGGAATAAAAACTATGGCATTAAACGCTTATAAAATACAAGGTTTCCGAGGAGGGATCGCTGATGATCCATATCAAGGAGTGCGTGAAGCATTCCGGTTTGGTTATGGGTTAAATATCCGTGATGACGGCAATACCCTCAAATGCAATCAAGCTCTCAAAGAGGATCTGGGCAGTCTGGAAGTAATAACAGATTTAATTCTGTTTTATGTTCCGGCGTCCAACGGCAAGCTCTATGGCTTTGGTGATACCGGAAATATTTATTGTAAGGAAACGGTCGATGCTGCCTGGGTCCTGGTTTATCACGATGCCAATGGGAAAATAACCGGAGCGGCTGAATACACTAATAATGAGGGTTCTGATAATTACATTCCTTACCTCTACTGGGCCACTGAAACCAAAGTCAGCCGGATTAAACTCTCCGGATCCTGGGCAACCGATGTGGAACATGATTGGGGCGCATTAAACGGTGATCCCGCCTGGCATACCATGGCCGAAGCGTTGGGAGTACTTCTGATTTGCGATGCCAAAGACTTGGCGATGGTTGATTACGAAGGGGCCTTTGCCGGTGGTGCTTCCCCAGCCTTAGATCTTCCCAAAGGCCATCGTAATAAATGTTTGCTTGGTCAGGATCAGTTAGTCATTTTTGGCTCAACCAAGGGTGACAAAGTTGAGGAGGGGTGGCTCTGGACTTGGGACAAAATTCAACCTTCTTGGATTCAACGGCGAATGGTAGCCGAGCGCGGCATCAATGCCATGATTCAGGGCGAATATCTTCTGATTCAAGCCGGAATATATGGTGGGCTCTATTTTTGGGATACCGCCACATTAATGAGAATCAAAAAGTTTCCCGGAGAGGTTGGCTGGGTTAACCCGGGAGCGGTTTGCAATATGCACGGCCTCCCCTTATTTGGACTCAATGGCTCGGATAAATGTGGCGTTTACTCCTACGGTCGCCTGAGTAAAAACGATCCCTATGCTCTCAATCTAGAGTACATTCCTTCGCACGGAAAACTAACAGATGTTTCGATTGGTGCCCTAACCATGTACACCGATCAACTGTTTGTCTCCTGGAAAGACGGTGCCTCCTTTGGGGTCGACACTATCGATACTACTAAAAAGGCGGAAGGCCGCTATGAGGGGCTGGTCTTTGATGCCAATGAAATCTTTACTCAAAAAGGTTTCCGGTACGTCAAACTCGTCACCAAACCGCTTCCTAAGGATTCGAGTATTGAAGTGTTTTATAAGGTGAACGAACAGTCCGATTGGCAAAAAGCCACCATGGAAGATGGTAATGAAGCTTTCGACCAGGAAGGTAAAACCAAGGCGGTCTTTACCATCGAAACTGGTGGTGATGAAGATGAGCCGGATCGCGGTGAAGAATACGAAGTGGCTCTGAGTATCCATCCGGCCGGTAACGAAACCCCCGACATTAAATCGATTATTACCTATTTTGAACCAATGGGAATTTTATAACTATGTTGACTGACTTAATACAAAAAGTGTTTGGAAATAAGGAGGTCGCAGATACTCCTTTTCCTGTCGTGCCGGTCCACACCCATAACAGTGTCGATTCACCAGCACTCGCTCCCGGATCCGTCAGTACAGTCAACATCAAACCTGATGCCGTCGATGAAAGTAAGCTCATGGACTTGTCGGTGACTGAGGAAAAGTTGGCAGAAGCGGCTGTCGCCACCCAAAAAATCAAAGACGATGCGATTACTGCTGCCAAGGTGTGGAAAGGCGGATCAGTGATTACCCTCTCGGCCCAGATTGCTGAAGCCATTATCTTAACTGCCCATATTCAAGACCTGGCAGTGAAGTGGGCCAAGATTGGAAACCTCGAGGTTGGCAATAGCAAGATCATGGATGCAGCGATAAGCAATGCCAAGATTCAGGACTTGTCGGTGACTAACGGCAAAATCGGACTATTGGAGGTAGGTAACTCCCGAATAATGAATGCGGCCATTAGTACTGCCAAAATCCAAGACCTGGCAGTTGAGTGGGCACAGATTGCAGCGCTGGCGATTGGTAACTCGAAAATCATGGACGCTGCTATTAGTACAGCTAAGATTCAAAACTTAGCGGTCACTGATGCCGAAGTAAACGATTTGAATGCAGCCAAAATATCGGCCGGGCTCATGACGGCTGACAGAATCTGGGGAGGCTCCGGATATTTTGATTACATTCAAGTGCGAGAATGTGGCACTCAGGCAGTAAATGTTGCCGGGAATATTAACAAAACCGGGACGTGTAATTTTGCCATTCCTCATCCGTTTAAGCCAGGTAAGCAACTTGTTTATACCGGCATTGAATCGGCCGAGGTAATGCTCGTGGAGCGCGGGAGTAACCAGTTGCAAAACGGATTAAAACGGATCGATTTCTCTGACCACTATAAAGCCGTGAGTGACCCAAGAAAAACGACCGCTTACCTCACCCCTCGCGAAGATTGTAAGGGACTACTACTTCTAGAAACGGCTGAAGACCATATCACTGTCAAAGAGATGGGTAATGGCAAATCAAATGCCAAATTCGATTACATCATTTTTACGGTTCGTAAAGGATTTTATGGCGTGGACTTTGAACCAGAAGATCTTTCACTCCTCCAAAACGATGGCGAAGATGAGGAATCATTCAAACAACGCTATCACGATCACCGTATCAAATTAATTCGCAAAAAGGGTGGTCCTGATGTTGAACAAAAAGTTAATGAGTTCCACCAAGCGTGGATTTCAACTCAAGGAAAAAAGGAGGTGAAAACATAATGGCAACAAAACAATTAGGCGGTTGGTATTGGCAACCAGAACAAAATAAAGCTCTGCGATGGTGGGGCACTGATTCTGCCGGGAAAGATATTTATACCGAAGGCGATGAGCCTAGTAAACCACAAACGGTATCTAATTTGAGTACTGGATTAAGTACCGTGGGATCTGGAAATGTTTTGGGTTTTGACCTTAATACGCTCAATTCTAAATTCCAAGATACCTACGGCCAAATCCAAGGACTATCGACTGACTTGGAAGATTACTCAACCCGTCGCTATGACGAAGAATACAGCAAAGCGGGCTTAGGGAAAATGAAGGATGAAATCGCAGCCCTAGATGCCAGTATCGCCAGTGAAAAAAATGTCCGTGATGAATCGGTGAGCAAGGTCAGGAAAAACCCTGGATACTCTGCAGCAACGATTACTGGAGAAACTGGCGAAGTCCAAAAACTAGCCGACTCGAAAATCGGCAATTTAATTGAAGAAAGAAACGCTAAAGCCCAAACCTACAATGCAACACTGGGTGAAATTACCCAAAAAGTAGCAACTGAAACCCAAGGCAAGCAAACCAAGTTAAACAACTTACGTTCTGACTTACAGCTTATAAGTGGATTGGTTGATTCCTATAACAAAACCAGGTCTACTGAGCTTTCCAGTAAAACTGACGAAGCCCATTGGGAAAAAGAGTTTGAACTCAAGCTTTATAGTGCTCAGACCGACCGGATGAAAACTGGTGATGGCAGTGGTACCTACGCTAAACAACAGGTTAAAGATGCCTTTGGCAATGTGACCGGCTTCTTTGATCCGGTGACTGGTCAAACCACACCTTATCAAACCGACTCGCAAAAACAACAAACCACGACAGTAAATGAAGGCGAACTGCGAAACGAAATTAGAGCAGCCTGGAAAACAGGTATGACTGCAGATCAGCTTAAAACGAATCTGGCGAATGTCACAACCGATAAAGGTAAGAACGCTTCGCAAGTAATCGATGAAGAATGGCAGTTAAAAACGCAACCAGGAGTCATGGGCTTTCTAAGAAGGCTCTTTACTCCGGGGGTTTAAGCTTATGGACAACTTTTTTGAACAACTAAAGAAAAACATTACATCGTCGTTTACCAATACCAAACAAACGGTGGGTGATATTTTTGGTAAGGCTCAAACGGATCTGACTAATCTGGTGCGTGGAGGTGAACAAAAAGTTGATGACATTATCAAACCGCTCCAATACGACATCGCGATCCCCGGGCCAACCAGTGGCAGTTATAAACCATTTAAGAATCTGTATTTGGAAACTGCCGCTCAAGCGTTAGGGGTGGGAGCTCGGGATACGGACGTCTTGGAAAGATTGCCTAGCGCAACTTTTGGAGCGCTTAAGGGAGCTGGCAATGGACTAGGTGAAGCTTTGTCATTTGGTTGGTGGAAGCCGGAAATAAAGTATGCCAATGACATTGAGAAACAAGCCGGTGACATGACCGAGGTTGAGTTTAATGTCTTGGGAACTATCGGAACATTTCTAGTCGGAGGTGAATTGGTCCAGGGAGCCTTGCGTGGAGTACCGCTTTTGGCACGAGTAGCCACTGTTGCGCCCAGAACTTTTAATGTGTTATCAACCGGACTAACGTTTGCCGGTCTGACTCAACTCCAAAAAGACGAAGCACAAAAGGATGCTGCAGCGCGAGCTAAAGATTTTGTGGGTGATTTTGCTCTTGGTGGAGCCTTCTCTATCGCCGGGATGAAAACTTCATTCTTAAAGTCATCAGCCATTATCGGTCCGGCGACGTATGTCACCTCGCTTCTGAAAGGTGAATCTAATCAGGACGCCATAAAAGATACTGTGGCGATGATGGGACTACATTCCCTTAACTTTGCAGTAGCTAAGTTTTTACCCAACGGATCGGAAATAGAAAACCGAATCGAAAAAGCAGCCAGTGAACAGCTCAAAATCACCAAAGCCGAAGCCATGGAATATCTGGGGATTAGCGACAAAGCCTCCGCTGAGGAAATGAAACAGGCCTGGAAAAATAAGGTAGTTGATATTACCAAGCGTTTTCCTGCGCAAGCAAAACAAACACCACAGGAAATGGGTCAATTCAATCAAGCTTGGAATACTGCCAATAGAGCTTATGAATTCTTAGCTAAAGTAAGTAATCCGGAGGGTTATACCGGTAAATCATTTGCCCAAGAATTTCAGGATTTGTACTACCAACTCTGGAAAGATGTACCAGATAAACGCTCAGCGATTATTAAAGCTGTACGCAGTTTACCGGCCGGTCTTTCGGTTAGAGCAACTTTAAACGATGCCCAGCGCAATGAAATTGTTTCGGCGCTTGGTGGCGAAGAAGCCAAAACTAAGTTAGGGAAAGTGGCGGAACTAACTGACGCCGATTTGGTAAGTGTGGCCATGGAAAATGGCATTAAGGTTACTCCATCTAAAGTAGTTCCTGAGCAACAAACCTCAGCACCATCGGCACAACTCAAACCTCAAGAGGAAAAAGCAGTTAAAGCGGCTGAGATTCGGGATAAATATATGACGCCGGAAGAAAAGGAATTGGCTGATGCAGAAAAGATTCCCAGCGTTGGCGATATTTTGCAGTCACAAGCTTTTCAGGATCGGCTCCAAGGAAAAGTGGTTGCGCCAACTACTCTCAGAGCAGATCAGTTGAGAGAACCGCCTCCCGGTAAAGCACCACGCCCACCACAAGAAGTGTCATTAAACGATGCTCCGCCTTCACCGGAAGGGAGTGCCTTAGATGAGATCGATAAGATGGTTGGCAAAATCTCAACGGCTAAATCGATATTAGGAAATGTAAAGGAAGCGATCCAATCATTTCCACGAATGTTTACAGATCGCTTTGCCCCCATCAAACAATTTGAAGACCAGGTTACTAAACTTCAAGGTCAGCCAATTAATATCGATTCCAGCCCGTATGTGGCAGCCAGGATGTATGCCGGGAGGTTTGGCATTGTTGAGCAAAGCTTCAAGGATTTATATAACATCTTGCAGCCGGTCAGGAAACTTCGAGCAGATTTTACCCGCTACGTTTTGTCTGAACGTGCTATCGAACGTGCAGAGCGAGGATTTGATAATCCTAATGGAGTTACCCAAGAAACGGCTGAACAGGCACTCGTTGAACTCAAAGATAAAGTCGGCGATAAGGCATTTAAAGCCTTCGAACAAGTTGGCCAGGGAATCCAAAATTGGTCGATTAAATCGATCCTTCAACCAATGAAAGATGCCGGAATCCTGGGCAAAGAAGCTTTCACCTCAATTATTGAGAATAATAAAAAATGGATGCCCTTCCATGTTCTGGAATATATGCCTTCAATTGAGCAAGCCGACCAGATGTCTGTTGGTAGCGAAACATTTTCCGTGAGTAAACAAGGAATCATTAAATCTCTAGAGGGAACCGAGAAAATCATTCGAGATCCGTTCATGTCGATTGTAGATAACCTGACAAAGTCGGTGAGCCTGATAGAGCGCAATAAAGTAGCCCAAAAATTGATTGAACTCCGGAATAGTCATCCGGATGCAGCTAAAGAATTTATAAAATTCTTACCAGACGGATTGCGACCGCCCCCAGAGTGGGAAGCAATCAGTGTTTTTATTGATGGTAAAGTCACAAAATGGGCAGTCCCCAAAGACCTCTCTGAAGCTATGCATGCTCTCTCACCGGCCGAAACTGGACTGATGGGTAAAATGATTCTGGCTTCCTCAAAAGCTTTCAAAGCCGGAACGACTTCACTGTATTTTCCGTTCACTCTATCGAATGCCATTCGGGACTATCAAACTGCCTCGATTGTTTCCAAATGGGGATTTAATCCGGCCAACTGGCTATCAGGATTTAAGGACGGATTGAAAGCAGCCTTCAAATTTGAATCCAAAGCCTATGACGAATTTATGGCAAACAAAGGTGGCTATGGCGGCTACATCGAATCTGCCAAAGGACTCTCCGTAGCAACTGAACAACTTTTCACCCCTGAGTGGATGAATCGAGCAAAAATTGTCGTCAATCCATTTCAGCTCATTAGTACCTTCTCGGAAGCGATTGAGCTGGCTCCGCGATTGGGAGTTTATAAAAAAGGAATTGCTCAGGGTGCTTCGGCTTTAGAAGCCGCCTATGAAGCTCGTAATGTGACGGTTGATTTTGCTAAAGCCGGAATTGAGGGACGACTCATCAATATGTGGATTCCGTTTGTGAATGCCCGTTGGCAGGGACTTCTCACCATCGGCCGGGTGATGAAAGAAAATCCATTTAGAACTACTGCCAGGGCTTTGGCTTTGACTGTATTGCCAGGTGTGGCTACTTATTTTTATAACGTCATGACTCACGAAGACCTTTGGGACGATATCCCTCAATGGGCCAAGGACACGTATTTTATTGTGATTGTCGGTGAAGGCCAGGATAGTCAAGGCAATCGGGTACCAAAAGTAGTGCAGATTCCCAAGGGAGATATGGGTACCATTTTCTTCAACCCCTTAATGTATGCCCTGGAGTATGTCCGAAAGCAGGAGCCCACCAATCTTTTCAAATTAGGACTGGAGTGGATGAGTCAACTATCACCGGTAGCATTCACCAGAGATGGTGAACTATCAGCTCAATCATTCCTGGGAAGTGCCCTGCCTCCAGCATTAAAAGTGCCGTTGGAGTTGGCTACCAATACCAACCTCTTTACCGGGTTTCCGATTGTACCGCAGCGTCTCGAGAAAGTAGCTCCCACTGAACAATATGATGAAAAAACACCACAGATTGCTGTCACCGCTGGAAGAGCACTTGGCATTAGCCCAATGAAGCTGACTCATGCGATATCCGGAATGGCGGGAAGCTTCTCGCGCCAAGTGATGAATCCAGCCGACATTATTAATCTCACTACCCAGCGCTTCTATCGACTTCAGGGCGGGCAAAAACAACAGGCAGCCTGGGATATTAAATATGACGCTGAAGTGGGATACAACACCACGAGATTGCAGATGAAAAGGCTGATTGAACAAGGCAAGCTGCAGGAAGCCCAACAGATGGCCTTACGATGGAACCAGGAGGCCGAAAAGCTAATTCCTCAGGTAGTACCACTCCTGATGAAAGACGACCCTAAAGAGGCGGCATTATTCCAAAGCAGCATCACTTTTGATGCTCAAGATTTACAACGGCTCTTAAAGACAACTCTGCCAGGAGGTGTGCCACAGGAGACTGAAAATAATCAAACACTAATTCCCCTTCAACCTGGACCTAATACAAATTCGACCATGGGGCAACTTTTCCAGGGTGGTCAACAAAATGGTGGCGACACCATAAGGAGGTTAATCTACAAATGAAACAACTAACACTACCCATTACTTTTAGTCAAAATGATAGCCGCTGGAAAACCAGCCCTCTGGGAACCAGAGGCATGATTGGTTTATATGGTTGCCTCGAAAATGATGCAACCATGGTGGCCAATTATTATGGCTTTCAAGAAACGCCTCTCACCTTAAACGAGAAGCTGACTAACAATGCCGGTTATCAGGATGGAAATAAATTCGTTTGGAGTGTATTTGCCCGATTATTTGGTTTGAAGTATTCCGGCCAGTGGTCCAATGCTGGAGCGCTAACCCAAGCTCAGATGGATCAAATCAGAAAAGCCATAGATGGTGGTTATCCGGTTTTTCTGCAAATCGACACAATCCCTTCCACTTCAGCTTTAGATGAACACTGGATTCTGGCGATAGGCTATGAGGGCGATGACTTTATCATTCAAGATCCATGGGATGGGGCGACTAAGCGAATTACCAGCTGGGGTGTGACACCACAAAAGTTAATCTACGCCTGGTGTTGGTTTGAGGGGAAACCGGCACAAGTGGATGTGGCTGTCGGTTGTCTGGTCCCTAATACTCCGGAATGGCGAACCAAGTATGAGCAGATAGTTGCTTCAGCTACTAAATGGGCTGATACCCTGAAAATTTTAGAGATTATCGACGACCCTAACACTACCCCTACAGATAAAGTTAAGAGTATCCTGGCAGGGTATAAAAGCCGCGAAACTGACCTATCTAACAAGCTAAATGAGAAACAGGGATTACTCGATACTGCCAATAAAGAGGTTGAGAATCGAACCGAGCAAGTAAGCAGACTCGAAGGCGATCTGCTAGAGAAGGAAAAATACTATAAATCCCTGGTTGACGCTCTAAATAAGCAGATCAAAAACGGCTCAGATGCCCTACCCTTAGCACAGGCTAGGATTGGGGTACTGGAGGGGGAACTGGATGAAGCTAATAAAGCCAAGGGTCGTGCCTTGCTGGGTGCCCAACAGAACAAAAGTCAGCTGGAAGCTTGCCAAAAAGGAACCATTACCCCAACACCTCAGTTAATTCTTAAATTTACCGTTCAATACATTACAAGTTTAGTAGTCAAAAAAGGAGGTGAGAACAATGGATAACATTTATCCTGAATGGAAGAAAGTCGCCTGGAGGTTTCTTCGGGTATTTATATCGGCCTTTTTATTTACCGGATCGATGGTATTAATCAACGCCCAACCGGAGATGTTGGGTAGTTGGAATAAGTTTCTTAATACACTAGTCCTGCCATTTTTATTGGCTGGCGGTGTGGCTGGTATTAACGCAGTCGGTAAGCTTTTGCGTGACCTATTTGGCACGGAAGATAAAACCGGGTTAATAGACAAATTGCCATTCTAAACACTATGAAAAATAACCAATCCACCGACACATGCATGATTGAACGAATTGCCAAGCTCGAAGAACGAGTGGATGGTGGATTGGGTTATATCAACAAAGAGTTGGCTGAGATAAAAGATAACCACCTGCACACGTTGCAAGCTGATGTAACCGACCTAAAGATGAAGGTAAACACATTAGCGGTGAAAGTAAGCGCTGGAGTGGCAATTGCCACTATCTTGGTTGACTTGGTTTTTCGTTTCCTACTGAAGTAACCTATTTACCCTTTTTCTTGGCATCTGGCTCAAGTAGGTTGTGGAGGTCTTTAGTGAAGCCATCAAAGGCATTGGCATTTAAAACGGTGAAGTAGGTGGATCCGGGAACGCCAGTGAAGACCAGGGTATCGCCAGGTTGAATGTTCTGGGCTTTTCTTAATTTGGCAGGTATAACGAGCTGACCGCGTGAACTCACTGGCGAGGTGCCGAAAACAACGGTCTTAGCTGACTTTTTATCTTTAGGCTTACTTTTATCGTTCATAGTTGAAATTAACTTGCTTTGGGACAGTAAAGCAATTCCCTATAATTAAGAATAATCTTTAATTACAGTAGTACGTATTATACAATAAAACGGTCTCGAGAAGCACGAAAGTTGGAAAGTGACAGAAAGATACAATAACAACCTTGTATAGATAGGGGGTTAGGAAGTAGAATATACAGTGGATGGACGGTAAGTAACAAAAGATTCGATGCCCATTCGTTCTTTAAGCACATTAAGTTTGAGTTCCAAATCAGGAGTGATTAAGGAACGTAGGTTCGAGCTGAGTACCGTCCCCAGCTCATAACGAGAATAATGGCTATGTTTCTTCAAACTTAGCCTTAAAATAACACTTAAATCTGGTTCAACCCAGATTTTTTTGTTTTTAGAACTTAGCCTGGAAGTGAAATATACCGGTAACGAGAATCGAACCTGTTATCCTATTTATGTCGTAGTGGTGGAGGTGGAACTACCCATAGCAGCAGAGGACTGAGAAGTAGATGTTGATGTTTGAGTCGGAGTTGACGGATGAAAAATGCCCTGAGCGTCAAAGTGCCCGGGTTGACTCGGTGATGCAAGGCTTGTATATGTACTTCTTGGCGTATTCATTTTTGATAGTTTGTTGTGTTGATCAAGTGAGTTTAACACTACATCGAGAGCTGTTTTTAACATTGAAGCTATATGCAGATTTGCACTAAGTGGTTTAGATAGTTTTCCACGGCCAATCTTGTCCAGTCTAGCAGGATGTATTATATTTCTAGAATCTCTCAACAAATGGCACAGTATCGCAACCGAAGCATTATACTGCTTGTGCAAGATACCAATATCTCTAGCAACTTCGATTTTTTCCTCAAAAGACCACTTTTTGAGATTTTTACTTTTCTTTTTTGGATAAATCCTGCTAAAGGAATTTTGAATTAAAGTTATATTTTCGTTTCCCAAAAGGGTTTCTAAAACCCCTTCTATTATGCTTCCTGAAAGTGAAATTGGATTCCCCGGATATTTACCCTGTTTAACATCGTCAGATATAGAATTGTATCTATTAACTAAAACATCAGACATTTCCTTATTAGACAAGTTTTTCAAATAATCTATAGAGACCGCAACTATTGGATCTGGCAAATTTGACTGAAACAAATAGCTAAAACATTCAATGAGAAAATCTTTCTCTGAAGTTGAGAGCGATCCGTTTTTCCAAAGGTCTACCTCAATTATTGGCAGAAGAAAGCAGAGAATTTTATATGCCGGCCGTTGTTCGGAATCATTCGGAAAGTTACTCAAATCCTCTTCATAGGCCTGAAGTAGAGATTTTAGGGCATCTTCTGGTTTATTTAACTCCAAAAGAGGAAGGGCCTTGTTATGATATGGTAATCCTTTATGAAGGTTAATATTGTGGGATTGTTCATATTTCTCAATAGCATGAAGAACAGCATCCCACCAATTAATCTCCCGTCCCCACTTTTGTTGTAGATGGAATTTAGCAAGCCCAATAGGGTTACATACAATCGCTAGTTCAGTGTCGTCACCGTCGTTCTTAATAAGCGGGTTCGTGTTGAAATACTTATCAAACTCGACGTATGCCTCCGCATCTCTATTGTTGTCGATGAGATTTCCTAATTTTTCGACTATATCTTTGTGTTTATTCATGCTGTTCAATGTTTTTGTTTACTTTTTCCATTACTTTCAAATATTTTTTATATAGCAAGTCTAATTTTTTTTCGGGTTTCCACCCATACTGATCGCTTGCTGCAGCAAATATGCTACTGAAAAAATCAAAAGCCATGACTAAATTTTGTTCGACCCAGTTATCTGAAATACCAGCAAAATTAATAAACCCATTTTCGGCTCTCCTGACGTAGTCATTCATTACTCTTGAGTGAGAATGTGTGTGTTGAGAGCCAAGCCTATACATAGTCTTATACTGACCACCACGGCCAACACTTTCAGCCATTTCTCCCAATGATTTATCCGACCAGTTATACCCCTTGTAGGAGAATTTTTTTTGCACTTCCTTAGACATCTTTTTCACTTCATTAACAGAAACGTCTCCAGGTTTTGGCCTAAGTGCCCTTTGCTCCAGTTGTAAAAGGAGCTCTGGTTTTTGTTCAGCATACTTGAACATTTTTTCTCTGAGCACCCAATCAAAAGCGTAGTAACGATAAGCTGTTTCGTCTGTAGGATCCTTTAACACATAGAGCAAGGTAACCAATAATTCAAATATAGTCCTATTTAAAATTGAAGCATCTTCTCCGTAACCCTCTTGACATAGAAGCATTACTGCAGAGTGTGTCTTATAAGATTTAGTTAAGGCAAAAGCAGCAAGTGCATCTTTTGGGCTAATATTTCTGATTTCTCTTTCCAGATACTCATTTACCAGAAGTTTAAGTTGGTGATTAAAACTAATTAAGTCTTTATAGGAAGAGTTTATAATATTTTTTGTTCTATAGTTGGATGCTTCTTCCTCGCTGACAACCCATTCTCGTCCTCTTTTTTCTGCTTTTAACTTTCCGTCACCAATCAATCGGCGAATATAGGAGTCATCATTGTAGCCGAGTATTTTCGCTAAATCGCGAGTGTTGTAATATTTCATATACCAAGAGCTTACACCCGCTGTAGTCTATTGTCAACAGTTTTCGTGTACTATTTAACGTGTATTTCTATATGGGTCGTCTATTGATCAGGGGCTTGAGAAAACTAACGATACCCATGTGGCTCATAAGCTCTTGAAGTTGTACAATGATCTCGCGGGTGAGAAGCTCTCGTAAAATTATTTTTAACTGAGCATCGATTGGTAGCTCAGGATGGCTTTCAAGATATTCTTTGATATATTGATCCAGGCCAAATGGGTTCGAGCAGTTTATCGTTACCCGCTCATAAAGTGACAGAAATAAACGGTAAATCTGGTTCAAGTAGATATTACTTGATATATTCATCCAGGCCAAAGTGGTTCGAGCCAATTACGGTATCCAGCTCCAGACGGGGCGCTTTGGTTATCAAAGCGCTTAATGTATTGATATAACGGGCTAATCTTCGGGTCGAACCTTCCAGTATAGTCCCAAGCGATTCCATCAGGGTACATTGAACCCAAAAACAATTTAAGCTGTTTCGTATCTGATCTTTTCTATTTCCACCGTGTTAAAACTTTTGGCAGGGGTATATATTTTTAATTATGACAACAGAGAAACTTATTATTTTTCAAAAAATATACGACTTTCTTCTTTGGCTTTATCCTCTTATAAATCGAATACCCAAAAGTCATCGCTTAGTATTAGGAAAACACATAGAAGATTTAGGGGTTGGGCTTCTTTTGCTGTCTATTCAGGCAAATAAAACAAGAGACGGCTCACGAAAAGAGGAGCAGCTTGCAATGTCAGATGAGTTGGACAAACTGCGCATTTTAATTAGATTAACAAAAGACCTTCGTTTCATAAGCATTAGTCAATATCAGTACGCGGCCGAAAAAACCAATGAAATCGGCCGAATTCTCTATGGTTGGATGCGATCAAACAGGAATTTTTAATCTCTTGCAGAAGATGTAATATCTTTGGTATTTTAAGAATATGGGGAAACGAAAACGTGTTCCTTCGCGGTGGGAATTGGAATAACACGTCCAACACAGGAGCCTTTACGCTCAACTTGAATTGGACTACTAGCAATACGAACAACAATGTTGGTTTCCGCTGCGCCAGTGATTAAAACAAGCGCCAGGATGGAGTAGCATGCGTTTAAGGATGCATGCTCGGTGTCCTTATGATCACAAAGTTTCCTCTGGTCTGCCCACTGGCGGACAAACATAAAACCTGTATTTCCCGCTTTCTTTAAACTAAAAGAAGGAGGGAGTAAATAGGTATGGAATAAGAGAGTGCGGGTCGGCTTTAAGGCCGGCCCGTCTTTTATTAGTCGTTTAAACATGTATGATAATATCTGCAACTTCAAAAGTCTGCTTTACTCTTACAAAGAGGCCAAAAAATGTAAAAGGTTTAAAAGAAACATTGTTGATTACGGTTTTTTCCTGGAAAACAACCTGTTGAAGCTACAAAAAGAGCTGATAACCGAAATCTACCTTCCCTCACCCTATCTTTGCTTTACCGTTTATGAAACAAAAGTAAGAAAAGTGGCGGCTCCGGCGTTTCGTGATCGAGTGTTGCAGCACTGCCTCGTTTCCCAAATTGAGCCGTTATTTGAGAGGCGCTTTATTTACGATTCATATGCCTGTCGCAAAGGTAAAGGCACCCACCTTGGCATGAGGCGGGTGAAAAAATTCCTGCAAGCAGCCAGGTCCAAATACGGAAAAGATGCACCGATTTATTGTTTGAGAATGGACGTAAGGAAATTTTTTGCCAGCGTTTCTTGGGATGTGCTTTTATTTTGCGTAAATAAAACAGTAGTGTGCGAAAAAACCAGGCGACTGATAGAAAAAATTATCACCCAGTACAGGTTTTTTAATCTGAAAGGAGAATATATCAACCCAACAGAAGATGTTATGAACATAAACAAAAGATGTGGTCTTCCAATTGGCAACCTAACCAGCCAGCTTTTTGCCAACATATACCTAAATGAGCTGGATCATTTTGTTAAAGAAACTCTCAAGGTACGATGGTACGCCCGCTATATGGATGACTTTCTCGTTATTCATCCCGACAAAAATTACCTAAAGCAATTAAAAGACGATATCAAATTGTTTCTTGAGTACCATCTTCAGCTTGAGCTTAGCGCAAATAAAGTCGTAGTCCAAAACACCAAAAGCGGAATTCCGTTTGTGGGATATCTTATCTTTTATGATCATGTTCGTGTGCGCGGTAAGACTCTTATTAGGATGAGGCGAAAACTAAAATCAAAAACGGAACTTTTTGAAAGAAAAGGTGATTCCCGCAAATTTAAGGCAGTTCGCAGTTCAATAAAAGGACACTTAAAGTTTGCCAATTCCTACAATTTGCAGAAAATCCTTTTTAAGGACAACTTGTCGGCCAAACAAGTAAAAAAGAAGAAGATCGCGTACGAACAGTTAAAACTGTTTACGTTTGTCTTTGCAGTTTTTTCGATCTCTTGTATTTCTTGACTCATTTATTTATTATAGAGATAACACGGCAAAAGCGGTGGTATTGTGTGTTAGGAAAAGAAAACCATCATTAGATTAGTAAAATGAAAACAGAAAATACAACTACAAAGATCGCGATATTTAAAGGAAAGAAAGTAAGAAGAACCATTCATAACAATGAATGGTGGTTTGTTATCGTCGATGTAGTTTCCGCACTGACTGATTCTGTTCAGCCAGAGGGGTATATAAAAGACATGCGGCGTCGTGATCCAGAGCTTTCCAAAGGATGGGTGCAAATTGCCACCCCCCTTGAAATTCAAACCCAAGGAGGTAGACAAAAGGTAAATTGCGCCAATACCGAAGGAATTTTTAGAATCATTCAATCTATCCCATCCCCCAAGGCTGAACCATTTAAACGTTGGTTAGCGCGGGTTGGTTATGAAAGAGTGCGGGAAATAGAAGACCCGGAGCTGGCCACCAAAAGAACCAGAGCTTTATACAAAGCCAAGGGATACCCCGATTCCTGGATTGAGAAGCGGATGAGAGGAATTGAGATTAGGGAAACTTTAACCGATGAGTGGAAGAAAAGAAAGGTGGGTGGAGATAAAGAATACGCCATTTTAACCGCCGAAATCTCCATAGCCACTTTTGGAATGACGCCAAGCGAGTATAGAAAGTTCAAAGGTCTAAAGCGGGAAAATCTTCGCGATCATATGAACGACCTGGAACTCATATTTTCAATGCTAGGGGAAGCTTCAACTACCGAAATTGCCAAAAATAAAGATGCGCAAGGTTTTAACCAGAACAGAAATACAGCCAAAGAAGGGGGCGCAGTGGCCGGTAACGCCAGGAGGGATCTTGAGCAAAAAAGCGGTAAAAAGGTCTCAACAAAGGGAAATTATTTACCCTCAAAAGAGGCGCAAAAATTAAAAGCAAGATAAACGCAAAACAACATGGGCACTTACTATCATATAAAAGACAAAGAATCAAAAGACGACCCTCTCAATAAGGGGGTTTATACCGTGTATGAAGATGACTATATTGACGCTCTTTATTCTATTGCTAAAAAGTATGGTGTGGAAATTACCGAGAAAATGTTAACAGACGAGCTGAAGCGTAAAGAAACAAAAAAAGAAGGGTCAAAGCAGAGAAGATGTGCGATTTTTATCGACGGCAGTAATTTTTACTTTAAACTAAAAGATTTAAAACTTCATAATCTTCTACAATTTGATTTTTCTGCCTTCGCTAAAATGCTGGCAGGTAAAGACAAAATCGTTTCGGTAACATATTACATTGGTAAAATTAGAGCTGATGGAACAGAAAAAACTCAAAAGCTTTTTAACAATCAGCGAAAGCTTCTAGCCCATCTTAGAAAACATAAACTTAGATATTCTTTGGGTTACCTGATGAAATCAGATGACAAATACCACGAAAAGGGAGTGGATGTAAATATTGCCGTGGACATGTTGGTGGCAACCTACGAGAACCTTTGTGATCGGATTATTCTAATTTCCTCGGACACAGATCTTTTGCCGGCAATTGAGAAAGCGAAAGAAAAAGGAATGCAAGTTGAATACATTGGATTTTCACATAAACCGAGTGTTGCTATGGTGGCTGTTTGTTCAATGCCACGTCTTTTGATGGCTGAAGAGCTATCAAAATTTATTGGGGAAAAATAAAGCCTGCGAAGACCTTACGGTGTCACAGGCGATTTTAGTGCTTTAATATTAGCATAGAAGCAGATAATATGTCAAGAGGCATTTACAATAAGTTAAAAAATTACCTATTTGAACCGCGGTTTCATTTTTCAAGGTTTCAGTTTAACCTGATTGCTACCTTCTTTCTTTTAACTGGACTTTTTGCGGGTTCATACCTTGCCCTGTCCGAAATCTTTCCTCATGCTTTTGCCTTAAACGATACTCATAAAACCTGGACATTTGATACGGCAGGCGCTTCTTCTTATACTTACGACTCCAATTTAGTTACGGTGGATGACAGCGGAGCACACCCTGCAGTAAACAAACTTACCAATCCCGCCTTTGCCTCTGACAATTCTTCCTGGTCGGTGGCTGCTGTTCCCCCTTCCGGTTGGGTGGAAGTGCCAGGAGACTCAAATTTTTCAACCAGCAATTTTTTGGCAATGAAGTATGAGGCCAAATGCGCTGCAACTTCCGATCTGACAACAGGTCTTACTTCGCCAGATACAGGATATAATACCTACTCTGATAGCGGGACCGCCTGCACTTCGGCTAATAGTAAGCAAGTTGTTTCTGTTGCTTCTGGCTATCCAATTGCCAATATTTCTCATACTGATGCCTTAACGCGCTGCTCAAACGTTAGTCTAAACGGCACTGCTACCCATCTTCTTAGAAATGATGAGTATATGACCATTGCCAGAAATGCGGAGGCGCAAACCACAAACTGGAGTTTGGGTGCAGTTGGCAGCGGCTACCTTTTTGCAGGACACAACGACAACTCTCCGGCCAAAGCCAGACCGGCCTCAACTACCGATACAGGAAACTATCGCTGTGCCTATACAGACAGCGCAGGTACAACCGAAGCCCCATCTACTTGTCCTAGCAACACGGCCGCAGGAACCTCGGGCAATACCGAATATCAGGTAAGAACGTTTACCCTTTCCAACGGGGTGGTTATCTGGGATATTGCCGGAAACGTCTGGGAGCATGTGCAACGCAGTACAGATAATGCCGGGGACGATACTACGGTCATGAATCCGTTACCTGCCTGCACAGACAACGGGGCTGCCTGGGGCTGGTGTCAGTATGGAAGCACAACCACTCCTTATGTTTCTACTTGGACATCCTCGGTTGTTCGCAACAAAGTGGGTCCTTTGGATACTTCGTATAACTCTTCCCAAGGTGTAGGACAGGTTTATACTTATAAAAACGGTACAACGCAATCAACCAGCGTGTTCCTTCGCGGTGGGTATTGGAATACACGTCCAACACAGGAGCCTTTACGCTCAGCTTGTATTGGACTACTAGCTTTACGAACAACAATGTTGGTTTCCGCTGCGCCAGTGATCCCGTAGCTATCTCTCAATCTTTCTCCTCTAGTTCCGGCCGCGCCGGCGGCGGAAACACCATTACTATAGGTTCTGTTGCGGACGGGAAAATTTACCAATCAGTGAATGTTGGGGATACTTCCACTTATGATTTCTCCGTTTATGTCTACGATTCAACCTCCGGTAATGTCGGAGGAACAGTTTCCTCATCCGTTGCTCAGCTTTATTACAACGGGGCGGTTGTCTCAACTACTTATACCGACGCCGGATCAGGCTGGTGGAAGCTATCGGGAACTTTAACCGGTGCTAATGAATCGCGTCAATATGGTGTTTTGGTAAAAGCGGGGAAAACGGTTAAAGTTGATGATTTTACCTTAAGCAAAAGCGGAACCTATAGCGTTTATACCACAAGCGCTTATTCCAATGCCCAAGTAAACTCCTGGGATACTTTTTGCGAAGGGACTTTAGTTGGCTCAACCTGTACAACTGATGCTACCTATTCAGGAAACGCTGCCATTTACTACCAAATCTGTCTTGATAACGGCTCATCCTGTTCTTATTCATCAGGCTCCAGATGGCAATATTATACGGGAGGAGCATGGACCAATGCCACCGACGCCACAACAACATACGCCAATACCGCAGCTCAATTAACTCAAGCGGCGATGCAGGCTTTGTCTGTAACCAGCCAGAAGATTTCAGTTAAGGCAATCCTGACTTTCGGTGGTTCGGATCTGCCTTATCTTCCGCACATTTCCATCGGCTTAACTACCGACACTACTGCACCCGATACCAACGCCTCGGCAGTTGCCATGACCCGAACAAATGGCGGAACATCCGTTTCTTCAAACGCCTGGACCAATGGTTCCTCGCCCTACTTTTCCTGGACGGCCGGAGCTGACAACTCTGGTGGATCAGGGTTAAAGGGTTATTGTTTGTATTTGGGAACAGATTCAAACGGCGATCCGGCTACCGCCAAGGGGTTACTGGGAACCAGCCCGGTTTCCACAACCGGCACCACCTGCCAGTTTATCGTATCGGGAACCTCGGTTGATTTTGCCACCTCATCCTATAAAGGCGGCACTTGGCTGTCAACTTCCAGTAATCCCTATTATCTAAACGTTAAAGCAATTGATAACTCGGGCAATGTATATGGTGGTTCATCGGCCCAATTCCAATTTAGATTTGATAATACGGCACCAACTAACTCATCATATATCTCTTGTGCCTCCGGCTCGTTTTCCAATGTTGCCGACATGAACTTTTCCTGGCCAACATCAGGAAGCGCGGCCTCCTCTGACGACAATGCCGGACTTTTGGGATGGCAGTACCAAATTAACTCAACTTCGGGCACCTGGTTAGGAACGACAACGGAGTCAACCCTTGGAGTGGGTAACTATATCCCGTCAACTGCCACTTCAAGGACATTAACTGAAGCTCAGGACGGATCTTCAATCGTTTCCGGTAACAACATTGTTTATGTTAGAACGGTTGATGCAGCAGGCAACATCTCCGCAGATGCAACCATAAGAACTTGTAATTTGTCATACGGCGGGGCGGCACCTGCCTTCGGCGGAACAGACACCGTAACTGTCACCCCTTCAACTTCTACTTCCAACTCCTATGCTTTATCCTGGCCGGCGGCAACGCCTGCCAATGGTCAAACCGTTACCCATTACTATTACATGGTAAATACGTCACCTCCCTCAACGCTTGCCACTTTGCAAGGAAATGCCTCAACCTATATCGACAACGGAACCGCAATAACTGTTTCGGCAGCAGCTTTGGCCGGGGTTAATAAAGGCAGTAATACAGTTTATGTAGTGGCAATTGATGGTGCATCAACCCCCAACTATTCTCCGTCTAATTACATTTCCGGCACCTTTACCCTTAACTCTACCGATCCTGACAACGTTGGTAGCTTGGTTGCTTCCGATTCATCAATTAAATCTCAGTCGCAGTGGAACGTAACTTTAACCTGGACAGCACCCACTTATCAGGGGGCAGGCAATTTAACCTACCTTGTCTACCGCTCGACCAACGGCTCAACTTTTTCTCAGGTTGGCTCAACCTCCGGTCTTTCCTATGTGGACAACACCCCTTCCTCGGCACTTTATTACTACAAGGTATATACCAAAGACGGAGCGGCAGCTACCTCATCCGGCACCAATGCGGTTTCTATTACCCCAACCGGCAAATGGACCAGTGCGCCAAGTCTTGATTCCGGGCCAAGCGCCGGTTCAATTACCACCAAGAAAGCAACCATTACCTGGTCAACTTCAAGATCAAGTGATTCCAAGGTGGAATACGGCACTAAAACCGGAGACTACGGCGATGTGGAACCAAGCAACTCCTCGCAAGTTACCTCTCATTCAATCCAGTTAACCGGCCTTAATCCGGGAACAACTTATTACTACAAAGCCAAGTGGACTGACGAAGACGGCAATACCGGAACTTCTGATGAAAAAAGTTTTACTACTTCACCCGCACCGACTGTTAAAGATGTTTCGGCGAAAAATATTGCTCTTACCTCGGCCATTATCCAGTTTACTTCTAAGGACGCTTCAAAAGTTAAAATATACTACGGCAAAACTACCTCCTTCGGCGGAGCTAAAGAAACGTCAACTTCCACATCCGAAACCATTTACACTTCGGAGTTGACGGGACTCGATGACGGGACAAAATATTATTACAAGATCAATACCTTTGATAGCGAAGGAAGTGAGTACGAAGGAACCATTTTGGACTTTACGACACTTCCCCGGCCCAGGATCACCAACGTGCGCATCCAGCAGGTAGCCAATACTGCTCAATCTACTATTTTAGTCACTTGGAGCACCAATACTGAGATTTCCTCGATCGTTACTTATTATCCGCAAGGAAGTCAGGCGGAAGCCCGAGACGAGGTAAATGTAGCCTTGACATCCGGTGATCACAAAATGATTGTAAGGGGACTGTCACCACAAACAGACTATATACTAATCGTCAAAGGACGGGATAAGATCGGAAATGAAGCGCTAAGCGACAGTCAGAAATTTACCACGGCAACCGATACCAGGCCACCACAAATTTCCGATATTAATGTTGAAGGTGCAGCGGTGCCGCCAACTTCAACTACAGCCCAGGAATCAACGGCACAGCTTATCGTCTCTTGGAATACGGATGAACCGGCAACTTCACAGGTTGAATTTGGCGAAGGTACGGGAGTAACTTATTCCTCAAAAACCCAGGAAGACGATAATCTTACCTTTAACCACATTGTGATTATCTCAGGACTCACCCCTTCCAAGGTCTATCACCTGCGTGCCCTTTCGAAAGATAAAGCAGGAAATATCGGCAATTCAATTGATACGGTAACTATAACTCCCAAGGCTACCGAAAATGCACTGAATTTAGTGGTTACCAATTTGCAAGAGGCTTTTGGCTTTTTAGGAGGGTTGAAAAAATGAGCGAGGATACAGTCAAAGTCCAACATTTGTTTAAATCTTTTCGCGTCGGCGTACAGGATGTGACCGTTTTGAAAGATGTATCTTTTGAAGTTAAGGAAAATGATTTTCTGGTTATTTTTGGGCCGTCTGGATGCGGAAAGTCAACCATAATGCATACCATCCTTGGGCTGGAGGAGCCAACCGGAGGCAGCGTTTTTGTCCTTAATAAAAACCTTTATAACGGAATTTCCGAGGATGACCGGTCAGACTTTAGAAAACAGCACGTGGGGATGATTTATCAGCAACCCAACTGGATACGTTCATTAAACGTGGTAGAGAATGTGGCTTTTCCGCTTACTCTTCTGGGAAAGAACCGAGCGCAGTCTCTGGTTAAGGCCGGACAAATGCTTAGACTTACCAAAATGGATCGCTGGGTTAATTATTACCCCAGCGAACTTTCCTCCGGACAGCAGCAAAAAGTTGCCTTAGCGAGAGCCCTTGTTACCAACCCCGAAATAATACTGGCTGATGAGCCAACGGGCAACCTTGACTACCAGTCCGGACAGGAACTGATGGAAATGTTTACCGAGCTTAATAAAAACGGAAAGACAGTTGTCATGGTAACACACGATTTAAATTACCTGACATTTGCAAAGAGGGCAGTAAGAATATTTGACGGTCGCATCGCCGAAACTTATGAGGGGGCAAAAAAAGATAAACTTTTAGCCAGTCTTGAACAAAAACGTACCGGCGGAAATTTAACCCTTACGGAAAATAACCTAATAAAGGCGGCGATTGATAATGCTGACGTGCAAAAAACAGTTAAGCAAGAAGTAACATTTAAAAACCCGAAAGCGACACAACTTAAAGAAAAATTTCACCTTTCCAGATTTTTTCATAAAACTCTTGCAACAATCAGATACAGTTTTAACTTCTTGGTGATTCTTACCTTATACCTTTGCAACCGGCTTATCTTTAGTCACTTAAAAAGATTAGGGTTTTTGTTAAACATTTCACCTATCAGGAGCCTGGTTGCTTTTTATAACAAAGTAAGCACAAAACTTCTTAGTACACTTGACAGCGCATCGGGTGAGTCCATTTCGGAAACCGATCTGGTGGAGCTGGCGATAAGCAACATGGCGGTAAAAAGAGTCAGGACGCTGGTTACAGTTGGCGGCATGATGCTAAGTATCGGCGCAATTGTCTTTTTGGTTTCGGTAGGCTACGGGTTGCAGCAGTTGGTGGTTACCCGTGTTGCCCGGCTTGAGGAAATGAAACAGGCCGATATTACTCCGCAAACCGGCGGGAAAATAAAGATCAATGATAAAACTTTAGCCGATTTTAAGGATATCCCGCAGGTTGAAATGGCTCTACCGCTTTTGGCGGTAGTGGGACGTGTCAACTACCAAAACTCGGTTTCCGATATGGCAGTATATGGCGTTACTACTGATTATCTGAAACAATCGGCAATTAAACCGGTTGAGGGAAAGATATTTAATAGCAACGATTTGGTGTCCAGTCTTAAAACTCCGACAAACAGTGACGGGCAGGTGGCTGGTTCTTCCACGGAGAAAGCCGTTTTTGGGGAGAAAATCCAAAATGTGGAATACACAATTGATCCATCCACTTGGGTAAGAGTACGCGAGGGGCCATCAACCAGCGATAAAATCTTGGGATACACTAAGCGGGTTGAGGGGAAATCACAGGGCGAGGAAACCTGGGGGTTAAGCTATATTTCAGAGGATGAAAGCGGAAAGGCGGGAACAACGGAAGACGGCAAAACTTTAGGAAAGTGGATTAAAGCTCCGGTTCTTCTTTGGAAGGAACAAATTTGCGATCAGAAAACAGAGGGTGATTGCGAAGACGGGAAATACATGGTTTTGCGAGATGAGGATAACAAGCAGGTACAAAAATCTGGTTATTTTGCCGAACTTGGTTTAAGCGTAAAGGGCGCAAATGTCAGTAAATCGCAGGTTTTGGGAGTAAGCTCGGATTTATCAACCGCAACCGGCGATGCCTCAAAGAGCGCAAAAACCGACCCTAACGCTTCTATTAACTGGGTAGATATTGCCTCGGAGTCCGGGACGGTTGCCCCGCCTGAAACAAAAACCGTGGAACTTTCCGGAAATGCCAAAAGAGAGGCAGTGGTTAACCGCGCCATGCTTAAGGTTCTTGGGATTAAGGAAAATGAGGCTGTAGGCAAAAAATTTAACGTTTCCTTTGTCGTAGTCGGAGACCTTCTAAATGATAATGCGGAAAAAATCGAGTCGGCCGCAACCGAATACACAATTGTCGGCGTAACGCCTGATGAAAAAACACCTGTTTTTTATGTTCCCTTTATTGATTTACGGTCTCTTGGCGTAACCAACTACTCTCAAGTTACAATTGTAGTAAAAGATCAAGCAAATTTGTCAACGGTTAGAAAACAAATCGAGGCTATGGGATATGTAACCAGATCAGTTACCGATACGGTGGCCCAGATAAATTCACTGTTTGCCACCGCCCGTACAATTTTGGTGCTTTTAGGGATGGTTGCCTTAGCTGTTGCCGCATTGGGAATGTTTAATACGCTAACCGTTTCTCTTTTGGAGCGAACCCGTGAAGTGGGACTTATGAAAGCCATGGGGATGAAGTCGTCGGAAGTGCAGGAACTATTTCTAACGGAGTCGATGATTATGGGTTTTACGGGCGGAATTTTAGGGATAATACTTGGGTTTTTAATCGGTAAACTGGCGGGGCTTGTTTTGTCTTTCTTGGCCGTTTTCAGAGGCGCGGGATTTATAGACATTTCCTATATCCCCTTCTCGTTTGTAGCTACGGTTGTTTTGCTTTCCATCTTAGTTGGTGTTATAACCGGAATCTACCCGGCCAAACGAGCCACCAAAATTTCAGCACTTAATGCCTTACGGTATGAATAAAAAGTCAAGGGAAAAGTGTTAAGAAACCTATCATATCTTCATATGGGTACAGAAGATCAAAAACTAGCCAAAGTTTTCAGAGAAGCCAGAGAAAGAGCCGGTCTAAAAATAAGCAGAGACTCCCGTCACTGAAGCTTGGGCTAGTAAGCCCTTGCGAAGGGACGGGAGTGAATGCCCGAGCGAGATGTCGATGCGATACAATAAGAGAATATGGACATAAGGTTGTTGCCCCATACGGCCTATAGGTGCCAGTATCACATTGTTTGGGTCACCAAGTATCGTCATCGAGCTCTGAATCCTGTGAAGTTTCGGTCTGTTGCAGAGAAAGCGATTAAGAATGCGGCAGAGATGATCAATGCGGTGGAGGTGGTGGAAATGAACGTCCAGCCGGAACACGTTCATCTGATCATGATTATTCCACCCAAATATGCTGTGTCAAAAATTGTTGAGATTGTGAAATCAAGAAGCGCAAAAATCATACGGAAAGAAATCCAATGGTTGGAAAAGCTGTATGATGCCACCAATAGCATGTGGACGGTTGGCTACTTCGTCTCAACGGTTGGGATCGATGAAGTATTCATCAAACAGTATGTACGATACCAACAGAAACAGGATTCAGGACAAGCGAAGCTTGAATTTCACCAGTAAAGTACCCCGTCACTGAAACGAAGTTGAAGGGACGGGGGTATCTATATATTGATATAACGGGCCAATCATTAAATCGGGAACTTTAAAACAATACGGAAGCATTTGGCTTCAATTTTGCTTTCGGGAGGACAGGAATCGAACTTTTTAAACCGATGATCAATAGATAAAAGCAAGTTAATCTTCTCCTATATTTTTTTTGTAATTACTGAAGTATTAAAATATGGAATAAAATAAACCCTGGTATTCTCCAGAGTTATTTCTTGAGTCAGACTAAGATTAACAACGAAAGCTTTCGACGTCCTATATTTACTCAAGAACGATCTGAACGATCGACCCATTTCTGGTGTCTTTAAATTTGTATATTTAACTTCTATGGGAAGAATGTCTTTTCCGGTATTAATAACAAAGTCAACTTCTGCTTTATCTTTTGTCCTCCAGAAGTGGATTGTTGTTGGGGTAAGCTGGAAAATACTGACGAGATTGTTAAAGATAAAGTTCTCAAACAAAAAACCAGAAGAATCAAAGGCGGCATTACCAAATTGACTGATGGCGAAATTCCGAAGCCCTAGATCGTTGAAGTAATAAACTGGGCTTTTAGTTATTTCTTTCCTTGTGTTTTTAAAGTAGGGAGTAACTTTACTAATGATAAACGTCTTTTCCAAATACCATAAATAATTTTTTACTGTGGGAGACGAAACTCCTAAAGTATTGGAAAGTTCAGAAATATTTACCAAACTACCTATTTGGGATGACAAAATCCGTAATAAATCTGTCAAGCTTCCTGTTTTTTTTATATTCAGCAAAACAGACATGTCTTTTTCTAAAAAACTTTGATAAATATCAGCAATTACCGCCCGTTTCTCTTTGGTGGTAGAAGCTAATACCACTTTTGGATAACCACCGAAATTGAGATATTCCTCAAGGTAATTCCGAGCTTGCTCCCTAAAAAGATCAAAATAAGATGCAAGTTCTGCGAACGAACTACCTTCTTGGATATGTTTGTAATCTGTTTTATAAGCAATAAATTCTTCGAAACTTAGAGTTGTTAGTTCAAACAATCTTTTTCTTCCGGGCAATGATTCATGAATCTTTTCTTTAAGCTCAATGCTTCCTGATCCTGATACGATCAATTTGTACGGAAGTTTCATATCGTAAAGACCTTTAAGAAATATTCCAGCATTTTCTTTTCTCTGAATTTCGTCAATAAAAACGTAGCCTTTTTCATTTCCAATCTCGTAAATAATCCTTTGTATAAGTTTTTCCTGTGTGTCAAAAAATGGCCTATCTGCAGTAAAATCAAGGTTAAGGAAGAGTGTTTTCTCACCTTTTTTCCTTAAATCATCCCTTAATATTTCCATTATGGTTGTTTTTCCAGCCTGACGAGGTCCAACAATCATCGTAATTTCCGGGTGTAAAAGATGGGTTTGTATCTGGCTAAGCAGTTTTCTTCTAATCATATATTTCTATTATAACCCGAGAATTATAAATGTCAAGTTATGTTTAAGTACGAGAAATATATTAGTACAGCCTGACTTTTGGCTTAATGGCGCTATTTCTCTGTCTGCTTAGTTGAATAACCTCCAATTTATTAAAATGAATGAGAACTTGGTCGATTAAAAGTTCAAAATAATTGCGTCTCCCGCTCCAGACGGGGCACTTTGAGTATCAAAGTGCTTAATGTATTGATATAACGGTTTAATTTTAAAATTACCATTTTCCCGTATCATGTCTCTCTTCAAATTCGTGAAATTTTTAGCTTAAACCGGGTTCAAATCCCGCCTCTTCGTTTTATAGCTCAAACATAGATAAGGAAATTCTTATCTACGATAAATGCCGCTTGACATATCATAAACTACGATTTATACTATTGATCGTAGATAACCAATTGTCAATCTATAACAGCCATGAGAACAGGAAACTACGTAAATCAACAAAAAGGAGAGATTCGATATAGGGCTTTTATTCCGAACGAATTGCCCCTTGATTTTGTTATTGATTCTGAATTACAGACTCTTCTTTCTAAGGCTGACCAGGCGCTTGGTCGGTTAGATAGTATTGGGGAGATCGTTCCGGATGTCGATTTTTTCATTCTGATGTATGTAAGGAAGGAGGCTACCTTATCCAGTCAAATCGAAGGCACGCAAGCAACATTTGTCGATGTTCTTAAAGCTGAGGCAAAAGTTAAGGATTTGGAAATACACAAAGACGTTGATGAAATATTAAATTACATCAATGCGATGAATTATGGCCTGGAAAGGTTAAAGGATTTACCTTTATCATTAAGACTGATTAAAGAGATTCATACAAAATTATTACATGGTGTTCGCGGGGAATGGAAAACACCAGGCGATTTTAGAACTTCACAGAACTGGGTCGGAGGTTCTAGTGTCCGAAATGCTACCTTTGTCCCTCCTCCTGAATCAGAGCTCATGCGTTTGATGGGCAATCTTGAAAAATATTTCCATGACATTAAACCGACACCCATTCTTATTAAAACTGGCGTTATTCATGCCCATTTTGAAACAATTCACCCTTTCCTGGATGGCAACGGCAGGATCGGCAGACTTTTAATTACGTTCTATTTATGCCAACAAAATGTATTAAAACAACCCCTACTATATCTTTCAGAATTTTTTAAAGAATACAGGCAGGTGTATTACGACAAACTCAACGCCTATCGAGAAAATGACGACATTGAAGGTTGGCTTAAATTTTACTTAGAAGCGGTTATGGTAACGGCGGAAAAAGCAGTAACCACATCGAGAAAAATTATTAAATTACGCGAAGAGGACACTCATAAGGTTGCTTCTCTTGGCAGATCTTCTGGAAGAGGAATTAGATTGCTTAATTATTTATATAAAAAGCCCCTTATAACTATTAGAGGGGTAGAAAAAGTAGTTGGGCTAAAAAACCCTAACGCATTAAATCTTGTCTCTAAATTAGAAAAGATTGGAATTTTGAAGGAAATTACTGGTAAAAGCAGAAATCGAATATATTCCTATGATGGTTATGTTAAACTTTTTTCAGTTCCAGAAAATTGATAAAACTCTTTTAGCTTGGCGAAACGAATGAGAACTTGGTCGATTAAAAGTTCAAAATAATTTGCGTCTCCCGCTCCATACGTGACAGAAATGTACATAAAATGACAGTAAAATTACAATAATTAACAATGACGAACTCTTCAACTCTTGCACAATGGAATGATTCAGCCGATTGGTACGATAAAAACATGGGTGAAGAGGGAGATAAGCTAAATAGGACAATTATTCGTCCCAATGTTCTTCGTGTATTGGGAAATCTTCAAGGAAAAACACTCTTAGATGTTGGATGTGGCAGTGGTTATCTCACTTCCGAATTGGCAAAAACAGCCGAAAAAATAGTTGGCACTGATTTTGCTCCAGATTTTGTTAAAATCTGCCGAGAAAAGTATAAAAATCAACATAATCTTTCGTTTCAGGTTCAAGATGTTACTCAGGAATTTATCTTTCCGAGTGAGAGTTTTGATATAGTGCTCTGTAAAATGGTTCTGCAATACGTTGAAAATATTGACAATTTTGCTAAAGAATCAACAAGACTTTTAAAGATGGGTGGAAAAGTAGTTGTGATTGTTGACCATCCTTTTAATAGCCAGTTTTACTACGCTCAAAGCCTAACTGGGAAAAAGAACCCTAAGTACGAAGACTTGAAAGACTATTTTTCTAGAGAACCACAAACCAAGTTGTCATTATGGGGTAAGGTTAAGTTAACTTGGTACCCCAAAACCATATCTGATTATATCCAGCCATTCACAAAGGTAGGACTACATTTGTCCAACATTGAAGAACTTGAAGAGACCAAAGAAAGTGTAAGAATTCCGAGAATTTTGTTATTAGAGTTTAAATCGGTCTCTACGGCTAAGACAGGTCTCTAACTAATATTTTACGCTGTCAGCTCTCTTAAAAGGTACCTTTTACCATAGAGATCACTCGGTAAGACTATTTTCCATTAATTACTTCGTGAGAAGTTTAAGCATCTTGTGGGACCATATGGTCTATTATAAACCCAGTGATCGTTTTGCGGCCTGAGAGATATTTTTCAATATATCCATCCAGTCCTCCCCGCAACGTTCAAGCCAGAGATAGGTAGGCAGACTGGACACCGGTCATAAAAATACTAGAATAAACGTATGGATAAACTTGTCAGCGACTTTAAATCGGCGCAAGCAGGCTTCATTAATGCGCTGGAAAAGTTTCCCGTCGAGAAAGTCGATGAAACGCTGTTTGGCGACTGGAACCTCAAAGATGTGGTGGCCCATTTCGTCGGGTGGGATAAGGAATTTACAAGCGCGTTAAAATCGTTTCGCAAAGGGATTCAATATAAGTATTGGGGGAAGATATACGAGTTTAACGAGAAGGTTGTCTCGGCGTCAAAAAACAAATCCTGGCAGGAAATATTGGCCGAGTTTAAGAAATCCGGGGACGACTTTATCGCGGGCTATGCCGGCTATCCGGAAAATCTGCTCAGCCATAAAATATGGAAAGATAAAATATATACACCGGCAAGGATTATGGAAATCAATATCCATCATTATCGAAAAGCCCAATTCGTCAAGATAAACGCATTGCTTAAGAAATGGGGGTTGTTATGAATACACATCGGCCGATTTTCGTTTTGACAACAACAGTAATGGTTGGCGTTTCCCAGCCGCCTATTTCTTCAAATCCAGATACAGCGAATAGCTGAATGCCACCCAGAAAGGGGTGATGATCAGGCTTTTGGCCAGACCCAACATTCCCTTGTTCAGCACGATTTCCACCAGGAAAATCACCAGGGCCATCAGCAGGTTTCTCCCCAGTACTCCCCAGAACTTTGGCAGTACCAGATTCCAGCTGTGATTCAGGGCTCCCATGCTTTTCTTGCCGTCGACGACATAGCTCAACGTGGCAAACTGCCAGACGATCAGCAAAAAGACGCCGGGAATGATCAGGAACAGAAAGCCCAGCCCGGTAAACAGCGACGTCAGCAGGGAGATGACCGCGATCGGCCCCAGGGCGCCCCAGCTTTGTTGCATCGCCTTCTTGACCGCGGCGAAAACGTCGTTCGCCTCCTGGTTTCTGATCGCGTAAACGATGGCCGTCTGCATCCAGAAGTTGATTACCATAAAAGCCGTCCAGATGACAATCAGACCGGCGATATTGAACAGGAGGTTGCTGAGAAAAAACCGGCCGCCGCCTATTCCCAGCGTCGCCAGACTGGAAACCCCAAACGACACTCCCCAGACCATGAAGGCGATTTTTTTTACCACCGACTGAATCGCGATGCCGACAAAGGCGATGACCAATGCCACCAGCCAGACGGTTTTGAAGGTTTCCCAGCTTTTTCCAAACAACTCCCCCACTCCCATCAACGATCCGCCCGAACCGGAAGCAACGGCAACGGTTGGTGCCGTCGCGGTTGGGTTTTTAAGCGGCTTTCCGCAGTGCTGGCAAAACTGATCATTTTTCTTAGCGGGTTTTCCGCAGTTTGAGCAAAACATATTAGTCTTTAGTCGGGAAATTATAATGGTTTAACTGGTCGCTTCGGGTCATTTTTGCTTCTGACTTGAAGTGACCTTGTCCAGTTCCGCTTTTAACTGATCCAGGGTTATGTCCCGCCGGTTTTCGATCTGCGCAGTGATGCCGTTTTTCCATTTTTCAATTGCCTGGCTTTTTTGTCCGATCCGGTTCATTAAGTCGGGGTTGCACTTGAGGCGCGGATCGTCAAGCGGCCAGTGATTCATTTCCCTTACCATATTCAGCCATTCGGAGTTGCTTTTGTTGGTGATGCAAAGCCAGATGCCGTTTGATTGGTTTGTCAGCGCCAGCCAAATTTTATTCTGATTCGTTACATTACACAGCCAGTATCTGCTGTATTCCTGGACCGCTTTTGCCTGATTGTCAAAAATTTTGCTCATCTCGGTGGCGCTGTTGGCCAGATAAAACTCGCCGCCGGCGGCGGCGGAAATGTTTTTCAGCTGGATTTGACCCTGATTGTCTACCGCCAAACCGACGATGTTGACGATCGCCTTGGTGTTGCTGGAAGCATTAATGTCTTTGGCGGCCTGGACCGGGTTGCCGTCACAAGTTTCGATGCCGTCGGAAACCAGGTAGATCAGATTGCTGGTGGTGGCGGCGTCAAACTTGGAAAAGGCCGATTGGGCCTGTTGAAGCGCGGCGGCAATCGGCGTCCAGCCGGTCGGCGAGAAAGAATTGACTGCCGTTTCGAATTTGGCCTTGTCCAGTTTGGATATTGGGTAGATCATTTCGATGCCGGCGCACGACGTCGGTTTGTCGGCGGTCGAGTTGCTGCCTTTGTGGCCGTAGACCATCAAGCCGACCTGGGCGCGGTCAGGCAGTTTGGATACAAAGTCGGAAATCGCCTGTTTGGCCACGGCCATCTTTTGGCCGCCGGCGATATTTTCGGCCATTGACCCCGACGAGTCCAGGATGATCAACACGTTCAGGTTTTCCTTGAACGGGTCCCCCAGCCCGGTCGGTTTGGTGCAGTCGGTCGGCTGGACAGTGACCTGGGTCAGACAAGAAGAATAATCTTTGCCATATTTCTGCTCCAATTCTTGATAAAGCTTGTCGCATTGGCTTGCATTCTCGGCGCTGCTGGTTGAGGCAGCGGTGTCGTTTTGCGTTACGGTTTTGCCGCTGGACAGCGCGGTATTTTTAGACATAAGCTGGTTTTTCACCGCGTTTAGTCCAAAAACCAGGGCCAGGAGCAACAGCAGTCCGACTCCAACAATTAGAGTGATTCTTTTGGGGAAACGATCTGGACCGGTCTTGGTTAAGTCAGGAGCCGGCATCAGGTTGGAGCCGCACGAGGGGCAGAATTTGGCGCCCGGGTCAGTTATTTCAAAGTTGCATTTAGGACAGTGCATGGGTTTTTTCTTGTCTTATTTATCCCCCTTCGCGTAAAACCTCGGGTGTAAGCTCAAGGGAGTTTCATCTAGTCTTAAGTCTTAGTTTAAAACAAAGATTAAGCAAATGTCAAGAAAAGTGTTGCGCTATGGCCAGGCCTTTATCAGATCCATTAAGCAGAACTTCAGGAAATAATGTATTCGTATTGAAAGGTTTTTGGATTATATGCAAATCCTAATTGTTCAAATACCCGATCTGTTCTTCTTTCAATGTCTCCATAGTCTGTTAGGCCAAGCTCTACTTCATAATGGAGGGCAGCACAGTTGCCTGATACCTTTTTTAATCCCAGATTTCTTGCAAGTTCAATGAGCGCCAGTATCATTTCGTGCCGGAATTTGCTTCTTCCTAACCTATGTCGTTCTTGTTCGGTGGAGAAATCATCAGGTCGAAGCGCTTGGGGAGTCTGTGTTATTAGCATCGCTCCTTCTGCAATATCAAATCCGGCGTGGGCAACTGGCATTTTTGTTTGGGTATCTATTTTCTCAACAGCAAACTTTCCTAAGGCCAGACTTTTTTGGTCAGGGGAAGCAAAATCAGCCCATAATCCCACACAGAGTCTTAGTTTCCCATAGATGGGAGTGTGTTCCTGGCATAATTGGGGCAGTTGAGACGGATCATAAACGGGAGCAATGTGATTTTTTATCTCCTTTCTGTAGTGCTCAATTGACGGCATGGAGATTATTTTACCAGGCCTTATTAAAAATGTTAAAATTAAACAACCATTATCAACTTGTTTCATCAAGAGGCAGCAGTTTAACGACATCGGTATTTTTTAGCCAAAAGAGCAATTTTCCGACGGTAAAGCATAATCATTATGCAGTCAAAAAGTTTAGTCACAGCCAAAAAGTTTCTAGGCAAAAGAGTAAGGATAAAAATAGACCGGCCGATCGGCAGCGTCCACCCTAATTTTGACAGGATTAAGTACACCGTCAACTATGGTTACTTAGAAGGCGTTAAAGCTCCGGATGGTGACGATTTGGATGTTTATTTACTGCGAGTGGACAAACCCGTAAACGAATTTGAAGGAATCGTCACGGCAATCGTACACAGAATACACGATGACGACGATAAGCTGGTTGTCGTTCCAGACGGACAGTCGATATCAGATGAAGAAATAGACAAGGCCATTGAGTTTCAGGAAAAGTGGTCCAGATCTGAACACACGATCATCCGTTAATTTTCGGGCCTTCAAGCGATAAATAGCCGGATCAGTCCGTAATACCATCGAAATCGTCCAAAATCCTTTTTTTATGATTGCGAACTTGGTTTAAGGAGCAGCTTATTCAATCCCCCGTTTTGCAGTTTTCTAAAAAATGCGTGTTTCATGGGGAATAACGACTTGACAGTACTGGCACGTCCCAGATATTATTTTAGTAATATGTCGGCTCAACCGCAACCGGAAGAAGGATCATCAATAGAGGCGTCGTTCAATCAAGTCAGCCATGGCATTGCGGAAAAATTGACCAACAGGTTGGCGAATGTCCACGCGACTTTCGTCGATGGGAAACTTACGGTTACGCCCACCTACAGGATCGTGAACTACCACCTGGGGGCAACAAAAGTAGGAGAAAGCGGCATGGGATCACGGGATAATGAGGTTGAGGTCGGACGAGCAAACGTAACAAAAACAGCCGAATTGTTACGACAACAGCTCCGGTCAGATGATGAAACGTTACGGTTAAACGACCCCCCGGTTGGCGATATTTTTTTCGGAACCGCGCTATCGCCAGTCACAACCGTAATTGAGGCAAACGATACGGCCGCGGATCTGGTAAAAAAATCCGACGAGGCGACTCCTTACGGTAGGGCGGCCGTCCCGCGTTTTTCCGAAAAAGGAATTCCCGCGCCGGTGGCGCGCGCCATTGTTTGGGCCACCGCGCGCGCCACAGCGCAGACGATCGATGAAGAGACCGGCAGGGCGGCCAGCGAAATCGATGATCGTTATGTCCAATCGGCCCAAACAAGATTGGCCAAGGCGATTGCTGACAGCGAAGCCCAGTTGGTTGACAGCCGAGATGAACTGAGGGTAACAGAGGCAACCCAGACGCGGTTGGACGCCAGGGCTTCAGAAACACAAGCCAAATCAACCGACCTTAAGGAGAAGGCTTCCCGACTCCAGCGTCTTCCGGCCTTGGTCGGAGAAAGAGTCCCGCGTGACGTGTTTGAGCAAACGATAAAAGACCTGGACTATCCGCTTTTGGCTGTAGAGAGACAGGGGTTAGTGATAAAAAAAGAAGTGGCAACCGGGGTTCGGGCCGATCCAATCGACGGGAGTTTGGCACGTTTGGTTGATAGTTCCGGTCCGACCAGTGACGAAACGAATAATGCGCTCCAGGCGTTCGGCTATCGTGGGGGCAGCTTGGGAACGATTGATATGTTAAACGATACGATAGGCGCGGCGGCTGCCTCGCAAGCCAGGGAACAGTTCGCAACGCCAGCCGAGCAGGCCCGCCAGCTGTTTTATGAAGCAAAAACCATTCTTCAGGCTTTTCCCTCGCAGGGATTGGCTACCAAACTATCGGCACAGGAAAAGGCGTTTGACGAAATGGTCAAAAAAGACCCCCAGGGGGCGGTGACGGTCGCTTCTCAGCTGTTCGCCCGCGCGCATAATCTGAATTTACTGACGACACCCACCCGAAAGTCCCGTTTTCCGGAAAATCCCGGTTGGCCAATTACCACCCGTCTGCTAAGAAGTTATCAGAGTGAAGTTGGCCGCAAACTAATGGGTAAAAGAGTCTACCAGGATGCAAAAACAGACGAGGAACAGGCCAAGGCGGCACAATCGGAAGGAGGGGCGCATTTAGCGGAAAAACGCGGGACTGTTCGTACCCAGGAAACCAATCTCAATGGTCAACAAACCGAAAAGGACAACTTAACCGCGCAAAAAACCCAACGGATTAGTGCATTGAAGGCCGAGATGGCGGCCAAGCTACTGACAGACCAGTTCGGCAATCCGATTGACGAAAAGGCCTTGGCTGCCAATCCCTGGCGCTTGTCGGAATTTGTAACCAAATCCAAACTGTTTTCTGATACCGTGGCCGCCGTTAGTTTTGGCATGCCCAGATGTATGGCCGGAGAGCCGGGTAGCGAAACAAGGCAGGCAATATTAGGTGATATGCAATATCACGCGGCGATCAGGGAAAAAGACGAATCCCTGACGCGGTCCGAAGATTTCCTGGGGTCGTTGATTGATCCGCTGGTTCCCGAAAACCATCCGACCAGGGCCCTGGCTTTAAGGCTGACCGGTGAAATGTTGCGCCGGTATTCCCTTGATAAAAGGGTACTGATGATGGGCGGTTATCCGGCCGGAAAGGAGATAAATGAAGACAATATGCGCTATCGCTGGGACAGTCTTCGGCCGATGCTGACGGCCATATTGCGAGGAGGACGAGTGCTAGACGTCTCCGGTCAAACGCCCCACCTGAAGTTGTCGGCAATAGACAGATCCCAAGCGACTTATGAGTCGGTCAAGCGGCAATTCAACTCCACCGGCCAAACTCATGACGCCTATACGACTTTGACCCGAATAATAGCCCAAGCGATTCCTGACGGTAATGGTTTTATCGTTCCGGAAAACGCCCTATTGCGTTTTCAGGAGCCCGAATTCCAGCACGATCGAGTACCGATCCCGTTGAGGGACATTTTAGATCAGGGTCGCGGAGTAGACATGTATGAGATTGTTTCCAGGAAACTGCAATTATTTGACGTTTTGCCTTTTAATCGGCCGCTCTATTTAATCGAGAACAAATAATTCGCCAGTTTTTCTCGTGCTTGACAGTCTCATCTACTAGAATTTCTGGGTAACCTAGATAATCGGGCTTATCAGAGTGGAATAGATTATATTCGGCTGGAGGGTGACGGCTGCGGCTGCCGCACGGGGATTTTATATGCCGGAATCCAGAGTCTAATCATATTATACTGATCGATATCAGTTGACTAAACAGTCCCTTCAAAAGAAGCAATATGCAAGTCATCGACCTGTCGCAACCGTTGTATGACAACATGAAGGTTTATCCCGGCGATCCGGAAGTACACATTAAGCAGGCGCATTGGTTGGACAAGGACGGCTGGCGGTTGCCGTTTTGGACGATTAATCTCCCAAACCTCCACCAGTCATCCGTTATACTTTAACCTATGCGAGCAAAAAAACTGGAGCAAAAAATTGAGCAAGAGTTTCACGTTTCCTGGTACATTGTCGCCTATAAACTGATTTTCGGACTGGCGGAACTGTTAACCGGCATCGGTATCGTTTTTTTTGGCAGCCAGATCTTCCGCCTTTACACCCGACTGGTGTCGCAGGAGTTGAGCGAGGACCCCCACGATTTGTTGGCGCGGTTGAGCGAACGGATTGTCCCCCACCTCTTTACCCACCATACTTATCTGGTGATGTACTTGATTCTGTTGGGAACGGTAAAAATCGCCGGAGCGATCGGATTGATGTACAAAAAAAACTGGGGGGTTGATCTGTTGGTCGGATTATCGATTATCCTTTTGCCGTTTCAACTGGCGAGCTTTTTTTCTCATCCGAACGTCTTTGACGCCGGCTATGCTGTTCTTGGTATATTCATTATCTTCTACCTGACCGAGTTTCGGCCGCATGCCTGGATCTCCCGGCTGCTTCTTTACCGGAGAGCCAAAAAGTAGTTAATTTTTGTTATCATTAATCTATGAAACTTGACGCGGTTGGAGTCAGCTCCGGTAATTTGAAGCGCACGATCGTATTTTATCAGTTGTTGGGGTTTGTTTTTCCGGCATTGAAAGGCGATGAGCGTCATATTGAGGCGGTTGTTACTGACGGATCGGCGCGGCTGATGATTGATAAAAAGGAACTGGTTAAGGAAATCATCGGCGAGGAGCCAAAACCGAGCAATCACTCTCCCTTCGCAATCCAGTACGATCGGCCCGAAGAGATTGATCAGACATGCCTAAAAGTTCAGGCGGCTGGTTTCACCGTTGTTAAACCGCCGTGGGACGCTTTTTGGGGACAGCGATATGCCATTGTTCAAGATCCGGACGGATATAAAATTGACCTGTATGCCCGGCGGGAAAAATAATGCCGTTTATTTAGTTAATTAATTAACTAAACGAAAATGATTCCGGTTTCTGCCGAACCAAAGATTATCGAACTACGTTTTACTTATAAAAAAGACAACGGCGACGTATGGGTGTTAAATCTTGATGACGTGCCGGTTGACCGCGCCGTCATCAGAGATCGGCAATTGGTTTACCTTGGGCCCGGCGGAGTCGGTGGGAATCATAGACATCCGCGCGCCGCGAGTGGTTTATCGGCATTGGAAATCTGGTTTTTATCTGGGAGGACGAAACCGGTAATAAACACGAAGAAAAGATGAATCCTGCCGGCAAAATTAAATTGATCATGGTGCCGCCGTTCGTGCCCCACGTAGTCATTAATCGTTCCTTGGATCAATCAGCCGTAATCTTTGAATTGGCCGACGCGAAGATGGACAGCGTAACGCCAGAAAGCGTTATTTAACCGTCTGTTTCAGAAGCGTGACGCCGGCAAACAGCGCCAGCGACAATAAAACAATCACCCCGCCGGCCGGCAGATTAAGATAGTAGGCCATTACCAATCCTGCCGTTACCGCCGCCAGCGCCAGGGCAATAGCCAAAAAAATCCCCTGTTTAAAACTGCGGCTGACCTGCATGGCCGTGGTGACCGGAATGACCATCAGCGCCCCGATCAGCAGCACGCCGACAATGCGCATCGACAACGAGACGGTAACGGCCGTAAGCAACATGAGCACCAGACTGATCGTTTTGGTGTTGATACCGCTGGCGCGGGCGCTGTCTTCGTCAAACGAAGAATAAAGCAGCGGCCGGTAAAAATGGACGATGGTGACCACCGCCACCAGTCCAAGCAGCAAAATCAGCCAGACCTCATCAGGCTGGACGGTGGTGATGCTGCCGAACAGGTAACTGAACAGACCGGCGTTAAAGCCGTTGGCAAAACTGATCAAGACGACGGCCAAGGCCAGTCCACCCGGCAAAAAGATCGCCAGCACCGCCTCGGCCGGCAGGCGGCCACGACTGCGGATCGCCTCGATCAGGAAGGCCACGATCATGGTGAGGATGACGGTAGTGATAAGCGGTTGAGTGCCGGTCAACAGCCCGATGGCCACGCCGGCCAGGGCAACGTGCGACAGCGTGTCGGCCACAAGCGAGAACCGCCGGATCACCAGAAAGCTGCCGATCAGCGGCGCGGTCACGGCAATCACCAAACCGGCCGCAAATGCCCGGACCATGAAACCATACTGAAACATTGATTCCATATTGTTTTAATGATTGTGCATTAACAGGCGCACCGGCCGGCCGTATAACTGATCGAGAAAATCGCCGCGCAGTACGGTGTGCGGTTCGCCGTGGCAAATCAAGGTTTTGTTGATGCAGGCGACGGTTTTGGTTTCGTGGGCAACCACGTCAATGTCATGGGAAACCAACACCAGCGTCAGGGCGTGTTTTTGGTTGAGGTTTTTGAGAAGCCGATAAAACTGCAACTGCGAATCAATATCCACTCCGACTGTCGGTTCGTCAAGAATCAGCAGCTGCGGTCGTGACACCAGAGCGCGGGCAATAAATACGCGCTGCTGCTGGCCGCCGGACAGTTCATTGAGCGGTTGCGTCATCTTGTTTTCCATGGCCACGCCGGCCAGGGCGCGTCTGATGGTTTCCGGATCGCCGCCGTTCATGCCGACTGCCTCGGCCACGGTAACCGGAAAAGTTGGGTTGGACAACGCCGCCTTTTGCGGGACATATCCGATCTTGGCCCAGTCAGTGAAGCGGGACTGCGATTGCCCAAACAATTCGACCGATCCGCTGTCCGGCTTGATCAATCCGACGATAATTTTAAGCAGGGTGGTTTTTCCGCTGCCGTTCGGTCCCACCAGCCCCAGGAAGTCGCCCCATTTGATCGTCAGGTTGATATTTTCCAGTACAGGCTCGTGTTGGTAGCGGAAACCGACGTTGTTGATGTTTACGATCGCGTCGTCTTTCATTGCCGACATTGGAGCGCAGTGCGCAAATGGCTAAGATTGTTTTGTTGGACGGTGAAATAGTTCAGGCCGGTCGCCTGTTCGGTTTGGGTCAGTCCTTCGAGCGGGTTGAACACCAGGGTTTTCGCCCCGACCTCGCGCGCCAGGGTGTCGGCCAGGCGCGGGCTGACTAGGGTCTCAAAGAAAATATAGCGGATTTTTTCCCGTTTTGCCAGGTTGACGATTTGGGCCAGCTGCCGGGGCGAGGGTTCCTGGTCGGGGTTGATCCCCTGGATGGCGACCTGGGTCAAGCCGTATCGGCGCGCCAGATAACCGAAGGCGGCATGGGAAGTAATGACGTCTTTTTGTTGACAGTGCGCTAATCCTTGTTTGAAGTCCCGGTTGAGTTGCTCCAATTTCTGGACCAGGGCCATCCGGTTGGATTCATACTGCGACCGGTGGTTTGGATCGCGCGCCATTAACGCTTTGGCAATCAAATTTACTTCCTGCTGGGCCAGCACCGGATCAAGCCAGACATGGGGGTCGGTCTGGCTGCGGCCGTCTTCTTTGAGACTCAGGTCGGCCAGGGGTTGGCCGGCGGCCACCACGGCAATCTTCCGGTCGGTCAACTCCTGATGCAGCCGGTCGGCCCACGGTTCCAGTCCGGCGCCGTTGATCACCAGGACGTCGCTGTTGTCGATGTTTACGATGTCGCCGACCGTCGGTTCATAGTCGTGCGGCTCGGCTCCGGCTGGAACGAGGTCGGTGACGTCGGCGTTGTCACCGGCGATCTGACTGGTGAAAAAATACAACGGATAAAATGAAGCCACGATTTTCAACCGGTGGGACTGGCGGTTTGACTGCTGCGTCCGGATACGGTGTCTGAGAAGATAACCGGCCAAAATGAATAAGCCAAGTACGCTGGCAGCTAAAATCAGACGTTTCAATGTGATTGGGAATGACGTTTTTGACATCGATGACAGTCGCCAAAAAATTCTAAATTATGGCGCCGGATAAAAAAGTCGCTCTGGCGGTCGACCAGTTTCAGCAGTTGTTCCTCTTTGATTATCACATCCTCGACCCGGCCGCAACCGTCGCAGACCAGGTGATGATGATGGCGCGTTGAATCCAGTTCGTAACGGGCGGTTTGTTCCTGAAACCGGGTTTTCAGTACGAGATTAAGAGAAACGCAGCGGTCAAGTACTCGGTAAACCGTGGCCCGGTCGATGCGGATATTTTTCCGGCGCAGGCGCTGGAAAATGGCGCCGGCGCTTTGAGGAGAATCGGTCAATCCGCCCAGCACCTGGTCAAGTTGGCGGGTCAGGCGCAGTCCGTTTTCCCGCAGTTGGTGTTTGATGGCCGTCCGGTTCATTGGCAAATTATTGCATATTAGTCGCAATAAGTCAAGAAGGCTTGATTTTTATGATTTGATAAGTGAATTTTCCGGAAGGAAGATCGACGCTGACCGTTTCCCCCACCCGTTGTCCCAGCAATGCCCGGCCGACCGGCGACCGGTAGGAAATTTTATTGTTAAGCGGATCGGCTTCGTAGTCGCCCACCAGATGGAACTCTTGGGCTTGGTTATTATCATTAACCACCGTGACTGAAAATCCGACCTGCACCGTTGATGCGGAGCGGGTTTGAGGAAGGCGGGCCGTTTTTAATATCCGTTCCAACTGGCGCAAACGCCGATCAATGCCGGACAGCCGCCAGCGGGCAGCCCGGTAGGCGCCGTTTTCGCTCAGGTCTCCCAGGGCGCGCGCCGTCTGCAGCTCGGAAACTGCCCCGGGGCGTTTTTCCCGGAGCTGTTTTAACTCTTGTTTAGCCGCCGCATAACCGGCCGCCGTCATGATGACCCATTTCATTTTTTTATTCTACCACGGGAAGGTAAACAGCGCGCACACTATAAAAACAGCCAAATTTATATTGAGTATGTTAGGGCGTTTTAATGGTCTAAAAGTTATTTATTACTTGACAAATACTAAGCAACCAGCTACACTAAAGTGACTATTTAATTACTATATAATCTAGAGAAAAGCCCTACTAAAGGTTTGCTAATAGTAATTAGTAATTTTAGATTTACTATATAAATGAAAGCTTCAAAAGGACCGGAGTTAGTCGTGATAGCTACAAAATACAAAAACCGAGCACTTCGGGTCGATTATTATACTAAATCCGGTAAACCAGTTTCTAAAGAAAAAGTTATCAGAGAAACTGATAGTAAAGGTGCAGTAAGGTATTACTGTTCTATTTAATGGGCAAGAAAAAACTCCCTCTACAGGGATACGATTTTTACACTGGGGTTTTAAACCTTATCCCAACTACAACAGAAGCCTATATTAAGTGTGGAAAATGTCCGGAAACCATCGTTAAAAGAAGAAAACACGAATTAAGAGACCTATATAAGAAAATGCTACTTTCTTCTATATCTTATCGGCTTACAGAAATACAACAGCGACAATTTCCAACAGAAAACGAAGTTCTTGTTTTTATTGTCCAGTATTTCATTTCCAAAAAAGATTACGATTCTACAGATCTAGATAATATGGCAAAAACTATATTAGACATTCTTAAAGGACAACTATATAGTGATGATCGTCAAGTGCGGGTATTATTAATACTAAAGAAAATGATAGACAAATTAATACCGCAAAATTATACCTTTATTGCTGTTAAGGAATTGAAAGACGATAAAGATTCTACCCTAACGCAAGTGGCCGGGATTGAAAGATCGATATCAGAATATCACGAAACAAGAAAAAGGGCTTAACGTTCTTAAACTTGTTTAAGAAACGTTAGAGTAAAAGAAGTAATTCTCTTCAAGTATTTCAAACAAACGGTGATCATAAATTGGTATTGACTTTTTGTGAAAATACACAATAATGTTAATGTTTTATTATTCATGAAAAAAAACCGCAGCAAAAAAAAAGTCAAAAAACCCCCCTTAAATTCTTATCACCACGATTTTCCCAAAAAGGTTGTTGTCATTTATAGTGAGGTAAGACGGGAATACTTTCCCACCGAGGATCAGTACATTACCGAGAAGGATGCGTTGAAAGAGGCCGAAGTGATTGCCGATTATCTCAAGCGCCTCAAACTGCAGGTACAGCTGTATCCGGGAACGCCGCGGTTGCCACTGCAATTGCAGCGCCACCGGCCCGACGTCGTGCTTAATCTGGTTGCCTCGGTCAAGGGTAACGAATATCTGGCCGCGACCATTCCCGCCATGCTCGAGTTTCTGGAGATCCCGTACACCGGCGGCGGCATCTTGGGCGAGTCGTTGTCATATAACAAGTTTCTCATCCGTAAACTGCTCCAACAGAACGGGATCCCGGTTCCCTACTATCAGCTTTTCAATAGTCATACCGATCCGCTTGATCCCAATCTGCGTTTTCCTCTCATTTCCAAACTGAACGAAATTCACGGGGCGGTAGAGATCACGAAAGATGCGGTGTCGGAAAACGAAAGGCACCTGCGCGAGCGCGTCAAGTTTCTCATCAAGACCTATCATCAACCGGTACTGGTGGAAGAATTCATCGTCGGCCGGGAAATCACCGCGCTGCTGTTTGAGGGGTTGAACAAAAAAGTCTATCTGGCGGAAAAAGTATTCAATCAGACGGTTGGGAAATATAAATTTGCCTCATTCGAGCTCCAGTGGTTGGAAAAAAACAAAGACGCCATCGCTTACCAGAAACACGAGGATGACCTGTTGAAGGAATACGTCAAGCGGGCGTTTGAGATTACCCGGATGTCGGATTACGGAAAGTTCGACGTGCGCCTGGACAGCTCCGGCCGTTACTATTTCATCGACGCCAACAGTAACCCGGCCTTCGGGCCGAAGGAAAACGCCTGCGCCATGGGATCATTGCTTGACATGTACGAGATCCCTTTTAGCGAAATTCTCAAGCGTCTGTTGCTCAATACGATGCGCGACGCCGCCGGAAAAAAATTATTGCCGTTGACCCCCAACGGCGATTACGCCAATCATGGAAAATAAAACCCTACTGGTCGTCGGCACCGGTTACCCGCAAAAACGGTTTGTCCTCCAGCGCATCAAAAAACTAGGTGTAACGGCGATCATCCTCAACCAGGAAAAGAACTGGGCCTTGCCCTATGCCGATTACTGGATTGTGGCGGACAACAACCATCATGCCGAGGCGATCCAGGCGGTGGAAAATTTTCTCAACGACCATCCCCAGGTGAAGATCGATGGCGTGATTACCTATTGGGAAGACGACGTGTTGCTGACCGCCAAACTGGCGGAGAAACTGAAACTGATCGGTATCCCCTACGCCATCGCCAAAAAAACCCGCAACAAAGCGCTGTTTAGAAAATTCTGCAGCGAAAACCACATTCCCGCGCCGCAGTTCAAAATCATCAGGAACAGCGACGATTTGATTTCCGTGAAAAAGAAATTCGGCTTCCCGTTGGTGATAAAACCGGTTTTCGGTTCCAGCAGCGCCTACGTCGTCAAGATTGAAGACAAGGAAGAATTGGAAGAGACTTACCAATATGTGAGAAATAACCTCTCGTCCCAGGTAGAGTCGGCCTTGAACGACGGCAGTGAAATCATGGTTGAGGAATATATCGATGGTGACGAGGTGGACATCGATATTCTCATCCAAAACGGTAAAATCAAATTCTATACCATCTCGGACAACGACCAGACCGATGAGCCGTTTTTCGTGGAAACCGGCCGGCAGACGCCGTCCAGCCTCCCGGAAAAAAACCAGGCCGAGTTGATGGAAATGGCCGAAGAAACCCTGGAAAAGCTGGGGATCCAGAACGGCTGCATCCATTTTGAGGCCAAATCGACCAAAAAAGGCGCGTTTCCTTTGGAGGTGAATCTGCGTTTGGGAGGTGACGAGATCTATAGTTCGGTCAAGCAGGCCTGGAGCGTTGATTTGATCGAGAACGCCGTCAAGATCGCGTTCGGCGAGTATATCAAAATCAAAAAACCGGACATCCCGCTCCGCTATGTGGTCAGCCGCGATTTTCTTTCCGTTCATTCCGGCCTGTTGGCCGAGTTTGAGGTTGACCCCGGAATAAAAAAACTGCGTCAGGTGGACCAGGTCCATTTCCATAAAAAAATCGGCGAGGCGGTATTGGTGCCTCCGGAAGGATACGAATACCTGGGTTGGATTTCCGTCACCGGAGAAAATGCCATCGATGCCGGGGACAATCTCCAGGAAGCGATGAAAAAAATCTCCTATCGCGTGGCCAAGTTCGATCCGGCCTCATCGATCGGGAAAACGACGCGGCTCAACTCGTTTTCCAGCGCCGCGTTGAGAAAAGATTTGTTGCGCGGCGCGGCGAAAATCGAGACGATCCGGCGGATCTCCCGAAAAAACCAGCGCAAGCTCCATATCGGCATTGCTTGTAACATCTACGAAAAGGAAACGAATTCGGTGGAGCAGGACCTGATGTCGGTCGGAAAAAACATCCAGAAGACGCTGGAAAAGCGCGGTTACCGCATCAGTTTTTTTGATTTCAACAACCTGCCTCAGGTATTTAACGAGCTGCGTCGTTCCAACGTCGACATTGTCTTTAACGTCTGCGAACGGATCAATGACTCGAGTTTGTTGGAACCGCACGCCGCCTCGATTCTCGACACGCTGCAAATTCCCTACACCGGCTCCAATCCGTTCACCCTGGCGCTGTGCATCGACAAGATCCGCGTCAAAAAACTGCTGGCGTTTCACGATATTCCCACGCCCCGCTGGGATTATGCCTATACCATTGATGACGAGCTGGATGATTCGTTGAAGTTCCCCCTGATAGTAAAGCCCGGCAACACCGACAACTCAATCGGCATCACCAACGACTCGGTGGTCACCAACAGCCAAGAACTGGAAAAACAATTGAAAAAAATTATCGTTGACGTCGGCCGGCCGGCGCTGATCGAGGAGTATATCGAGGGCGACGAATACGACGTCTCGATCATCGGCAGCGACGAGACCGACCTGCGCGTCCTGCCCCTGTCCCGCTCGATCTTCAAGAACCTGCCGCAGGGCTACTGGCACATCTACCCGTTTGCCGCCAAATGGGACGAGGATGAAATATATGACCGGTGTATCGTGGTGCAGCGGCCGCCGAAGATCGACAAAAAACTGGAGTCGCTCATCAGCGAGATCGCCTTGGATACCTATAATATTCTTGACTGTCATGACTACGGCCGGGTGGAAATCCGAGTTGATAAAAACGACAATCCTTACGTATTGGAATTGAATCCCAACCCTTCGATTAATATCGGCGACTGCGTTCCCAACTGCGCCAAAATGGTCGGGATGGACTACGGCGACTTTATCGAGGAAATCGTCAGCATGGCGGTGCGGCGCTACAAAAACCGGCCACCCTACTACCATCTCCAGACCAATCTGCTATAATATAGTTTTGTTTGATTAATTTATACTATGGGATATTCAACTGAACATATCGGTCGACCTGATCGAACCACCTGGTTAAATCTGGCCAGCTATATGGTGGCACATCAAGATCATTTCTCTACCCCAATCGGTCGGGAGAGCAAAGACCACTTTGTCTGGCATGATTTTAAAAATACCTTAGGTTATCCTTATGCGATAGCCAGCCACTTGTACCCAAGGTTGGTGAAAAATTTTTCGCTTGGCGCGGATAATCCCAATGAAAGACTAGAAGGAGTAGAGTTTGTTTTGACATTGGCCGCTGCCGCCGACCCCATGGATCAAAGACTGGCCAGGATAGTTTCTGACGCACGCGGCGTTACCCAGCAGGCAAAGGCGATGCTGGCGATGTTTCCTGTTTTAGCCAGTTCAGTGCGTTTTCTTAACCAACCCGACTTCAGAGAATTTAAGCGGCTATTCTCTCAGGCTGTTGCCTTATCCACGGTTTTAACGGCGGCCGGGGTGGATCCGCAACTATATTACCGTCCTTCCGGCTACGACGGACAGGTAAACGGAACCCAGGCAATAATTGCCTATAATCTCGCCACCAACGCCGCCAAGGCGCAAAGAGAGGTAAGCGAAGACGAGTTCCATCTTGTTCCGGTCGGGGTGGCAGCGACAAGTAGGGACGTTCACATTGTCAACCAATCCCGGCAACCGTTTGTCCTTGACGTTAATCGTCTTCCTTTCTTTCCGGAAGGAGACAGACAAGACCATATTGGTTTAATGATCGCTAAAGCTTATGCCGGTATTACCGGAGCCACCATCGAAGGAACCTCGACGCCCGCTCAAGCGAGTTACCATCACGTTTTATCGACGGTTCGTTGGTAAGGGTAATCTTCGCAGATAGCGTGCCGATGCACCGCTCAAGATAATGCAGGCAATGACCAGGGCCACGGCAATTACCACCGGCGGCGCCCGCACTCCGTATGTCGGAATGAATCCGTAGCAACCAACGGCAATCGTCAGGAAAAAGATAACGTTAGCCACCAGGATGACCTGGGGTTTTTTGACGGTGTAAAGAATAAACAGCAGCGGCAAATTAATCAGGGTAAACAGAATAAAGGGCAGGCTAAGCATTTTGGTGATCATGGCGGTCTGGGCGTATTTGGTGGTGAAAAACAGATAATATACCTGGTTGGGTAACAGGAACAGCGCCAGGAATAGTCCGGAGGGTAGAGCCAGGTAAAGCAGGCCGGTTTTCAGATGGTGCAACACTTCGGCGCGCGTTTTCGCTTTGGAAAACAGCGGCGACAGTACCTGGGTGATGCTGGTGACCGAGGTGATCACGGTCAATATGATTTTCTGCGCCAGGCCGTAGTAGCCAACCTCGGTTTTGGAGCGAAAGTACGACAAAAGGAACAGGTCGGTGCGCAGCGACAGGTTGTAAAACTGCGACGCGAGAAAATAAGTCAGGGTGTATCGGAAACGAAATTCCTTCCGGTCAACTCCGGCCTTAATGACGCTGAAGACCAGCGCCTTTTTTTTGACGAATAACAAGGCAAAAAATACCGTCGGCCCGACGATCCCGAATACGAACAGCACCAGGCCGATGGAAACGTGACCGACCAGCGCCCAGCCGACAATGACCGCGGCTTTAACCAGGTTGGCGGCGTTAAGATAGAGGTTGGCCGGGAAAAACCGTTTGGCGGCAAACAACAAGTTGAGCCCGGTGTTTTGCCAGATGAAAAACATCACCATGGCCGCGGTCAGGTAGAGTTCCCAGACCGGCGCGCCGGTCTTGAAAAAAAACCGGTCCAGCCACGGAAAAAACACCAACAGCAGCGCAACCACCACCGAGGAAAAAAGCGACTGGTAAAAAAACATCGTTTTGACAAACCGGTGAATCGATTCGTCTTTTTTGTCAAGCAGCGGCGGCAGATAGGAGTAGATCGTAGCGGTGGTGCCGAAGTCGAGCAGATTGGCCAGCACATAGGCGATGCTTAACAGGACGGTAAGGACGCCATACTGGGCCGGCGTCATGATCCGTACCAGCAACAGGGCGAAAAACGCCGTGAACACGACGTTAAGGTAGTTGCCGGCGGTATTGACGATCACATGGCGACTGGTGGGGCGCTTGACAAAACCGACTAGGGTGGGGATCATGAGACTATATTGTAGCAAAATCGTGATCCGGACGGTTATGTTATATTATTTAATATGAATCTCGCATTAGCTTTATTGTTTGCCGGCGCGTTTTTGCTGCGTTTGGTGGGTTTGCATCAATCGCTTTGGCTTGACGAGGCCACCACCGCCCGGGCAATCAGACAGTTTGGTTATGCCGGGTTGGTCAGCCGATTCTCGCCGTTTGACTTTCATCCCCCGCTCTATTACTGGTTGATTAAGGGATGGAGCAGCGTCTTCGGCTTGTCCGAGGCGGCGCTGCGCCTGCCGTCGGTGATCGCCGCATTACTGGCGGGTTATGGGGTTTATCTAATCGGTAAGGCCGTGAAAAACCAAGCGGTCGGGTTTTGGGCAACGGTGTTTTTTTTGGTGAATCCGTTGATTGTTTATTACTCCCAGGAGGCAAGGATGTACATGCTGGTAACGCTGTTTTTGGTGTGGTTGACTTATGCGGTTGTCAGACTGGAATCGCAGCCCCAGCGCTGGTCGCGTTGGCACCTGGTCGCGGGGTTGACTGCCTGTCTGAGTCTGCTGACGTTTTACGGCGCCGGTTTTTATCTGGCTTCGCTGTTTGTGTTGCTGATCCTGAAAAAGCGCTACCGTACCGCCGCGCTGATCGCCTCTGCCACGTTAATTACTGGTATGGCGTTATTCCCCCTGCTGCGTTTGCAGTTGGCCAATGCACGCGCCACTGTGCCGCTGGTGAAAAACTGGAGCGCGGTGCTGGGAAAAGCCACCCTGAAGAACCTCGTGCTGATCCCGATCAAGTTCAGTTCCGGCCGCATCAGTTTCTCTCCCAAACCGGTTTATTATCTGTTGGCCGGAATTTGGCTGCTGATTGTTGGGGCCGGCGTGGCGAACGGTGTGCGGCGTCACCGTTTTTTTGCCGGTTTGCTTTTTGCCCCGATAATTTTCGGCTGGTGCGCTTCTTTTATAACGCCGCTACTCCAGTATTTTCGCTTTTTGTATTTGCTGCCGGTCACATCGGTTTTGTTGGCGATCGGAGCCGGAACACTGCCCCGTTTTTTCCGGCGGATCCCGTCGTCCGCCATCAGGTTATTGATCGGGCTGGGGTTGGGACTTTGGTCGCTGGCCTATCTTGTCCTGCCGCAGTTCCACCGTGATGACTGGAAGAATTTGGCGGCTCAACTGCCCAGGCAGGCAAAAATATACATGATCGTTCCTTCGGCCGACGCGCTGCTTTACTATCGACCGGATATTCGCTTGGCCGATGTCCAGTCGCTTAACCGATTGACGAAGACCGATCGCCGGTTGACCGTAATCCCCTATACTACGGAGATTTATGGCGTTGACTATCGTACACCCTTGAGAGCGCAAGGCTATCGTATCGTCCACGTCACGAACGCGCGCGGTTTGTCAATAGAATATTGGGAAAAAATATAGTATGATTAGAGCTTGTGTCTAGGGTGATCAATTAATCAATTCTATATGAAAAAAACGGCCTTGATTACCGGGATTCTCGGTCAGGACGGTCCATATTTGGCGCGTTTGTTGCTGGAAAAAGATTACAAAGTCTACGGTTTGGTCCGGCGTTATTCCAATCCCAACTTTTCCAACCTCGACTTTTTGGGGATTACCGACCGGGTCGAGTTTGTCGACGGCGACATGACCGACGAGTCATCGTTGATCAATGTTTTAAAAAACGTCCGTCCGGAAGAGGTCTATAACCTGGCGGCGCAGTCGTTTGTGGGCGGATCATGGGACCAGGCCAAGTTGACAACCGAGGTCAACGCCGTCGGCGTGCTCTACCTGCTCAACGCCATCAAGTCGCTCTCGCCCCTGACAAAATACTATCAAGCCTCGACGTCGGAAATGTTCGGTCTGGGCAACACCAACGGCTATCAGGACGAAGCCACGCCGTTTCACCCGCGCAGTCCCTATGGCGTATCCAAGGTATACGCTTATTGGATGACGGTCAATTTCCGCGAGTCTTACCGTCTTTTTACCTGCAACGGCATTCTTTTCAATCATGAGTCTCCGATCCGTGGCATCCAGTTTGTCACGCGCAAGATCAGTGACGGGGTGGCCCGGATTAAACTCGGGTTAAAAAAAGAGCTGCGGTTGGGTAACCTCGACGCCAAACGCGACTGGGGCTTTGCCGGAGACTATGTTAAAGCAATGCACCTGATGCTGCAGCACGACCAGCCCGACGACTATGTGGTGGGAACCGGTGAGAACCATAGCGTGCGCGAGTTCGTGGAAAAGGCCTTTAGCGCGGCGGGAATCAGCGACTGGAAGAAATACGTGGTGATTGACCCGCGCTACAAACGCCCGGCCGAGGTGCCGGACTTGAAGGCGAAGCCGGACAAGGCGCATCGGGTGCTGAAATGGCAGCCCGAGGCGTCGTTTGACGCTCTGGTAAAGATGATGGTCGAGGCCGACCTGCAGCGGTTGCAGTAGATGGTTTTCTTCGCGGCAGGTGAGAAAGCCATCGTTGCGCCTGAGTCGTCAACTGGTCGCGCGGATGGGTTTGGGCAATGCGGTTATTGAGCAACGTCACAAGCAAACCGCCTCCATATGCGACAAGTAAGGTGGCGACGAGCGGATTAAAACTACTCTCTCTGACTGATTTAATCAGATTGATCCAGGTAGTGGGATTGATGGCGTTTAAGACTGGCACGGCGAGTAGAGTCGAGAGCGCCGGCCGTCCGGTTCTGTTATAGATGGCCGTGGCAACGGGATTGGCTGAGTAATTGGCCTTTTTTAATGTGTGGATTTCCCAGGCCGTGCCGATTCCCAGGGAAAGAGCGATGAAGGCCGCGCCCAGCAGGGCGAATTCCTGAGACGGAATCCGGGTGGTCATTTTTTCGACACCGATCGTCAGCGCTTGCTGAATCGCCGCGCCTAATCCGAAACCCAGCACTCCCAAAGCCGAGCTGCCCGCCATGGCAATGCGCTTGTTTCTTCTTTCCGGATCCACCATATGGAGCAATTATATACCATGACCATCGGACTAGGAAAACAACGCCACTTTGATATAATATACTGTTATTGTATGATCATTGGAGCGATACTGGCTGCCGGAAAAGGGACGCGGATCAATTCCCATCAGATCAATAAAGTGACGCTGCCGTTCAACGGCAAGCGGCTGATTAACTATGCGGTTGATTTGTATAAAGGCATGGCCGACCGGACCATCGTGGTGGTGCACGCGTTTGCCGACAGCGTCAAGGAAGCGCTGCGCGGCGAGTCGGTCGAGTTTGTCGACCAGTCGGCGCCGCTGGGTACCGGTCACGCTCTGAAGGTGGTAATTGACTACCTGGAAAAACAACGCTTGCCCGTTACCCAGGTATTGGTCGGCTATGGCGACCACATGATGTTTTACACCAGGGCGATTGTCCGCCAGCTCCTCCGGGCCCAGGCAAACCAGCAAGCCGTTGTCAGTCTGATTTCCGTCAAACATCCTGATCCGGACCAGTTGGCCTGGGGGCGGGTGGTACGCGACGGGTCGGGAAAGATCGTCAAGATCGTCGAGCAAAAAGACGCCACACCCGAGGAACGGAAGATCGAAGAGCTGAACGCCGGTTTTTACTGCTTTGATTATCAGTATGCCAGGCAAACCAAGGATCAGATTAAAAAATCACCAGTGACCGGCGAGTATTACATCAACGAGTTCATCGACATGGCCATCAACTCAGGAAAAAAGATCGTTGCCCTGCCGGTTGATTTCCGCTTTGTCGGGATCGGCGTCAACACCACCGCTCAGTTACAAACCAGTCAGGCACTTTACACGCAGATAAAACACATGCCATGAAACGCATCGGCTTGAATTATTTGGTCGTTTTCCTCGTTTTTTCCGGGATCTTCGTCGCTCTTTTTCACACTCCCCTATTGCGTCAACAGCAGGTGTTGTTTTACCGGGGATTGGGTTTGCTGGCGGCGGCCACCGTTTTGGTGGGACTGGGCGGCGTTTGGTGTCGCCGGCGTTGGAAACAGCCGGGTTGGGAAACCTTTTTGGCGGCGCTGGTCATGAGCGTTGCCCTTAACTTGAGTTTTTTCGTGGTTTTTCCCGTGACTTTTGATCGGTCGGTGACGATGTTTTTGTTGACCCGGTTGAGTCAGGCGCAACCGTCGGCATCATGCGCCGGTTTGACAACCGGCGAGTTGGAGCAACTGCTAATCAAGCAATACGTCAAATCGCAGGGCGCGGTGAATCGTCGGGTTAAAGAACAGACCTTGATTGGGATGGTTAAGACAAACGGTCACTGTGTTCAATCCACTGTCCGGACCGCCGCTTTTCTGCGTTTTGCCGATCTAGTGAGTAGAATCTATGCCTTACGTTGACCCCGAGTTAAATAGTCAAAGTAAATCAGTCCTTCGTACCAGCCGCGCAGCGCTCCGGCCAGTAGGCCACGCCAGCCGTCGCGATAACCGCGGTGCCAGAAAAACCAGCGGCCGAACACATAGAACGGCATGACCACCATTTTGGCCAAGGCCAGGTATACGGGAGCGCTCATCGCGGCTGCCTCGATCCGGGCATAAAGCCGGAATTTGGCGACGGCATCTTTTAAGGTCGGGTGTGAGTAATGATTAAGACGGTTGGTTAAATAACCGACGTTTCCCTTTACCTTAAACTGTTCGTGCACCGCTACCACCGGATCATAGCGGGCAAACTTAGGCCGGAACAAACGCACCAGCCGGTCGTAGTACCAGTCCCCGCCCCGCAAAAACGCGCCGCAAAAAAACTGGTTTCTGGGAATGCCAAAGGCCACGATTTGGTTACGAGTTACGGGTTGCGAGTTAAGAATGATAAGAATTTCATTTTTTAAGGCGTCGTTGACGGTTTCGTCGGCGTCGATCCTTAAGATCCAGTCGGTGGCGGCGTGGTCGATCGCCCAGTTGACGTTTTGCTGCACCAGGGTAAAATCCGGTTGGCGGATTGGGTGACGGACGATCACCTCGGCACCGGCTTGTTTAGCCAATGCGCCGGTCTGATCGTGTCCCATCCAGACCACCACGACCCGGTCGCACCAGGCCACGCTCTTGAGGCAGCGGCCGATGTGCTTTTCCTCGTTAAAAGCCGGAATGAGCGCGGTGATTGTCTGTCTTTTCCCTACTGCCACCATGGTTGGTACCAGAAATGCCTGATGATTAATAATGTATATATTAATAAGTATAGCGCCATTCCTAAAGTGAGACGGTGGAAGTTGAACTGACGCCGGATCGAGCGTAGTCCGGTTATCCCTTGGACGACAAAGTAACCGAACGGCAGGGCGAGACTGGCCAGGTAACTGCCCTTGACCGAGTTGTAAAACGGATAGCGCACGGTAAAGACGGTGTACGACATCAACAGTACAACGCAGTAGACGAGAAAAATCCCTCCGGTTCGGGACCGGTTGCGCCACCAGGAAACAACGCCCAGGCCGGCCAGCCCCACCAGCGGCAGAGACAACAAAACAATCAGCGCGCCGATCTTGGAGAACACCACCACCGGTACCACCAGGTTGTGGCCGTCGTAAAACCAGGAAAAATAGGTGCCGGCCCAGAGCGAGTCAAACTGGGCGTGATAGAGGCGCATCCGCCAGAAATCACTTAGGTCGGTGAAAAACTTCAGATCGCGGTAGCCCGGCGGCTGGGCGATGTGAAATTGGGGCAGGTCGATGTTGATCGGCGCCAGGCTGCCGTAATGAATCAGATTGCGCAGGTAGAACCAGCCGGCGATCATCAACGCCAGCGCCACCGGTAGGCTTAGCCACCGGAGCATTTTTTCCCCCGGCGTCCTCATCCAGAACTGGTCGATGAAAAAACACGGCAGCAGCAGCAAGGCGGTCGATTTGCTCAACAGCGCCAGCCCCAGGGCAACGCCGAAAATGACCCGGTAGCGTTGTTTTTGCCGGGCCATTACGTAAGTAATCAGGGCTAAGGAAATCATGGCGCTGGCAAACAGTTCATTGGAAACGGTCGGCGTCAGACTGATCAGCACCGGCAAAGCCGCAATGGTCATGCCTCCCAACAGCGCCAGGCGCATCTGTTTAAAGATCTGGTGAAAAAACCAGACAGCCGAAGCGGCCATAATCGCCCAACTGATTAAACCAACCAGTTTCATGGTAAAAAGATCGGGAGTGAGAGCGGTCACGAAATAATAGAGCGGCGGCTGGTACATCTCCCAACCGTCGGCGGCCAGCGGCACGCGCCAGTGGCGGCGGATAAAGTCGGCATAAGCCAGGTGGCCGGCCGCGTCAAACCCCCGTTTGACCGGATAAAACCAGACATTGTGCCACTGAAGGATAAACAGCGCCGCCAAGGCGGTCATTGAGACGGCCACAAACATTTTTTTATTCATAGGGAGCGATAATGGAGCGGAACCGGCCGTGAGCATCGGTGGTGATTACCACTTTGAGGCGGGGCGGCTGTTTGGCGATCTCGTCGGGATAGATCCAGCCGAACATCGTGTCGGCGCGGGACTGGGCCGGGCGCTGGCCGTAGACCATAAACAGATAACGCCAGCCGCCGTCGTAAAGATAGGGTTGCCGGGTGTCCAGATAAAACGCCCGTCCGGCGATCGCCCGGCTGGTGGCGACGACGAACCGTTTTTTGGCGCTTAACCCCTGGTTGGTCGGCCAGCTGAGCACGGTTAGCACCTGGTTAAAACAGATGACGGCCAGCAGACCCGCCAGTATCTTTCCCGGAGTCACCTGGAGCAGGTCGGCAAAGACCAGGGCAAGGAACGGGAAAAAGCCGAGATAGTAATAGTCAAGGATGGTGCCGGGAAAAAAGAAAAACATCAGGATATATAAAAGGACGACGACGGTCAAGTATCGCTGGGCCAGATTTTTCCGCTTGGTTGACCAGATCAGTAGGGTAAGAACCGAAACCGACGTCAGCACCAGTTGCTGGAATGGGTTGGCAACGTCCATAATCCAGTAGTGGGATAAAGTACTGACAAAAACGGACGCGTGTTGTCTAATGGTGGTGGTGATGGCTGTTTGTCCAGTTTGACCCAACAGATGAAACGGTACTTTCCAGTTGTCAAAATGATGGGAAAAATCAAACACCAGCAATGGCGAGTAAACCAGAAGGAAAACGAACGCGGACGCCAGCATCAGGAGAATTGGCGGTCGGTGCCTGATGACGGTTTTGAGCGCGAAAAAAACCAGCAACGGCAAAAACAGGAAAAGCGAGGCATGAATGTGTAATATGGCGCCGGCGAGAAAAGCCAGAAGCAATAAAAAACGCGGGTGTTTTTCGATCTTGACCAGTGTCCAGTAAATTAAAATGGCGGCCAGCGGCACGCAGGTCGAGTTCCAGAACCGCCGGTCATACTGAACGATAAAAGCCGACAGTCCGTACAGCGCCGTGGCGATCAGGGCGACGCGGCGGGAAAACAAGTCGCGGCCGACCAGATAAAATACCGTGATGGTCACAATACCGGTCAAAGCCGCAGCATAAGCCAGAACCACCGGATCACCGTGACTAAGCCACAGCAGCAAGGCGTGCCAGTAAACCAGTCCGGGGCCGAGGTAAAAGCCGGTATTGGCGGCCGACAAACCGATCCAGATCGGATGGAAATCTTTTACCTGAGCCCAGCCGAGCAACGATTGGTATTCTTCATCAATGCCGAAATAAAACAGGCCGGCCACCCGATAAAGATGGAGAAAAATCACCAGCGCCACTACCGACAACTCCGGCCAGTATTGGCGTAACCGCGCCGCAACGATGGAAAAGCCGGATCGGTATTTCTTAATTTTGGACAATGTAACCATAATAGACGCCGGACTGGAATATGGCCGTCGGCCGGCCGGGCAGGCGTTCGGCCGGGTACTCGGACACCACTACGTTGATTTCCGGTTTGGCGCGGCTGATTTCGTCGGGATAGATCCAGCCGAAAAACTGGTCGGCCGACGAGGCGCTCGGGGTTTTCCCGTAGGCCTTGAATAAATAACGCCAACCGCCGGACGAATGATACGGGCGTTTGTCCGGCGACAGGGTGGTCAGATAGAAAGTTTTGTCGCTAAAATACGGCAGCATTTTTTTTATCAGGTTTTTGCGTGCCGTCAGTCCGTATTGAGTTTGGGTGGTGGTGGCCAGTACGGTGGTGTTAGCCAGGACAAAGACGATCACAGCCACGATGGCCAACGGCCGCGGCAGCTGGCGGAAAAACCGGCCAAGCGCCATGGTAAAAAGCGCCACAAACCCGAGGAGAAAATACTGGACCGTGCCGGCCGAGTAGGTTAAAAAAGCCAAGGCAAACAAACTCAGGCTGATTGTCAGCAACCTGATGGTTTTATTATGCCGCGACTGCCAAATCAACCAGACAAACACTACCGCTCCCAACGCGATCAGCGCCGGATAACCCGGGCTGGTCTGGCCGTGGATTCCCAGACCAAACTCGTCCTGGATGTTGGTATGAAGTTTGAGGAAAAAAAAGTTGGAGACCACCTTTTCCAGCGCCGGAAGATTACCGACCAGGTTGCCGGCGCCGCGGTTGCTGGTAAAGAACTTGGCGACAAACCGCACCGGCATCAGTAGGTTGTCAAAACGGTGGACCAGATCAAAGACGATCAACGGAGAAACCACCAGCAGATAACCGCCGACCATCATTAGCCAGTTGGCCGGATTGATTTTTTTCCGGGTCTGCCAGACGACCACCACGGCGATCGGCCAAAACGCCAAAAGCGACAGATGGACGTGGAGGGCGGTCGCAAGCAGAATGGCCGTGACGATCAACCAGCGCGGTTGTTTGGGCGCCCGCACCAGACTGTAAAACAGCCAGACACTGATAAAGGCAATCGGGGTCGGATTCCAGAACCGCCGGTCAAAATAGGCCACAAATACCGAAGCGGCGTAAAACAGCCCGGCAAATAATGCGCTGGTCTTATCGAACAATCGTCGACTGATCCAGTAAACACTTAAGGTGGTGATAACGCCAAACCCCGAGGCAAAGTAGGCCAGGATGATCGGATCGGAAGTAATACTCAGCAAGAGTGCGGTCAGGTAGGTAAAACCCGGCCCCAGGTAAAAGCCGACGTTGGAAGCGCTCACGCCGATCCAGATCGGATGGAAATTTTTGACCTGTTCCCAGGCAAGTAACGTCTGGTATTCTTCGTCAAAATTGAAAGTGAACCAGTCACCGATTTTGTAAAAGCGGAAAAACGCCGAAACGAGAACAATCATTATCAAAAACCAGTTTGACTTTATTTTGTTGACAATATTATTCATAGACATAGCCGTAATAATCCCCTTCCCTGAATGGTAAAACCGGTTCGTGCTTGATCGGCGCCGGACTTTCGGAAACGACCACGTGCAGTTTGGGCTCGTTTTTGGATATTTCGTCGGGGTAAATCCAGCCCAACACCGAGTCAACGCTGCTTCTGGATGGAGTTTTACCGTAGATCTTAAATAATAATCGCCACCCGGCATAGGCATATTGCGGATTGGGCAACGGGCCGGTCGTTTCCAAACTAAACTCCCGGCCTTTTATCAAACGCATGGTTTTGGCGATAAAGCGTTCCTTCATAGTCAGCCCGTAATCGTCGGTGGTGGTGAGGACGGTGGCCAGGTTGGCCAGCATAAACAGGCCGATAATCAGATATGCCGCCTGTTTGGGTAATGAACCAAGCCAGAACCCGACGCAGATGGTCAAAATCGTCAGAAAGCCCATCAGGTAATACTCCGGGTTATAGCTGGGATAGACGATATAAGCCAGCAGTATAGACGCGATGGAAATGAAAAAAATCTGGTAACCATTGCGTCTGTTTTTGATAAAGAACCATAGTAGCGCGATCAGAGACAACAAAGACAATAAAATGTTCCCCGGTATTTTACTAGTATTGGTTTCCAGGGCGATGTCCTGGAGGTTTGAGTGCAATTTGACAAACCAGACGCGTCCGAAGGTCGACCACAAGCTATTGACGTGATTCAACATATTGGTTGGGCTAAGGGCGTAGAGTCCGGTTTTTTTGCCCTCGATAATAATTTTGTAAGGGGCCAAAAGGTTGTCGAAGTTATGATTCAGGTCAAACACAATCAGCGGTGAGACGATCGTCAAGTAAATTAAAGCCATCGCAATCCAGGTTTGCCACCTGATTTTCCGGAAGTTGTGAACGAGGGAGTAAAGAGCGGGAAGGACAAACAGCAATAGCAGCAGATGAAAATGGAATGCGGCGCCGGTCAAAGCCGCCACCAAAATATACCAGCGACTATTTTTATCGGCTCTGATTAAACCATAAACAAAAAGCAGAGACATCAGGGGGATAAAAGACGGATTCCAGAACCGCCGGTCATAGTAGTTTATCAGCGTCGAACAGCCGTAAAATGTACCGGCAAACAGGGCGGTTCTACGGTCAAACAGATTTTTGGTGACAAAATACAATACGGCGGTGGTTATGATGCCCAGTAAGGCAGAGAAATAAGCCAGCACCGCCACGTCGCCCTTTTTGACCAGAAAAAGCAGATAGTTGAGATAGATGAATCCGGGACCGAGATAATAATTGATATTGGCCTGACTGACGCCAATCCAGATCGGGTGGAAATTCTTTACCTGCTCCCAGGCCAGTGTGCCCTGCCACTCTTCGCTGAAAGTAAAAAGAAAAAAATCGGGGACCTTCCACAACCGCAGAAAACCAATCAATAAAAAGACGAATATCAAAACGTAATTTTGTTTCAACAAGGACATTAAACCGGAAAAGAATCCGGAAAATAGATTTATGACCGCGGTCGGGTTGGCAGATAAAGCCGTACGGGCGCGCAGGGCAAGAGAAATAAGGCTGAAAGGAAAGACGACGTTTTTCGCCAGATACCGTCCGTAGTTTTCAAAGATTAATTTTTGTTTGTTTTTTCTTTCCTCGGGCCGGATGCCGCCGGCGCCGGCCTTGTGGTGGTAAACCATAGCGTCGGGAGAAAAAACGATCCGGCCGAATTGTCTTATCCGTTTGCTCAAATCAACCTCCTCGAAGATCTTGGGGAAACCCGGGTCAAACCCATGGGTGCGGCGCAGGGCAGCGCTGCGAAACGACATGTTGCAGCCGTAGACAAAATCAACCGGCTGATTTTTGGTGCTCCAAAACCGGTAAACGAATTTCGTTCCCAATAAATTGGTGTTCCCGGTCGGTTGGTCGGTGTTTTTGGGAACCTCTTCCCCGTCGTTAATTACCCGGCCGGCCACCCCGACGACCCGCTGATCCGCGTATTGCCGGAGATGATTGGCAATGGTGTTTTTGGTGACTTCGACGTCGTCGTCAAAAAAAATCACCACCTCTCCCCTGGTCTGTTTGATGCCGAGATTCTTGGCGAGCGAAGTATTGGCGTGTTGCAGATTATGATATTCGACCGTCAATTTGGCCAAGGTTTTATGATCGGGCGGATGGGGATTTTCCTGGTCGACGATCACGATCTGCAGTTTGGGATAAAGCCGGCGGATCTGTTTGGCCAGTTTCAGGGCGAGACCGGGACGTTTGAAGGTGGGGATGACAATGGTTGCGGTCGGTAGGTCTGCCATAAAAATAGCCGTTCCCTTATTTTGACAAACTGATAGTTAGCTTGTATCCCATTACCTCCGCCATCTTCTCCAAGAATCCCAAGGACGGATTAATGTTCCCTGCTTCAAAGCGGGCAATGGCCGATTGTTTGGTGCCGATTTTTTGCGCTAACTGTTTTTGCGTGATGCCTTTTTTAATTCTGGCCGATATTAATTCGGATATGGCCATATAGCGAGGAGCCAACTGGTCATATTCCTTTTGGACCGCTTTATTCTGCAACAGTTCTGTCCTTAATTGTTTCCAGTTTCTCATATCTGTGTTGGAACTGATAAAATACTAGTGTTAAATATAACATATATGTTATATTATGTCAAGTTTGCCAATCTGGTCTTGGCGGTCTCGATTTCTTTTTTTGGCGTTTTTTGTTTTTGTTTCTTGAAGGCCGATACCAGATATATGGTTTTACCGACAAATCCGTAAACGATTCTTATCTCTTGTTGTCCTCTGATACGCAACTCGTAAAGATTAATCTGTAGTTTTTTAGCATGAGGCATACTAAGGAGATTTCCATGAATTTCTAGCAGATCGATCAAATGAACGATTTTGGCAATTACCTGCGCTGGTTGGCTTTTGATAAATTCGGCTACCGGCCGTTCGCCTCCTAAGGTCCCAAACTCCAATATTTTCCATTCCATAGTTTTATTATAGAGGCCTATCTTAAAAAGGAAGAAACTCCATTTTTTTCTTGTAAATCTGCCATAAAGCTTCAGCTCCCATTATCCCAAATCCCAGCCAGACAATCAATCCAAAGCTTATGGCCGACAGCGGCCCGAACGCCGGCCTGATCAACCCGGCGGTGATCCAGCCCAGGGCAGTGGCCGCGACACAGACCAGCGCCAGCGGCACGGTTTTTTTTAGGGCCAGCAGGGGCTGGAAAAATACCGCGTAACTCCCCCACCCGATGGCCGGAATCACGAATAACGGCAGTAATGTGTTAGTGGTCAGAGCGTCCTGCCGGCTGAATTTTCCGCCGATGAACAGAAAGTTGATCAGGAGCGGCGCAATCAACAGTACGGCGATGGTGACGGCAAAAGAAACGGCCAATGCCACCAGTTTGGCCTTTTTCACCAGGTGCAGCGCTTTGGCGTGTTGCTCCGGCCGGGCAAAGTACTCCACCAGATGGGGCAGGAGCAGGATCTGGATGCCGATGGTCATCACTCCGGTGGCCAGGGTGAACATCTTGACGATCAGATTAAGGTAAACCAGATACCCGGCCGGCAATCCGGCGGCCAGTGAGCGGATAAACACGGTTTCTCCCCGAAAGGTTGAGTAAGCCACGATTAACGGGAGCCAAGCCACCACTAAGGTTATCGGGTTAACGAGTTGAAAAGTTGGCGAGTTAACGGGTTTAAGGGTTAAAGAGTTAAGGGCGGTCGCTATTTTTTTCGGCGGCAGGAGAACGAGAATTTGGAAAAACAGGTTGGCGACAAAGGCGATCACCAGCGACCAGGGGCCGATCACGGGTTGGAGCACGACGATCATGGCAATGTTGGTCAGATTGCCGACCAGTTGGGCAAACGGAAAACGGTTGAATTTTTTTCCGGCATAGAAATGCGCCCCCAACAAGGTGGCGATGGTGGCCAGCGGCAAACTGTAAAACAGATAACCCATCTGCAGGGCGACCGCCCGGACAAACTCTTCGCTCCGGGCTTGGTAGAGCGCCTGGCTGATCGGTTGGGCGAGCAGGTTGGCGATCAAAGCCACCACCAGGCTGATCGCGGTAAAAAACAGCAGGTGACTGATAAAGTAGGAGCGGGCACGGTCGGGTTGGGTGACTTTTTTTTCGCCGTAAAGCGGCAGGAAAGCGTCGTTGAGGGTGGAATAAATGGTGGAAACGGCCAGGGTGGGTAAGGCCACGGCCGCCAGAAAAACGTCCAGGTCCAGTTTGGCGCCGAAGATCCGGGTGACAACGACCTGGCTGATCAGCTGAATCAAGGCGTTAACGCCGAAGATGACGGTGACAACAAAACTTTTTTTTACCATCGGTTGATTAATTTTATCACGGTTAATTATTCGTATCCGTTTCTTTGGCGGGTTTCCGGCTTCAGATGCGGCAACTGCTGGAAAAACGCTTCGTCGTCTTTATTGAAGTCCGGCGTCACCGGGATGATCCTGATCCGGGCGGTTTTGGTTTTGGCGGTGATGTTCTGGTTGTCCCAACTGATCGGTTTTTCGATCCAGAAATTCATCTCGCCGTAGTCCCAGGTGAGAGGAATCGTGAACACCACCATTGACTCAGTGATTTCATCCGGCAAGATCGTTTCTCCGTCCTCCTTAACGATGGTGATTAACGGTTTTTCCTGCCAGCCGAAATTGTGGCCGTAAATTACCACTTTCATGCCCCGGTAGATCAAGTACGGCTCGGTTTTGTCAATAATCGGTACAAGCGAGTTCCACAGTTTACGGCGGTTTTCCGCAGCGATTTGCTGTTGGTAACGTTGATAAAATAAACGCAGCTGTTGGTGACCGTAATATCCAGCAGTGATAATGATTGCGCCCAATAAGAGGCCTTTAATGACGTTGGCGCTATAATCTTCAACGGTTTTCGGATAAGGATTAAAGACCAAGCGGATCATTTTACGAAAACAGCGCTGCAGCGTTTGTCGTAGATGACTCGCATTCAATAAGATAAAGGCGACGGTTCGTTTAAGCATTTTTTTGAATCGCGCAGGCAAGATCATGGCGGCGAATCGACGAAAAGCGTAATGTGGCGGCGGCGGCCTTTTCAAGGCGATGAGTGTTTGAATTACGGCGGCCACAAGCATCAGATAACCCCAGACAGCCGCTTTTTCCGCCATAAAGTCAGCCTTGAGAAGCAACAACAACAAACACAAACTCAGATAAAACAAAGCCGTTATAAAGCTCAAGCGCGCCTCGAATTGGTAACCAATCACGGTTAGTATCCAACTCAAAAAAACAACGTTGAGTAGCCAGTTAGAGCGTGATCGGAAAAGGAAAATGTCGAAGACGATGCCGCTGACGGCAATCGTGAGCCAGAGGAAACGCTGTTTTTTTGATGTAAACTTAATCAACCGCCAGACCAATTTCAGTGGTACGGCCAGGATTTTGATTACCGTTGTCGTGCTGCGACGGAAACAGAGTCGTCCAATCCAATTAGTTTGTTGAGGATGCCGGCATTTCAGGTAAAACCACAAACTATAAATGCCGAGTCCGGTGAGTAAAAACCATAAGACAAACCAAAGAACCTGACGTGGCCAAAACCTGAGCTTAACGAACGAAGTAGTTGCCGATGCGATAACCGTAAGTTGGGGTCGCCAGCCAAAACCGAGTGCATCCAACACATATTGTTGTTGAGCTGTGGTGGTTTGTTTAAAAATCAGTTGATAATTATGACCGGGCAAAGCCGTCAGTTGCGTCATTGGATCTTGACCGGGTAGTCGCCCGGTTTTTTCCAGATAAACTGTCGGATTCAAAAATTGGGCTATAGTAAAGCTTAACGAGCGAACATTCTCTTGGGACATGGGTTTCTTGGTTGCTACGATCACGCTATTAGTAAGCGGTTGTTCGGGAAGCGGATCAATGTGAAATTGATTCCGGATGATGACAGATAACTGGTGAGGATAGAGTTGGTAGTCGATCAGGTGATCGGTCTTAAGGGTTGGAACATAATCGGTCGTTTCGCTAGAGTGAGGATTGGTGATTGCTTCCCGGGTAGCGTATTTTTCCTCCAACCGGAGCTGGGCCGGTTGGTTAATGCGTCCGGAAAACTGCCAGTAGTAGTCTCCGGGAAACGGAAACGGCTTAATACCGAGACGGTATTGATAGACCGGGGCGGTTTCGGTCATTTGATTTTGCCAACCGTCGCTCGGTTCGGTTAAGGGAAACGGAGACACTAGTAAGGCAATAGTTTTAACCCGATCGTTAATGGAAATGCCGGAAAAGACCAGTAAACGGTCGGAACTAATAAAATCGGTTGGTTTAAAGATTCGGTCGCCGACCGCCAAACTCAAGCTGGTACGGTAGCTATCGGGCAGTTGGGAGAAATCCACCAAAACGTCGTATCGGCCGAACTCACGGTCATTAGCCAAACCGGTTAACTGATAGTTTATTCGGTTGGGATCGGGCGGTGGCGCGTTGCGTTCAATCCGGTGATTAATGCTGGTCATGACAGAGTCTATTAAATTGCGCAACACGACCTTTTCCTCGGCATTTTTTTCCGACTGCTCGATAGTCTGGTCAATCTGATCTTGGTGCGTAAGGAAGTGGGATTGGACCGTGGTTAACTCATCGTCAGTAGCGTAATCGATTGCCCTAACCATTAAATTGTAGTAGCGGTTAACAACGTCTTCCCAGCCGGTGTAATCTAGATTTTTTCCCCAACGCATTAATTCGGCGACGCGTTTATCGGCAAAAAACAGCGGCGTTTGGTTGTTGGTTCTTAGATCGTTGGTCTCGATTAGTTGGACGAGCTGGTACTTGAGCGAGTGGTTGGGAAAAACCTCCACGGTTGGGTAAGTAATATTGATCGGTTGCCCCAGTTGATCGGAAGGACCGAGGCGATAACTGATTGAGGCGGGAGTAAAGTCGGTCGGATTGACCATACGGGGGGATGCCGCTAAAGAAATACCGTATAATAACCCAGCGGCTAAGGTGAAAAATAACAAAAACAACAAGACCAAAACTGGTTTGCGATGGGACTGCGTCATGGAATGTTAGATTAATTTTAGCAGATAAATCACTCCATTCCCCAACTTCTTACCTCCAGGGGCCAGATATCGCGATCTGCGCCCACCGCCATTTTTTCTCTCCGGTATTCCAGTTTAAGATTTTTTTTGGCGTACTGTTTGATGTCTTCGGGCAGGATGCTATTCCAGTCTTCTATGATCAATATTCCTTGGGGATAGCGGGCCTTTTCCTTAAGAAAGTCGCTGAGGGTTCCGTAGACCAGTTGACCGCCGAACGGTTGCGCGTATGGTTTAGTCGTGCCTTTTTTGAAATAGGCGTTTGACTGGCGGTTGAGGTAATATCTTTCCGTGTCCACCAGGTCGTCGAACACGGCGATTTTGTCCAGTTTTTTGGCGTATTTTGTCTCAATCCAGGCGAACACGTTTTTGTAATCGGCGTTCTGCACGTCGCCGTAAAAATCGAGGTTAGGCGAATAATACAGCTGCGGCGTTCCGGCAATTTTGTATCCGGAAAGATAAACAACTACGACGACAAGCATCGGTAACCACCTTATACTTTTCACTTTTAACCTTTCACCGATTTTGTCCCCCACCCTTCCCCAAAACACGCCGAAACCGGTAAAGACCAGCCCGAAAAACGGCACCAAATAACGCAGATTATGACTGTAGCTGCTGAAGCTCCAGACAACCAAAAGAGCCGTTGCGTAACCGATCAACCCGGCGCCGAGAGCGCGGTATTTTTTGTCGATCAGGCAAAACGCCAACAGCGCCGGCAGCAAGTATACTCCATACTGACGAAGTAGGATATTTTTTAAATAGACGGTGTTGTTGTACATAAACACGATCCGGCCGCGGAACGGAGCCAACAGCGGGACTGGGCCGTGAGCACTGCCGGACCAATAAATGAAAAGTCCGATAATCAAAACCAGCGCAATGGGCGCAAACGGTTGGCGCAAGCGTGATTTTATCTTGTACCGGTGAACGATGATTATGGCAATGGCTACGGGAATCCAAAATAATATGGCCAGGATATGGAAAAGACAGGCCAGACAGGTGATAATAACCGTCCCAAACAAAACGGCCGGTCGGCGTTTGTCGATGTACTCTATCAGCAAATAGGCTTGGATGAGCAGTAAAGTCTCTAGGGCGGCATAAGGTTTGGCCTGGGTGGCATTGGCGAGGTTGAGCTGGGAAAGGGCCATGAGGAATGCCGCCGCCAATCCCCCGCCCCGGTTCGACAGCCGGCGGGCAACGCCGTAAGCGGCAATAATTCCCAAAACGCCGAATAATACCGCCGGTAGCCTGGCGGAAAACTCCGAAACGCCAAACAACGAAAAAAATGCCGCGGTGGTAACGGTTTGGAGCGGTTCATATTCCACTTGTTTGGCCCCCTGAAGCCAGGAACTCTTGTTGCGCGCGATATCCCGGGCAAAGCTGGAAACAAACGCCTCATCGGCCCAGAAGGAGTGGTCGGTGCTGATGCCTTTCAGTCTAAACCAAAAACCGATTACAAAAAAGGCCGCCAATACAAAGCACGACCATTTCTGTTTATCCATCGAAACCAGTTGAATTATTAACCGCCTTCTTCCTTTTTAAGAAAATGTAGATTAGGTATCCACCACAGCCAAACAGGTTGATACCAACGGTAAGCGCGCCGATATCAAACAACCGCTGCGGCCAGTACTCGATGACAAACCGCATTTGATAGCGGCCGTCGCTGTTTTTCTGGCAAAAAGCGGTTCGGTCGCAAATATTCTTCGGGTTGATTAACCAAGCATTAGCGTAACCGTTAACAAGAAAATGGTTTGCGTTTGGCAGAGGATAGACGTTTTTGTTTAGCGTTGGTAGCCACGTTTCATAAATATGATTATTTGGCTGATGCAGTGCGTACATTTTCCAGTATTGATTAAAAGATTCGTCAAAGACGAGAACGAAGTTGTCTTGTATTTGTCGGATACTTACTTGGTATTTGGTGGGGCTGATTTTTGTAAACTCTACCACGGGTGGTCGGTTGGGCGTTTCGACTACCGGTTGCAGTGTTTTGGTATTGTCAGCGAAAAAAACCGCCGAACCAATTTGATAGTCCGGTCGCGACACGACGCGTGTCAACTGATCCATGGCATCGGGGTCGTTTATTGAGCTGTCGATGTGGATAACGGCTTGTGCGGAATAGATCTGTGGTAGGTGTAGTTCATTTTTCACTTGGTATAAAAATAGTTTGGTTCCAAACCGTTCTGTTAAATTACCGGCCAAAACGTTTTTTAGGAGCGAGTCGTACGAACGCAGCGCGTCGCTATAAAGATCGGGTTCTCGAGCGATGTCGTTTTGAACGAGAAGATAATCGATGGTGGTTATTTTGTAGAAGTTCGGATTGTTTTTATTGATGAAATATCCAAGCATTGAGCCGAATTGGTTATTCTGAATATTATATAACACCGGGGCATAACCGAATAGTCGTGCCAAAGGATGGTCGATGTTGCCAAGGTTATCGTTGTACCATTGGCGTTTAAAATAACTGATAGGGATGCTTAAAATCTTTTGATCCTGGTGAGTTTCCGACCAGCGCCCGTATTGTCGCCAGTAATCAGGCAGTTTCATTAAAGGATTATTCCAGCGGGACGAGGAGTTATTGATGAGTCTTGTCGAGAAAAAAGGCGCCGCTTTGATTAAAACCAAACCAAGGCACAGCAAGATCAGGAAGCGTCCGTATCTTTTTTTATCCTCTAAGCTGAAAATTAATAACGCCGTTAGTGCAAACATCACTAAAGGAGTAAATCTTGCCCAAGGTTCGCGGAAAATGTAAAAAAAGGGCAGGTGGTCAAATAACCAAAGATAGATCGGCGGGTAAAACGAAGTGCCGCTGGCTAAAAAAATGCTTCCCAAAAAAACCGTCAACCAAAATAAGTGGTCCACTCGCGGTTTTTTTTTGAAAAACAAAGACAGCGATATAATTACCAGACCGAAAGAACAGACGATAATCAATGGATGATTATAAAACCAAAGCCAGGGGTTGTAGGAGATGTTGCCATAGTTGACAAATTCCCACCAAGACCCGCGGAATTGGAAAAGAAGATGAAGGTCCGACTGTAGTTGTAAATGGATGTTTTTGAGTTTGGCGTAGCCGTCGTTGAAGACAAGAGAAAAATAGACAATGAGCGCATTATAAAGAAAAAGAGGCAGGGTCAATCCAAAGAACAGTCCTAGTTTTAACCACCAGCGTCGGACAAAATCCAGACAGTTGGGTTTGTTTTTAAGGAAAAAATAGGCCAACGCCAGTGGGTAGGCCAACAGGGTAACCACCAGGGTCGGAAGGTTGGAAAAAATAGACTGCAGCCAAAACAGACTAAAGAAATTAAGGGCGGCATAAAGGTAATCTTCGCTCTCAAGGTAACGATAAAGGTAGGTGAAAAATAACGGCAGCAAGATTAATTGGGGCATTTTGGCGGAATAAAAAATGGTCGACCAAACGTAGAAATTAAAATAATAAAAAAGCACACCGACCAAGATAATCGGTTTATTATCGGTGAACAATTTTAGAAAATAAGCAAGTGCGGTAAAGGTAAGAAAAATCATTAAGGACAGATAGATTTTCTGGATGACGTCATTTGGGACGTTGAGTTGGGCAAAAAGATAGTAAAATACGCCATTGGGAATGACGGTTGACTGATCGGCTGGAGTCACCGGTTGTCCGTTGTTGACCGGAGGCGCCCAAGAGTAAAGATTGCGGTAAACCACGTTCTGAAAATTGGCAAAGTTGTCTTCTTCGGAAATATAGAGGTAACCTTTCGGAAGCCAGATCAATGGTAGAACAAACGCCAGTACCAAAAACACGCCGTAAAGCCAATATTTCTTTATTGTCTTTACCATATTCGCTAAAAAATGTTTCGGAAAAACCTAAACTGCCTATCGTACAAAGTATGATATTCGTAAACGTCAACGAGTTTGTCGACGCCGGCGAGAAAAAAATCATAGCGATCTTGAATCCGTCCGATCGCCCGTCCTAGGGAGGAGGAATCATAGTCAATACAGATACCCCCGTGATAATGCCGTAGCTCGTCGGCCATATAAGTAATTTTGGTCATAATTACCGGTAATCTATACTCTAAATAGAATTTTACCTTACTCGGATCAGTATAGTAAGTCATATTAAGAGGGCTAGGGTCATAGGGCGCTAGTCCGATTTGCCATCTTTTGACGATGTTGGTAATGATGTTTTCTTCCTGAACCAGCCCGTAAAATTTGATGTGACGTTCGAGTTTCAGTGCGGTAACAGTTGCCTTAAGATTAGATAACGCTGGTCCTTCGCCGATAATTTCCAGTTTCAGGCGAGGATTCTGTTGCAAGACGGTGAAGACCATTTCTAGTCCTTGACCGTTTCTCAGTACGCCGACATAGCCCATCAGGTTGTGTATCGGTTTTTTGACGACTGGTTTTTTTACCACGCCATGGATCCAATAATCGCGATTACCGGCTACCTTCGGTTTACCGGTCCTCAGAATTGACTCTAGCAGTGGGCTGGCGTAAACAACGTATTTTAGTCGCTGATTGTAGTGGTGGACCAGGGTCTGATATAACTTCATCAGTCCCTGGGAGTGCGGATAATAGTCGCCGATATGGTAGACGATCCTGACGGATTTTATCTTGGCAAAGATACTGTTCATAAAACAAAATAACGGTATCGTGGCAAATACGATGGTGCGGCGGGGCAGAATACCTATGACAATCAGCGCATAGTAAATGTAGAAAAACACATAGCGGAGAATCCGGTTAGAGCCCTTGTAGAAGTGGTATTTTTTTTCGCTGATTTTCTCACCATTGTGATAATGCAGCAATCTGACTTCGGGCGGTTGGGTGGAGAGCGGCATAATATACAGATATAGGTTGTTAGAATTTTCAATAAAGTATTGATTAAAATGTCCGGTGTGAAGGGTTGACGGAATCGCAAACAACAGAATATTGGTATATTTCATAGCTCTGTTTTGGTGTTTTGCTTAAGTTCTTCCCAAATTTCCGTAAAACGATTTCGGTAATCGTATGCCTTGGCAAAACATAGAACGCCTTTCTGTAAGGTAGCATAAAGCCGTTGGTTGGTCAGTACTTCGGTAATCGTACGAGCAACGCTGGCGATATTAAAGTCAGAGGCGACGCCGGCGCAGTAGCGGACAATCTCCCGGCCGATTTCCGGTCCGTGGTTGGAAAGTAGAACGGGTATCCCTACGCCGATATAATCCTTAGGTTTGCCGGGTTGGGTGTACATTGAAACATTGTCCTTAACCGGCTTGTAAAGGGCCATGCCTAAGGCGGCACGAGACATGAGAGCAAGGGCTTTGTCCGTTTCAGAAACATAGCCGTAATAAGTGATATGGTTGATTACCCGGTGTTTAATGGCAAGCCGTCGGTATGTTTCAAATGCCATTTCGTTTCCGCCGATGATTAATAGATGGATATCGACAATCGCCTCCTTGATTTTATTGAGTGCGGGAATGATAATTTCCAGACCGACGTAGTTATCGACCCGGCCGATATAGCATAGGGTGTTCATTTTTTTCTTGTACCGGGAGTATTTTAATGTTTGGTTATAGTCCACGAGAATGGGGTCATTGATGATTTTTTTCTTTGGTCTTAGTCCTTTGGCGGCGTCATAGGAGGCGATTTTTTTACTGGCAAACCAAATCAGGTCGTTCTTGTACCCGATTCGTCTTAAACCAGACTGGATGTTAATTAATAAGTTATCAACGAACTTGGACAAAGGATGGCGCTGTTTATGATTTGGTAAAAAAAAACTGCTATTGGACCAGGCCGGATCGGGAATAATGTCGCCATTGAAAAAAACGGAGAACCGGGCCAACCCAAGTTTCTTTATAATGAAAGCAATACAACTGCCAAAATTTGTTTCCCCAATGGCTAGAGCGAACCTTTTCCGCTTAAGCTTGGTTAGGAGGATAAAACAGAGAATAAAGTTAATGAAGTACTGTACCAGAAAAACCAAAAAGAACGGAAAAGGAAATGGTAAATTCAAGCTTATAGCATGGATTTGGCCGTTTTCGTCTTTGACGAAGGCATCGATCTTCATCCGGTTTTCTATTAGGCGGATGGCTGGGAGCTTTATAATCGTAAGCAACGCCGTGCGGTTTTCCTTCAGATATTTTTCAAAGTAATTTAATGGCGGCGTCCCGTAAGAGTTGACAATATACAGGATGGTTTTCGTCATAGACTTTGCAGGTAATAGCGGTAGGTTTTTTTTAGTCCTTCTGCGAGTTTTACTTTGGGTTTGAATCCTAGGGCTTTTATTTTGGATGAGTCCAAAATCCGCTTCATCATACCGTCTGGTTTACTGGTATCGAAAGCAATTTTTCCTTGGTAGCCAACAATGGTTTTGGTCAGGTTTGCCAGGTCCTTAACTTTGACGCTTTCTTCGGAGCCGATGTTAATAACTTCTTTTTTATCGTATTGTTGCATCAATAAAACAATTGCTGCGGCCAGATCGTCGACGTACATAAACTCCCGTTCCGCCATACCGGTTCCCCACAGGGTAACGGTTGGCTGCCGGTTAAGCTTGGCTTGGTGGAATTTCTTAATCAGGGCAGGGATAACGTGTGACCGGCTTTCTTCGAAATGATCCCCTACTCCGTAGGTGTTGGCCGGGATGCACGAAATAAATTTTCGGCCGTATTCACTATAGATTTTTTCGCACAGTTTTACTCCGACAATTTTAGCAAGGGCAAATCCCTCGTTAGTTGGTTCGGGAACTCCGGTCAACAGATAATCTTCCCGGATCGGTTGCTTGGATCGAGTCGGGTAAGCGCAGCCGCACGATAGGTAAAGCAGTTTTTTTACCCCATGTTTTAGGGACGAGACAATTAAATTATTCTGGATGGCAAGGTTTTCGTACATAAACTCAAATGGGTAAGTGACGTTGGCTTTTATGCCGCCGATTTTAGCGGCAGCAACAATCACGTATTCCGGTTTTTTCTTGGCAAAAAACCGTTCTACCTGGTGCTGATCGGTTAGTTCCAGTTCTTGGTGAGTGCGGTACAGCAAGTTAGTAAAATCCCGCTGATGGAGGTGGCGGAGAATGGCGGAACCGACCAATCCGGTATGACCAGCAAGATATATACTTGATTTTCTATTCATAAATCTGCAAAAAATTCCCTCAGCAGAGAATCAAGATAGTCTAATCTTTTTTTGTCGACAAACTGGTTGTTGCCGATGTAAAAACCGTTGTTATGGATAAAGTCCGCGTTTTTAAACTCACCGGCATGGAGATATTTCCTTAAAAACGGCTGCTTCAACAGATTGCCGCTGATGATCGGTCTTGATTCCACACCGTGTTGGTGAAGAAAAACCTGCAACGGTCGCCTCAGAGCAGCGTCTTTCAGAAGGAAAGGCAGGCAAAACGAAGAGACGCCGCGTTTGTGAGGAATAAAGAAGTGGCGGCGGTATTTATTTAAAATCCGGTTGAATGTAATATGATTAGCGTTCCTTTGCTCTATGAAATGATCGATTTTGTTAAGTTGGGTTAGTCCCAGCACTGCACTTAATTCGGTGTTGCGGACGTTAAAACCGGTAGTCAGGAACAAAAAGCTGAAGTCAATGTGCGGATATTTTTTTTGGTAATAGGCGTGATAACGTTTAGGCAGTTCCCGGGCCAGACCATGGGAGCGTTTCAATAATGCATAGTGATAGATTTTAGGATTATTGGTGCAGACCATTCCACCTTCGACCGTGGTCATATGGTGACCCCAGTAAAAGCTAAACGAACTGACCAGGCCGAAATTTCCGACCTTTTTGCCGTCGATGGTGGCACCGTGAGATTCGCAACAGTCTTCAATAAGCGCGATTTTTCTTTTTCCGATCAGGTGTTTGATTTGATTGATTTCGGCTGGAAAACCGATTAAATGGGAAAGAAAGATGGCTCTAGTTTTGTTAGTTATCTTTCCGGCTAAGGAGCGATAATCGAAGGAGAAATCTTCCAGGTTAATGTCGACGAAAACCGGCTTCAATCCGAACTGGAGGACCGAGGAAATATCGGTGATCCACGTGACTGTCGGAACGATTACCTCGTCTCCAGGACGCCAACGATAAACATCTCTTAACAAGTCCAATATAATCAGGTTAGCTGAACTGCCTGAATTTACGAATACGCTGTATTTACATCCTTGCCATTTCGACCAGGCGGTTTCCAGCTCTTTAACTTTCGTGAACTGGGTGTATCTGTCCGTGGTTTTAATGAAGTCGACTAGGGTTTTGGTTTCCCCATGATTGATAACGTTTTCCTGAAGTTTCCAAACAATTGGTTTAGTTTTCATAGGTGTGATTAAAATGGACCTTTGAATTTATTTTCATAACTATAAAAGGTTTCGCCGGACAGGTTGGTTTTTGGCAACTTCAATTTTTGCTCAACCAATTTTATAATACTGATGGCATTTGGGTAAAATGCGTCTTCGAGACTGCGGGCGGTAGGAGTCGGGGTCGGCGCAAATCCGATTCGGCTCACTGGTGACTTCAGCTCGGAAAAGCACTTTTCCGTTACTCGGGCGACCACTTCGGCAGCAAATCCGCAATAAAGCCAGTCGTAATCGGTAACGATCAGATGGCCGGTTTTTCTGACCGATTGGTAGATTAAATCATAATTGAGTGGACTAATACTGCGTGAGTCGATAATTTCCATACTGACTCCCTGTTTTTTTTGCATGATATCTGCTGCTTGTAATGCTTCGATATTCATCCATGACGTGGCGACGATCGTTAGGTCTTTTCCCTGACGTAAGCGGTGCGGTTCACCGATGGGAATGGCGAAGTTTTCGTCTTCGGGGACAATGCCAATCGTATCGTATAGCCACCGGTGTTCCAGAACGATAACAGGGTTAGCGTCGCGGATTGCACTAACCAGCAATCCTTTCGCGTCTGCCGGCTGAGTGGGCATCACTACCTTAATCCCAGGCAAATGAGCCAGTAGCGCATGGATACTTTTGCTGTGTTGGGCTCCCTGTCCCCAACCTCGCCCCATAATTGCCCGGATCACAAGAGGAATTTTTACCCTACCTCCGCTTAGGTAGCGGTAACTAGAAATAACGTTGGCGATCTGGTTTAGGCAAAGAAAGAGAAAGTCGGTACGGATATGGACAAAAATCGGTTTTAAACCGGTTAGTGCTGCTCCGACGCCTACTCCGGTCATGGCGTCTTCTGAAAGCGGCGTAGCAAAACAGCGTTTCGGCCCGAACTCTTCCAATAAACCCTTAGTACTGCCAAAAATTCTTTTATGGTCAGTGACGTCCAGACCGTAGAGAAACACGTTTTTGTCTCGGCGCATTTCTTGCGCTATGGCCAAGTTAATCGCTTCTCTGTATGTGATGGTGTGTTTTTTATTCATAGTAAACGTCGCTGCGCAACTCATTAGGATTAGCCGGCGGTGCTTGTTTCGCCGACCGGACGCTCGCCTCTATTCTATTGAGTATGCCGGCCTCAATCTTTATCAGCTCCTTATCTTTTAGGCCAAATCGTAGTAATTTTTTTCTCTGAAGACCGACAGGATCAATTTTCCACCATTTTTGGTATTCTTTTTTATCTCGGTGACCGAATTCGAAGTCATAATTAACGCCAACGTGTTCAAGATATCGGTAGTATTGCAAATGGATAAAAACTGGTTTTGCGGATCGCGCTTGGAGTCTGAGGGCGTTTTTGGTGAGGTGATAGATCGCTTCCGCATCGGTTGTATCGCTTTGGAAGACGGGACAGTCAAATCGGGAGACGATCCCGGCCAGCGACCGGTAACCGTGTCTGGTGCTGACGTGTGAATTGATGGCATATTGGTTGTTTTCGTAGACAAAGATGATCGGCAACTGCCTGAGGCAGGCAAAGTTTAGACTTTCCCAGAACACGCCTTCGTCAACTGCCCCGTCGCCGAAAAAGACCGCCACCGAGCGTTTATTGTTTTTATATTGGTTAGTCAACGCCGCGCCGACGGCAACCGGAATCATGCTGGCAACGATTGCTGAAGTTCCCAACAGATTCTCGTCAGGCGACATGATATGCATCGATCCGGCCTTACCTTTGGAAAGACCGGTTTGTTTGCCATACAGCTCGGCGAAAAACCGGTCGGTTTCGTTTGTCATTGCCAGATATACGCCGTGATTCCTGTAGGTGGCAAACACTTGATCGGTCGGACCCAATGCATAACAGACGCCTGCGGCAATCGCCTCTTCGCCCATCGCCAGATGGACCGGTGTTTTAATTTCATTATCCGGGTAACATTGCCGGATTTTTTCTTCTGTTGCTCTGATCAGATACATTTTTTTATACAGTTCTAGGTTCGCGTCTTTCATGGCTTCGGTTAAGTTATTTTATCTATTATAACGGGATAGATCGTCTCGGCAGAAAGATGGTGTTTTTTTCTTAGGTAGTTTTGGTCGCCGATTTCCTTAAGGTAAAGATCGTTAACACCAAATCTTTTGAAAACAAGGTTGCGCTTTGATGACTCACTGACAATTTCAGCCACCGCGCTTCCCAACCCTCCGATAAGGCTGGCTTCTTCAATCGTAAAAATAGCCCGCCTGGTCCGAATTTTCTTCAATATCAGGTTTTTGTCGATCGGTTTTACCGTATGGAGATTAATCAGTTCGGTGCTAATGCCGGCATCGGTTAGCATTTGGACGAGCTTTTGCGCTTCCTCGAGAATGGTTCCGGTGCTGAAGATCACGATGTCCGTTCCTTTATTAATGATTTTTCCTTTGCCAAAACTAACGGTATAACTTGTGGCGGGCATCGGTTCTTTCCCCCTGCCGATTCTTACGTATGTCGGTCCCTTTATCTTCATCAACTGTTTGATGATTTGTTCCGTTTCTGGGGCATTGGCCGGACAAACTACTTTCATGTTTGGTAAGGCGCGCATTACGGCAACGTCCTCGATTGAGCAATGGGTATTACCATAGGGGCCATAGATTAATCCGCCACCAACACCGATTAAGGTAACGTCAAGATTCTGGTAGCAGACGTCGTTTTTAATTTGCTCAAGACATCGCAGGGTGACGAAAGGCACAATCGAGTAAGCGAATATTTTCTTTCCGGTTAACGCTAAACCGGCCGCAATTCCGACCATATTCTGTTCGGCGATGCCGACGTTATGATATTGGTGCGGAATCTTCTCTGCGAACTCTTTTTCTCCAAAATGCCCGAGATCTCCGGTCAAAAAATAGACATTCTTGTTTTTCAAGGCGTTTTCGTAAATGGTTTTTATCGCGGCAAATCTCATGGTATTTTATTTAATTCTCCAATGGCTTTTTCGTAGTCGTCCCGCGTTAATGATTTTCCGTGCCATTCCAGTTTGTTTTCCATAAAGCTGATACCCTTGCCCTTTATGGTTTTCGCAATAATTGCCAGGGGTTTTTCCCGACCCGTTTGTTTACAGGCATCGATGATCTCATTAATGTTGTGACCGTTGATACTGACCGTCTTCCACCCGAAACTTTCCAGTTTCTCTTCAAATGGGTGTGAGTGCATGATCGCGGTGCTTTTTCCGATAATTTGTAGATCGTTGTTATCAATAATCAGGATGAGGCGATTGATTTTGTTATGGCCGCCAAACATGACCGCTTCCCAAACCGAGCCTTCTTCCATTTCTCCGTCCCCGACCAGTACATATACTTTTGAATTTTTATTGTCGTTTTTTAGTGATAGGGCGATGCCGGTTCCCAGAGACAGACCGTGTCCCAGTGAGCCGGTGGTCGCTTCGATTCCTGGTAATGAATCGAGGGTGACATGGCCGGCAATCGGCGAACCGTTTTTCATATACCGCTTTAGGAGTGCGGGGGAAAAAAATCCTCTTTCGGCCAGTGTCGCGTAAAGGGCGGAACAAGCGTGGCCTTTGCTAAGGATGAAGTAATCCCTTTCTTTCCAATGGGGCAATTTAGGTTTAATGTTGAGCGTATTGAAGTAGAGACAGGCAAGAACATCCACTACCGAAAGACTACAGCCGATATGCGCCCCGCCGGCGTTATATGCCATCTCAATAACGTGTTTTCTGATTTCTCTGGCAACGGCTTTGATTTTTGCAACGGTCATTTTTTTAGCAATTTAAACCAATTTGACGTGGTGGTTAAGCCGGTTTTCAGATCTGTGAAGTTTGTCTTTGGAAATTCACGCAGATATTTCGCGTTTGATATCATTGATTTGGTTGGGGTTCCGGAGATGGATTTGTCAATATGGTTAGTTATTAATCTGGCGCCGTTAATGCCGGCGATCATTTCCGCGAGCCGGCGGATGTTGGTTGTGTCTCGGCCGCAGAGGTTATATACCATGCTTTTGCCGTTGAGCAAAACATTCAGCAGCATTTCCACCATGTCGGAGATAAAACAAAACGTGCGGTAGGCACCGCCGGAATCCATCATGGTGATGGTTTTATCGGTTTGCGCCCGTTTGATAAACTCAGATATTACTCTCCGATCGTCATACTTCAATCCTGGCCCATAAGTCAGCAGGACTCGGGCGATCTTCAGCGGTATTTTTTTTGAGTAAAGGTAACAAATGGTTTCTGCTAGTCGTTTTGATTCTGCGTATATGGCCCGATCCGATAAAGTGTTGACGTTTCCGGCATAGGTCTCATCGGTGGGAAGGTGTGCCTTGTCCGCTTCGCCGTAAATCTCCGCCGAACTCAGGTACAGCGCCGTGGCGTTGTTCTCCTGACAAAGATCAAGCAGATCAAACAGGGTTTTTATATTCAGCAGCACGGTTTCTTTCGGATACTGGAGGAATTTTTTTGGCTGGGCGTAAGTGGCACAATGGATTAGGTAATCAAAACGGAGGCGGTGGCTTAATTTTTTTCTGCTGAGATCTTGGCGTCGGTAAATAATGCGTTTTGATTTGGCCATCCATTTTTCTACCCCTGACCTGACTACGGCAATTATTTTCAAATTAAGATTTTCCCGTTGGCTCAATAGATCGAGACAGGCGGTGATGTTGCCGCCGATCAGGCCACTTGCTCCCGTCACCAAAATTGTTTTATTTTTCAGTTTTTCCAGATGATTGACACTGATGGAGAGGTAGAATTGTGTCATCGTTTCTTGGAGGGTCAACATAATTGGATTATTTTACCTAAACTTGCTATTGAGTTCAAGTAAACAGATAAGCGGTAAATGGTCGGAAATATCCGCCATTGGACAATGTTGGGACAGGACCCGGATATCGTGACTAACAAATACCATGTCGACGATGGCCGTGGCGTAACCGCCATGATTTTTTCTCTGCATATTGAAAGTGGTGGTGAGTTTGTTTCCAAACACGTTATATAAATGTTGCTCAATGCTCCCGATTGTTTTTGTGTTTGGTGAAACGTTAAAATCACCGGCAAGAATCAACGGGTGTTTGTTTTTTATTTCATTGACGATCATCCGGCCCATCTCCAAACGGCGTGGGTTATCATTTCCGTCTTGTCCCCAGATTCCTTGGGTGTTATAGACATAGAGATTGGTATCGTTGGTGTGGATTACTGTTTGTTGTAGGTTACGGGGAACCCGGGAATAATTGCTGCACCGGTCGATTTTCAGGCGGGTAAACGGCACATCATAGAAAATCGTTTGACCGGAGACAATCGGATAGCGGGAAAAAACCGCATTACCGTTTGGAATCGCGCCGTTTTTTCTCTGGTCTGAAAACGCCGGAGAAAAAAAACAGTGGTAGTAATCGAATTGTCGCTGAAAAATAGTTAGTGTTTGTTCGTTTTTTTTCCGATGATGGTCGTTTCCATTATTCACTTCTTGAAGCGCGAGAATATCTGGGTTTTCTTTTTTGATGAATTTAATGATACCGTCGAACAATAAACCGCCCCGCCACAGATTGAGGGTGATAAATTTAATGCTCATTTTGTTGCGGCAACATAGATCATTGGCCAAAATAACCGGGAGTGGGTGGCGAGATGAATTGCCAGCCGACGCAACGTCTTGTTTTTTAGATAGTCGAAATCCAGTTGGCAGTTAAATTGACCGGTGTTGGTCTGCGAAAAGCCGGCCCGCTTATGGATTTTCTTTAAATAAGATTGGCTAAATGAGAGTTCGTAACCAAAGCGCATATGTTTCGCCCGTAACATTCTGGTGTGGAAAAAGGCAAACAGATCTTCAAGAACGGGAAGTCTCGGGATGTTTCCCCATACTTGTCGGTAGGTAAGCGAGCCAAGATTCAGGTAAGGTACGGTATTGTAAGCGACTCCGCCCTTTTTCAGTACTCTTTGGAGTTCTTTGACCGACACCAACGTGTCCCGAAAATGTTCAATGACTCCGGCTCCATAAAGCAGGTCAAATGAGTTATGTTTAAACGGCATGTTCAACACATTACCGCACACTAACAGATAGTTGGGTATTTTTTCTTTCTCGAATACCAACCGAGCCAACTTTAGTGCTTCGATTGACATATCAATACCGATGACCGTTTGCCCATCGAGAGCTAAATGACGGCCTAGGTAAAAAGTTCCGCAACCGATTTCCAAAAACAGTCGTCCCGGCTTTAATTTTTTATATTTGGTAATTTGTTCCCAAGTCGGTTGAAAGAATTTCTTGTCCAGGGATTTAATCTCCTTGACTACGTCTTTTTTTGCGTCTTTTTCGTATTTCTCGTTCCATTTACGTTGAGAGAGACGCATGCCTTTTTCTTCAATTGTAAGAGAAAAATTAGGAATCCCTTGCTGGATAGGGAATTTTTTGCCGCATGGGCCGCAGACAAAAGAACCCCGTTTATGCAGCAGTTCGTTTTTGCAATAAGGGCAACATAGTAGGCGGTAAAGCGTCTTATTCATTTTTCTTTCAAGTGCAATACCATAAGTAAATACGAACCAAATAGCCTCGGACTGATTTTATAACCAAGATTGACGAGACATGTGGTTATAAAAAAAACCGTTCTGAACAGGATCCCACGGCCGTGAAATTTGATCTCCGGAGGGATGTATTTTGTTAAGACGATTTCCAAACCGAACCGCTGGATTAAGGTTTTCAGGTTTTTTTGGTCGAAATAGAAAGTATGGGTGGGATCTTGCGTTTGGTCTAGTACGACGACGAGAAAATAAAGGAAAACCGAGGAAATGTTCGGAGTGGTAATAATGATTTTTCCGGATTTGGCCAGATGGCGTTTCATTCCTTCCAAAAACAGACCAGGGTTGCTTAGATGCTCAATTAGTTCACCGGCAACGATGTAATCAAATTTTCGGTTGAGCCTGATGGATTCGGCGTTCATCACGTATGCGGGCAACCTTTTTCGTTTTATCGGCGACAGCATTTTTTTATTAATGTCAATACCGACGATCCGGTCAGTTTTTTTTGCCAGGGCAAAATGAATCTGAGGATTTTGGGCACAGCCGACATTAAGTACCGTAACCCGGTCAGGTACCAAGTCCAATAAAGCCCGGACCCGGTTATCCTTCAGATGGTTTGTCATATATTTTTTTTAACCAGTTAATCTTGTCCATTTTTTTGGCCCAGGCCAAGGCATTTTGACTTAGCCGCCGATACAGCGACTCATCTTTGATCAATCGCAATACGACATCGGCCATTTCTCGGTAGTCATTATATACAAAACCGGTGTTGTATTGTTTGATTTCGTCTGAGGTGCTATAGATATTGTCGCATACGGTTGGTAAACCGGCGGCTGCATATTCCCGGATTTTCAGCGAGTCGGCATAGGTCATATACGAGGCGTTTTTTTTGTAACACGAGATACCGATATAACTGCCGGCAACTACTGCGGTTGACTGCGGTCGGGACAAGGCCCCATGAAATACAATATTATTTTTCAGCCCCGCTTTGACAAATTCCTCTTGGTCGTCTTTATCGACTGCCGAGACGATATGCAAGGTAAAGTTTGGCATGAGCGACTTTATCCGTTTAAGGGCGCAGAGCAAGACCTTCATGTCTACCTGGTTTTTGAAAATACCGGCGGTCATCACTAAGGCCAATTTGTTTCTGGCGGCGACTGCCTGTTTTGGGACAGTGTCGTAGACAGGAGAGTTGGGCAACAGAAAAAACCGTCGTTGGTGGTTAACCGACGCCATGGTTTTTGCCTGGTGCAGCATCCGTTGACTGACCAGTGTGACAAGGTCGGCGTGGTTTAGGGCAAACCGGTAGAGCCGTTGATATATTCCTTCGAGTAAGGCATTGTTAAAGCGGGGCGACGAATAGTCGATTGAATGGAACTGAATCATTTTTGCCAGCCCCCATTTTTTTAAGACATAACAGGAAAAAAAATTGAGGGGGTCGGAGGCAATTGCCAGGGAAAATCGTTCATGAGTTTGCAGTATCCAGGCAAGATTGACTAGGCATTCCTCAATCCACAACAGCGGCGGCCGGGTAAAGGCCCAGTGTTGTTTGGTCGTTACTCCGCTGGTGAACGTCGACGGGTGGTTGATTTTTTCGAATGGATGTTCGATTAGAGAAATTTGGTTTTGTCGGGCGAGAAAGTCGATGATATGATCGATGCCTCCTTGTTTCGGCAGGCCGTTAAAATACAGCCGGTGGACAATAAACAGGATTTGCTCGTTTTTCATCATAGTGCAGTAAAATGTTTCCGCCACAAAGCAAACACCAAGCATTTCCACAGAATCCATTCTCTTTGCCACCTCCAGATCGGCAAAGACGGCCGGGCGTCAATCAGACGGGCCAAATAATTATGGCCGTAAAAGTCAACCAGGTAGTCATCGGTTAAGATTAGATTCCTATCTTTTTCCAGTCCCTGCTGCAACAGATCGTAGACTGGAATCATCCCGCCTTTTTTCTTTCTCTCCCAGATGGTTTTTGGCAAATACCGCTGTGCGATTTTACGGATAATATATTTTTCCTGGCTTTGTTTCGGGTTATAAAATGACGAATGCAGTAGGTGGTCGACGGGCAGCTGGTTGGCGAATCCCGCGACATGGTAGTCCATAAACGGAGCGCGCGCTTCAATGGAAGCCGCCATCGTGGCTTTGTCAACTTTCATGCAATAGTGGTTAGGAAGGGAACGTTTGATTTCATACCGTTGCATCTGTTTAAAAAAAATATATGACAAACCATCTGAATGGCGATGCAGGTATTGGGAATAGCCAAAGAACTTATGGTTGGGCAGCGATCTTTCGATCGCATAGTAGTAGAGTTGGGTTTTAATATAGTCGGGCAACAGTCTGAAAGGATACTGGGAAAGTTGAAACCAGGAGTAACCGGCGAATAGCTCGTCTGATCCTTCGCCGACCAGCACAACCCTGACACCTAGCTCTCTGATTTTGCGTGACAGCAAATAGGTGCTGAATAACCCACTGTCAACAGTAGAAAGGTCGTCGTAGATTGAGATATGCGAGCGGAATTCCTCATAGACATCGGCAATTTCCAGAGTGAGGTCAATATGATCGGTTCGGCAGTATTTTGCGACTGTGTGAGCATAGGGGGTTTCGTCAATCACCGAGTTTTTGAAAGCAATGGTAATGGTTTTTACCGGTGATTTGGTTTGTTTAGCAGCCAATGCCGTTATCAGCGAGGAATCAAGTCCGCCAGACAATAAAATTCCGATCGGCACGTCGGCCACCATTCTTGTATTGACGGCGTTGATCAACAATTTTTCCAGACGTTGCTGTGCAAGATCAAAATTGATTTTAAGCGTTTCCCGGGGCAGTTGCCAATATTGTCTTAGTTGTGTTTTTCCATCGGCCGTGACCGTCAAAAAACTGGCAGGAGGAACCTTAACCACGTTCTTAATGATGGTTCTGTCGTTTTCCGGCAAATAAGGAAAACCCATCCAAAGCTTAAACATTTCCGGATCAATCTGAAAGTTGAAATCGGGCAGCTGGAAAAAAGCTTTTGTTTCCGAAGAAAAAACCACCGACTTTTTGTGTTGCCAGTAGTAGAGCGGTTTTTTGCCGATGCGGTCCCTTACTAAATAGGCCAGTTGTTTATTTTGATCGTAGAGGCAAAAAGCAAACATGCCGTTGATTTTTTTAAGCAGTCTTTCTATTCCCCATTCTTCGTAACCATGGAGTAATACCTCGGTATCGGTGTGTGATTTCCAGCGGTGTTTTATAGAAAGCTGTTTTCTGAGTTCCTGAAAGTTATAAATTTCTCCGTTGAAAATCACCCAGACAGTCGCGTCCTCATTGCTCATCGGCTGATGACCTTGGGGAGACAAATCAATGATGCTCAGTCGTCTAAAGCCCAAAATAACGTTATCATCATGATATTGGCCCGAGTCATCAGGTCCGCGATGTTTGATGGCATTCAAACTTTTATCGATCGGTCCGTTTTCGGTTTTGCCGATGATGCCAAAGATCCCACACATATTTTTATTTTAGCAAAAACTCTATTCCGATCAGCAGTCGCAAAAAATACATCACTAAAGTCAATAAAGGGTGGACCAGCAGTTTCTTCCATTTTCCCCGTTCAAAAAACACCCCGACATACCGGTAATAAAAACCGAGCTGTTTTTTTATATCGGGGTCAGCCTTTCCCCATTTCTTCATATACCTGTCAAAGCTGCCGATGTAATAACTTTTCTTAGTCAAATATTTCCCCAATCTAAAATCGCCTTCGTTGTGATAAATCGGCGTTGTAACCAAATCGGTTTTGCCCAATTTACGGATTTTTTTGTCGAAGTCCCAGTCTTCCGGCCCGGCCAGCGACTCGTCGAAGCCTTTGACCGCGACAAAGGCTTTTTTAGAAACAAAGCGGACACAGTCGATCACCGTAGCGTCGTAAAAAGATCTTTCAAACCGCCTGACCTTACACCAGAATGATTTGCCTACGACGACTTCGGAAATATAAAGAGCAACGATTTTTGGATCCTTCCTTACTTTTTTTAGGCAATCTCTAACGACGTTTTTTGACATGATCATGTCCGCGTCGAGGTACAGCACGTATTTTCCCGTTGCCCGGTTGATGCCGAAATTGCGCTGGGCCGATCGTTCCGGGCCTTTTTCTAACACGCGATCGGTGTATCGAAGAGCGATCTCCTTGGTTTTGTCGACGGAGTGATTGTCGACAACAATTGTTTCGATGGTTTTATAAGATTGTTGTCGAATTGACTTCAGGCAGTTCTCGATGTTTCTCTGCTCATTTTTCGTGGTGATAATGATCGAAACCAGCGGATGTTTCATGTTAGTTTGCGAATGTCATTAATTTTTTTTCCTCCAGGTGTTTTCGGTAATGGGCGGGAAAAACCAGGGATCTTAACGCAAACTTAACGCTGATGCGTCTGATCAGTGAGTAAGAAAGCCATGGAATCCGGTTGGAAACCGTATCGTACGCAAGGTGCAAACCAAGAGAAGAGGCAAAAGCAAGCAAAAGTGATCTGGTCATCGTCAGGTCGGCGGGATTTTTTAGACTACCAAGGTAGAAAAAAATCAAAAAGCCGCCGATAACGATTTCCCAGGCGTGCAAAGGGATAATGATCCGGTCGCTTTTGAGGAACTGGTACCCTTTGGCAAAATAGCGCGGATTAAATCGCCAGCCAAAGGCGAGGAAATAATCAACCAGATGGTCCAGGTCGACGAACAAACCGCCCGCCAACGCTGCGGCAATCACGAAGGACAAATGAGGTGCCGGCCGGTAAAGCCACCATACCGCCACGGCGACAAGGAGACTGCAGGCCAGATGAACCGATTCGTGAATCAGTAAGCGCATGGAATATATTTTAACAGGAAACTACGTTCATCCCGATTGGAAGAAGTGTTTGGCCAGCGATTTTGAGGCGTTTTTCCAAAAAGTAAAGGAGAAAAAACTCACCCTGGTCTGGTTCGGATCAAAATCAAGCAAGTGCGCCAGCAGCTTCCAGGCCATGTAGAACAGATATTTGAAATCATGAAAACTGCGGATGCCCATGATTTTGCGCAGAATATAACGCGGCGTCATAAAGGCCGAGTATAGTTCCTGTTCCAGTTCGTATATCCTTTCTTTCGGGTAAGGGGTGGTCATGACCGGTTCCCGCATGTCATAGCGTTCGTAGTCTTCGGTCAGGAGCCAGCCTTTTTGCTTGCATTCCTTCCATAAGGGCGTGCCGGGATAAGGAATGGTGATGGTGGCCTGCATGGTGTTGAAATAACCCTTGTCAAAGCACGATTTGGCCAGGGCAATGGTGCGTTTGGCGTCGCGCAGCGACTCCCACGGATAGCCGAGCATGATGGTGGCGTGCGGTTCCAGACCGGCTTTGGCCGCCATCCGGCCGCCGTTGATGATGTCTTTCACCTTGATGCCTTTATCCAGTTTGTCCAGGGTTTTTTGGTTCCCCGACTCCATTCCGTAGAGGATGAAGCGGAAATGGGCTTTTTTCATCAGGTAATACAAATCCTGCTTGATGGCGTTGAAACGCATGTTGCATCCGTAGACGACTTTTTTGTTGTAGCCGCTTTCGATCATCAGTTCGCAAAAACGCTTCATTTTGTTGCCGGCGAACATCGTGCCGGCATCGTCGAAAATCTCCTTGACGCCATAGCGGTCAACCACGTATTTGACCTCGGCAAACAGCCGCTCCGGCGAAAAGCTGCGGTAAGAACCAAGCGGGTTAATCGTATGGTCCCAGACGCAGAAAGTGCAGCGGTTCCACCAGCAGTCGCGGCCGCTGTACATATAGGTGCCGGGCGTGTACTTATAGTTGCCGTTTTCGTAAGCGTACAATTTCCATTTGGTCAGGTCGCGGTCGATAAACGGTAAGGAGTCAAGATTGTGTCTTAGTGACGCCGGACCGGAATTAAATATGTCGCTTGACGCCGTTTTTCTCGACCGCCTCACCCCTAGAGGGGCCCCAGGCGATTGTCTCGAAAAAGATGTCTGCGCTTTTCCTATTTTATTGTCGTTACCGCGCCAGTATACTCCCCCTTCCAGTTTTTCGCCTTGGTAAATGTGGTTTAACAAATTGAGCAATACAAAGTCATAGTCGCCGCCGGCGATGATGTAATCGACTTTGCAGTTGGCAAACGACTCCAGCGGCAGATAAGTAACATGGTCGCCCACCAATATTATCTTCAGTTTGGGCAATAGCCGCTTCAGGAGGTTGATTTCTTTCCAGTGGGTTTTCAGCACCGGCGCTTTGGTTTCCAGCAAAAGGTAGTCGGGCCTGGTGCGTTTTAACTGTTTGAGCCATTGATCATGGGTTTGTTTTTCGGCGATGCCGTCCATCCAGTAAACCCGGTAATGGTTCTTTTTCAACAGCGTCGCCGCAGAGGCAGGGACCATCGGGTAGATATAGGTGGGAGAATTAAAATACTGGAACTGACGGTTTTGGGAAAGGAGCGGCACCCCTTTTTTGGATTCGATCGGCGGGTAACCGATGACGATTTTTATCTGATTGGGTTTTTTCATAGGCCTTAGCTTACCAGATTTTTTTGCCTTGACCACCGAACTATACTAAGTTATAAATATTTTTCTTTTTTGTCAACCCGAAAAAGACACCTTTGATAAACAGTGCGCCGTAAGTTAGATGGGTTAAGAGTGCGATCGGAAGAAACAATAAGGGCGCGTCGATTGTTTTCGTCTGCATCATGGACCTAATCGTCAGAGCCAACCCGGTTAACCCATACAGCCCGATGGGGAGAAACAAAACGTAGACCATCACCGATTTTTTGACGAGCACAGGCGACCAATGAAGGGTCAAGGAGAGAAAAGACAAAAATACCAGCATTAAATATAAAACGAAAAAAGTAGGCAACCAGTAAGTCAGGCGCCGTGAATTCTTGTCGCCGTGGGCGAAAAACGCCCCGCGGTGAAAGCCGTAACCGCCGTGTTGTTTCAGATAGTCGCCCAGGTTATCTCTGCGGTGATGGTAGACGACGACGTCGGGATGATAAAGGATTTCTCCCCCCTTTTTATAAACGAGATCCTCGCACAGTTTGCTGTCTTCTCCCGGCCAATATTGGTTATTAAATCCGCCCAGCGCCTCAAACACTCCTTTTTTGATCAGGAAGTTCATCGAGGGATAATCGTCGACCAGGCGCCGTTTGCCTTTGGCAAACCGGTAGCGGTATCCCCCGCTGCCGAACGGACTCTGCAAAATCAGATCAAACGCCTTTTCCCAAAAACCGGCGCGCGCCGGGATCAGTCCCGGTCCGCAAACCGCCGCCACGTTTTCCCGGGCAAAGATCCGGACGGCGTTTTCCAGCCAGTCTCGATCGGGAAAGGCGTCGTCATCAATAAAGGCAATAATATCACCCTTAGCGTTTTTAACGCCAACGTCTCTTTTTTCCGCCGGACGGGTGACACGGCCGGTTGGGATGATTCTTAACCAGTGATATTCTGACAACAGCGCTTTGTCTTTTTGCCTGGTGGCATTGGGAAGAACGATCACCTCGAAATTTCGATATTGTTGCCGATCGAGCGCCGGAAAATTCTCTTTGATAAGAAAGTCGTTGATCGACAATACCGGAATAATGACCGAAACCTTAATGTTTTTTTTCATCGCTTAACGGAAAAAGTAGTAAGGTCCGAGGGAAACGAAAATTTATGATGGGGTTTTTGGTAATAGCGGAGAATGTTTTTCCGGTACCAGATGGCCAAAGTATCGATAAAAATATTACCGATGGCCGATAGGGTGGCCGCCGAGGTGAAGGAACTTAACTGATAATCCATCTTGATCGGCGCCTCAAAAATGCGCTTGTGGTTCAGGGTGATGGCCACGACCAGAATTTCCAGATCGCCGGCAAACTGTTTTTCCACCAGGCGCGGCAGGATCTGTTGGATCACTTTTTTCCGGAAAATTTTGATTCCTGCTTGGGTATCCCGTATCGGCACGCCAAACAGCAACTTTACAAACCAGTAATAACCGTTGGATAAAATCTTTCTCTGCCAGGAGTAGTTTACATGGGAGACCGGGTGGCGTTTGGAGCCGACGATGATGTCCGCGTCGTACCATTCCATGTGTTCCAGAAGCATGGAGATTCCGTTCGGATCGATTTCCATGCCCGAGTCGAGAAACATGACATAGTCCCCCTTTGCTTTGTGCATCCCCAGTCTGATGGCGTACGACTTGCCCTGGTTTTTTTTGTAAGAATAAGTCCTGACTTTAGGAATGCGCGCTTTTTTGATTTTTTCAAACGTCCGATCTGCGTGTCCGTCGATAACCGCGATGATTTCGTAATCGTAACGAATTGTGTCAAGCACTTTTTTTATCTGGTGAAGATTGTCGACGATGATTTTTTCCTGTTTGTAGACGGGAACGATGAGGCTTAAAAAATGAGAATTATTTTTGCCCATCATGAATTCTTATTATATATAATGACAGCCTGGTTTTAAAGACACAATAAAAATATGCGGCAGTTGGAAAGCGTTATCTTATAGGATATAATACTATCATGAGTTTCCCATTTGCCGAGGCGCTTGGTCGCCGTCCATCCATTGACTTACATAACGATTATAGCGATGGTCATCATAGTGTAACGGTTATTGGCGATGAAGCGGGGGGATTGCAGTGGGCAGAGCAATTTTCCTCACGTAACAGTCACAACCGCAGCGTTACCAGTCAGTTTTTTTTGACATACGCCGGCGGAGAAATTACTGATTTAGTTGCCTATGTGGGTTTTCGGCCGACCGAGTCGGTAATGAGATGCGGTGGTGAAGTTGCCAGCTCTTTACGGCGGGCGATTTATCGTTTACCGTCGGTATTTGTTTATAGAGAAGGAATAGACTGGAGACATGATATGGTTTTAACCGCAGACGGTGAGATCCTTCGTCAAGGTAATGGAGCCAGGATTAGGGAGCGACCGGAAGAGTTTGACTATACCCAGCCGGTAGATTTAGTCCCGGGAATTCAGCTCGAAGCGGGAATCCGCATCGATGGTTTGACAAGTTTATATAGAGTCATATTACAATTGGCTCGTGATAGGAGATTGAGTGACGATAATGCAAGATTGTTTATCGATCCGTATGTCGGGATTAGATAAAACGGATTAGTTTAATCACATTTATGGCAGGCGAAAAAATAGACTTTATGGATTTAAAGGCAGGCGCGCGGTTCCCTTTTTCGTTGGATACATGTTGTGCGGCTAATTCCTACCGGATCAGAAGGGATGAGGATAGGGATTGGTCGCCTTTTCTATTGCATAATTTAGCCGTGGGTCTTGGTATTATCGCGCGAGTATGGACCAAAGGAGAAAAAGTACAAGCAGCCCGATTTGAGGTTAGGCCAAAACGCATTATTATTCCACCCAGGTTAGAGCGATCGGCTAAGAGATCAGGAGAATACCACGCCTTAATGGCCGAAATTAGAGAAAAGGCTCCGAAGGCGGTTCTTGACCGTCGAGGATTGGAAATACCAGGGATAGTGGCAGTGGACGAAAAAGGTCGAGTGCAAAGTAGTCTGAGCCGGCCGGAATCAAGGCTTAAATTGATTATAGATAGATACAACTGGAGTCTAAGAGTTGATAATGGTTTGACAGATGACAGAATTGTTTCTCTTTTGACACAATATGATTATACGAGTGTAGGCGAGCGAACTTTTCCACTTTACTATGGCCTGCGTCTTCCGAGTGACGGTAATAAAGAATCCGGCCGGGTGATTGACGCGCTCTATCAGCGGGCAATGGAGTTATTGCACGGTGGCCGCCTCCGCCTGACCGAAGCCAATTTAAAGAAATTATTTGATGTTTGGATTATGGTAGGAGACGAGGTAGAAGAGGGTTGATTTTATACCTTGGCGCTTGGATCGCCTAAGCAAACCTGGTGCTGTTTGTCCCAGACCAAAAAGCGCACCAATGAACTCTGCTCTGCCCCGCTCTCGCTGGTGAGCAGCCGGGTGATATTGGTGTTGAAACTTTGCTGCGACTCGGTATAGGCGGCTTGGGCGGTTTTTCCCTCGACCAGTGCCGTGGCGACTCGGTTGCTCGCCTCAAGAAACAACCCGGCAGTGGCGTCGTTTTCCGGATGGCGTTGGTTTTCCGTGTCGTAGACAAAGATAAAGTCTTCGTCATAGCCGATGTAACTGGCGGTGTCTTGTTTGACAGCGGCCGGTCCGAGGGTTTTAGCTGATTGACAGGCCAGTGCATAAACGAGTTTATGGCGAAGCAGATCGAGATTGATTTTGGTGGTGACGAGCGGTTGGTTGTTATAACCGGTTACGCTGGTGGCGTTGCCGTGGCCGTTGAAAAAAATAAAGCGGATATCTGATGCGGCGGCGCCCATAAAATTAAGCAGATTAGCCTGTTTGCCTTTGAGCAACGTAACCGGATCGTGTCGTTGCCGGGCCAGTTCAAGCACCGGTTTGATCCAGGCAGACAGGTAACGGGTGGTGGTGTCGTGGTCCGGGGCCGTAATCAACAGACGCTTAACCATGAGTCAGGCTGGATTCGGTAATGGTTTTGAGGGAACGCAGATAGGTCAGTTCGACCTGCATGATTTTTTTGCCGATTGGGTCGGCGCGTTTCACGTGCTTAATCAGTTCTTTCTTTTTGAAACTGCCCTGTTTGCCGATGGAAACGGCAAAGTTGTCGGGCATGGTTTCCAGCCGGGCAATCACCAGCGCCTTAATTTGTTGGTTGTTTTTGGTCATATAAGATCAGACAATTTTCAACTGAATCAACTTTTCCAGGATTTTTTCCCCCAGTTTGGTCTCGGCGCTGATCTCCAGATAACCCACCTGCCAGGTGACCGGCCCGACCTCGGGCAGCACCAGAATGATTTCCTGGCGCAGATTGACCGGCAGATTGCTGTAAACCTTGAAAAAACGTTCCTTGTTGACCATGTATAAGTATTTTAGCATAATTTCACAAGCCTGAATTTGACAAACTCCGGTAATTGCGCTACGATGATAGTTAACGTCTGCGGATTGCATGACAATCAAGAGCGGCAGAAAGAGCTCCGGCTCGTTAGCATCTGTCCGGCAACCGAGTGTTTCTCATTCAGGAAAGACTACGGTGCCCCATCCGGAATAAGATTGGCCAATAGGAAGGTTATCAATTTCCTAGCGGAAAAAACATGAAAACCACCTTTACCTCCGAATCGGTCTGCGCCGGTCACCCGGACAAGATCTGTGATCAAATTTCCGACGCCATCCTTGATGCGGCTTTAAAACAAGACTTATATTCCCGCGTGGCGGTAGAAACGCTAGTGACTAAAGATTATGTGACTTTAGCCGGCGAGGTGACCACGGCCGGCAGGATCGATTACCGGCAGATTGCCCGTCGAGTCATCCGCGACTTGGGTTATACCAACCCCCGTTTCCAGTTCACCGACCATTCCCCGGTCGTGGTGAAAATCCATACCCAGTCGCAGGAGATTGCCCGGGGAGTAGATCAACTGGGTGCGGGCGACCAGGGTATGATGTTCGGTTATGCTTGTGACGAAACCCCGGAACTGATGCCGCTGCCGATCATTCTCGCCCATCGTCTGGCCGAGGCGGTTGATCGGCTAAAAAAGACCAAACGCCATCTGCGCCCCGACGGGAAAACCCAGGTAACAATCAGTTACGCAAACGGCCGGCCAAAAGCAGCGGAAACCGTGGTGTTGGCCGTACCTCATGACGAAGCGGTCGGTCTGGATCAGGTAAAAGATGAGCTGTACCGGTTGGTGGTGGTGCCGGTACTGGCCAAGTATCACATGAGCTGTGCGCCGGATCGGTTAACGGTCAACGGCACCGGAGTCTGGCATATCGGCGGTCCGGCCAGCGACACCGGTGTCACCGGCCGCAAGATCATCGTTGACACTTACGGAGCCACGGCCCGGGTGGGCGGCGGTTGTTTTTCCGGCAAAGATGCTACCAAGGTTGATCGCTCCGGCGCCTATGCGGCCCGCTATCTGGCCAAAAACATCGTGGCCGCCGGGCTGGCCAAACGCGCTGAAGTACGGCTGGCCTACTTTATCGGCGCCAGGCAACCGCTCATGCAGGAAGTCGAAACATTCGGCACCGAAACCCGCCCGATGCGCTTGATAAAAGATTACATGGATCGTCTGCTCGATACATCGGTAGCAGGCATCATCAACACTCTTCAGCTAAGGCGGCCGCTTTACCTGCAAACCGCGGCCTACGGCCATTTCGGCAAGCCGGGCCTGCCGTGGGAAAAAATCTCCCGGCTTAGTTAAGGAATTGCTTTTCTTCATGTGCTTCTGACGGTTGAAATCTATTTATTATAGGATATAATCGTAATTATTCAATAGCTTGGAAACTTTTGCGGTATAGTTGGTGTCAGGAAATTAGACTTAATTGCCAAAATATACGGCTGAAAATGATACTTTAGACTGCTACAATAATCCTTTATTATCAATTTTTATTTTCATGAATAAAAATGTCCATTTTGTCTGTCCTATAAGACTAAGAAAAACG
>JAMCST010000010.1 GCA_023380935.1 Patescibacteria group bacterium
ACAGCCAGTGCCACAGTTAAGGGCCGTGTCGCAACCGCAGTTGGTTGAGACTGAGGAGCTGGAGGAGGAGCGGCTTGATACAGACGAGGAGGATGAAGATGTGATAACCGGCAACGCATTGGCATTGGCCACCAGACGTGCCTGCAACTGATTCATGTCCACCGGGTATTTACTCGGCTGGTTGAAAAAATCCGACTGGAAACAGATGGCGGTGGCGCCGGAGTTGATCGCCAGATTGATGGCGTTGGCGTTGTGCCGGACTGCTTCCTCGTGAGTGTTCCAACGGCAACAGTCAGCACAGCCGCCGGTCTGGTATCCGTCGCCTGCAGCACAGAAAAACGACGGATGGCCGACTTCGTAAGTGATAACGGTACGTCCCCGGTACTGGCTGAAAAACGGATCAATCACATTGGCGTCGCCGGTTCCCAAACCGGTAAAGCTGCCCCAAAAATTGGCCTTGAGCCAGAACCGATACCCGTACTTGTCTACCCCGTACCGGGCCACTTCCTCCTGGACACGCGCCTGGCAGGAAAGACCGGTTCCTACCTGGATCACAAAAGGATAAGTGTGGAAACTGCGACCATAAATGTCAACAATGTTCTTGACCGCCTGGATATAATCGTTGTCAAACACCAGCTGACTGTTGTTTATTTTGGCAATTTCCCCGGACCGGTCCGGCGACCCGAGCACCGTCCGCGCCATTTCCTTGACCCAGAAGTTGTTCGGGTCAAGCACGTCGGCCACTGCTCCGGACGGAATGTTGCTGTCTCCGTAACAATATTTGGGCCCCAGATACATCTCTCCGTAGTTTCCCCCTCCCTGGATGAGTACTGCCTCGATCACATCGGCGTACTCCGGTTTTTCGTACCTCTGCGCCAGTGCCTGGAGGATTTTTTCGTGATAGGCCAGATACTGGGGATCCCACTGGACCGGTACGCCCTGGTTGTAAACGCGCATTCCCTTATCGATCGCCCACTGCGGCACTGACGGATACTGGCTTGGACTGTCGGGATTGCTCACCAGTACCTGAAGCCAGATTTTTTTGTGCTGGGCGCGCGCGGCGGCAATCTGCTGGTCAACCGAAGAAAAATCGTATTTGCCCTCCTGCGGTTCCAGCCTCGACCAAAACAACTCGGATGACGGATAGGTCCACTGGACATTGGCGTTGCTGACATTTGCCAAGGTATGGCATTCGCCAATCCCCGACCCGTGAGTCGACGTTGAACGAGGAATAACGGATGAGGCGCTCGAACTGGAGGCCGAACTCTGGCTGGAGCTGGAACTCGATCTCGAACTGGAGCTTAAGCTCGAACTTGATCTTACGCTGGTATCCAGTTTGACGACGCGCACGCGTGAACCGCGGCCGTCATTGTTGTTTGTGTCATAAACGCCGTAAAAAATCCCGTTGTCGACCGCGATCAGACGCGGATAGTCCTGATAAGGACCGGAAAGATCGTCCAGCGCCATATCCCCTTCAAAGTTGCCGGTCTGGTTCTGGGTTTTTATCATGATCCTGTTGTTTTTCCGGTACATCAACAAACAGGTGCTGCCGGAACAGGCCACCGACGGAAAGGAATACAGGCCGGCCTGGGAATCGGGAACGGCAACATCGGCCTGGACAACCGCGCCGGTCTGCCGGCTTACGGTGGACATAACTAAAGTATTGGTGTCGTTGGTGGCGTTGAGTTTTTTTGAAGCCACGACAATAAAAACATCCTGACCGGATCGGTAGGCCACTGTCGGCCGGTAAAGATAATCCGGTTGCTTGGGGCAGTCCAGATCATAAGTACAATTGGCCGTCGAATTGAGAATGTGTATATTGTTGCCGATCGCCGTCCCGTCCAACCCGACAAACTGCCCCCAGACACCGGTGGCGCCCGGACGGTTGTCACTCCACACCACCAAATATCGGTCGACGCCTTTGGCGGCGTAGCGGGGAAATTCCTGATTGTGTGCCACCCGCGTGCCGTCGGACTGCCGGCTATATAGACTGCCTCCGGTATCTCCGACCGGCGCAGCTGGATTGTTAATGTCTACCTGACGACCATATATATCTTTTCCCGCGTCATAACCGTTAATTTTTGTATAACGACTGCGGCTGTCATGCCAGACCACCAACGCTCTACCGTTGTTTAGCGGCAATACCGATGACTCCTGCTGGCAGCTGCCGGCATAGTCAGGACCAGAGACAGGAATGCCGGCCACGTCAAGAAGTGAAGCGGATAAACCGTGGGTCGCCGGGTCATAAGTGCGGAAAGCCACGTCAGTACAAGATGACTGATTCCACGGACTTCCCGAATCTGTCGACGCATCTTTCAGCGTGGCATCGGAAATGGTCATCCATGACAGCAGATACTTGTCCTGGTTGTTGTCGTAAACGACCGCCGCATAAGACTCGTTATCATAACGCGCCGGCGTTAATGACTGGTACTGGCCGCGATCGGCAATGGCGATCTCGTCGCCGATCAGCGTACCGGTCCCGGCATCGATCAACCGGCCGTAAATATTATCGTTATATTGGGGTCCGTAGCCGTCGGGGTTGTTCTGGGGATCGCTGCGGCTGTCTTGCCAAACGACCAGCAGTTGCTTTCTGGTCGGGTCGTAAGCTAAACTTGGTAGGGCGGTTTGGCCTACTGACGGCAGCTCTTTATTCCAGACGACCGTCACCGGATTAGTGCTTGAGGCTCTTGAACCAGTCAGGTAACGGTTTAAAAAAACGGCAAAGGCAGAAACGGAGATCAACACCGCATAGACAATTAAGATTCTCTTAAACCATTTCATAGGTAAATGTCAGACACACCAACACCACTGATATATTCATTATATTATCAAATAAAACCGGGTCATATGAACCAATCCACCTCGTAGGTGTAACACGGTCCGGTCAGACAATCCGCAATAAACGAAATAGGGCAAAACTGATGAAGTAAAACAGGACGATGTGGAAAACCGGCAGGTAAAGGGTGAGAAAAATCGTGACGATCGCCAGCATGAAAAACGCCTCGTTATGGACCGACGGCAGCAAACCCTTGGTCACCAGCATCAAGATAATGATGGTTAATAACGTCTTGGGGTCAAACCAGTAAATGCTCCAACCGAAATACATCGCCAGGCCAACCAGGACTGCCGCTAAAATTAAAAATATCTCTTTGGTATCAAAGTAAAACGGACCGATGTACATAAAGTTGATTGTAAAGAAAAACCGCCTTTTTGTCAAAATCTTCCTTATTCCTGCAACGGTTCGTAAATGGTAATGGTTTTCCCGCTCGGCAACTTGTATTCATATACTTTCACCTTGGCATCGTTTTTAAACATGATATAGGTTTTTTTTGTGTCTTTATCCTCAGCGGCATAAACGCCCTGGCCGATCTGGTAAATGATTGATTTTTGCGGAGCTGCCTGGGCGGCACTGGGCATATCTACTTTGTTTGCCGATACCTCGCCTTGATATACGCCAGGGGTTTTTCTGAACAAACCGGCCAACCGCATCGGCAGATTTGACAGTTGAGCGACAATTGTCGGGTTGATCTGGGGCGAATCGGCAATAAAGACCTTCGGCGCGAAAATGCGAACGACAACTATTGAGATAATTAAAATAATTACGATTTTTAATTTTCCCAACAAAAATTTTCTCATGGTTATTTCCAACAACACCAATCAACTGATGATAATCGCGTACAGTTGTGATAACCCGCTTCAGCGGCTTTATTCAAACAATCGGTCGAGGGAGTTGTTACGATTTTAGCAATCGCTGATAAAAATCCAGTAATCGGAGACACATATTCTTCATATGCCATCGTGCCGCAGTTAAACGGCTGACAAGTTTTGGCGGCAAATTGTTGTTTTGCTTCGGCTGATAGAGCATAATACTCAATCGCCGCAACGCAGCTTCCCTTACCGAGCGGACAACGATAAGGTTGCTTGTCGCCGGCGAAAAAACCGATCGTGCCCGAACAAACCCCGTGTTCCGATGTACATTCCCCGGCACAGATTTTATCACCGTTCCAGTTCATTATATCTAAGTCCTTTGTGTTGCAGATATTGCCGGTGTTAATACATGGCGATTGACCCTGATTACCGCAGTTTTTTTCGATCGCGCTTGTTTCCGCTGCAGTAGCAGCTTTACTAGAACTAGTAAGGGGATTCGGTTTTCCATGGCCGACGCAGACTGTGTCGCTTACCTTAACCGGACTGTAATACCCGCTTAAAGGATTGTTGTCTCTACGGAAGAATTGACATTGATAACAAACATTATCTACCCAATCTACTCTTGTATAGTCATTACACCATTGGCTATTAAGGGTTGAGGTTTGGTTTGTGCTGTCAATGGTTGACTTCACTGTGGTTGAGGTCGTAGTTTTTTGGGTGGAGGTGGTTTGATTTGATGGAGTTGTGCTGTTTGTATCGGTGGTTTTATCCGACGGTTTACTTACGTTAGTTACCCCGGTGGTTTCGCTGCCCGTCGTGCTGCCGCTTGGACCATGAACAACACTGCCGCTTCCTGGTTTTGGGGCTCCATAAGCAACTGTTGGTGTACCGGTAATCATACTGTTCCCAGTACACTTGGTAGTAGTCACCACCCCTTGGACCTCTTTGGTTTTCTTACAATCAGCACTGTCCCAGATTGTTTGGACACAAACATACACTCCCTTAGCGGTGTCACACACCTGGCGCACGCATGACTCGGCCACCGCGCCGACTTGACAGTTTTTCATATCGCTTAAACCACAAGACTCACCGGTTTCTTTCCCCGTCTTAGTCTGTACGGCGCACTTATCATCGTAAAAGCTTTCCACCCACATCATCTTTTTCAGACTGGTGTCACATTCTTTTCTCAGCTGGGCATTGATTACCGTTCCCGGCACGCAGCCAAGCGTCGTCGGGACCGCGGTGGCGCCGACCCGGCACCGGGTCTGGCACTCCGGGTATTTATAGACCCACTGGCCTTTGTCGCACTGGTAAACCAACGCCACCCCGGCATCGCTCGGACAACCGGCGTTGTCGTTGGCACACTCGGTTTTGTATTCGTTCTGCACTATGCAACCTTCGGCAGCCTTGGAGTTAACCGAAACGCGCTGGTGACGATTTAGCCAAGTAAACGCCAACGTCGACAGGCTAAGCAGCATCACCGCCGCCAGGACGACCGGCGCCGCGATAATACCCCGTTGGGATTGACGAATTGTATTCATGTTGGCAATCAGATATATATTTATAGTAAATTAAAAATATCTTTAAGTCAATTAACATGGGAAATAATCCGAAGTTGCGTAAGATAATTTTTGGTTTAGCGGTCATACTGACGCTCCTGATTCTTGCCACCATTCTGGCCTCGCTACGTAAAACATTAATGCCGTCCACTGCCGGTGTGGTTTATCGCAATACCGATCAGGCCACCGGCGGCAGTACCTCAAGTTCAGGAACAACCGGCAGTCAACCAGGCCAAGGAACCAGTAATCATCCTATAGAAGTTTATCCATCAAGTATAATTAATTTGTACGACAATCAAACATCTAATAGTCAAACAAACATAATAAATAACGGACAAAATAGCTCGACTCTCACCAATCCCGTGCCTTACTCATCCCAGTACGTTGCCCAGTACCGTACCGGCCCATCAACCGGTGTCACTAACCAGACCGATTCCTCTCCTGATTTGACCGCCTTGTTTACCAGTCTGTTCAATATTAACATTTCCGGTTTAGCCTTTAATAACGCCGTTTTATCTCCCACGCCTCAACCGATACCAGCACCGGCGCCACTGGGGAAAATCGGTGTTTTTATTATGTCCGATTACTCGACCGGTGCCAAACAAATTGTTGCTGCCAAGCCTCAAATCATTAAGGTGATGGACCCGCAAATCCATAACTCACTACTGGATGCGGTAAAGGAATACAAGCGCATCAATCCAAGCGGGAAAGTCGTCCTCCGTTTTTATGAGGGAACACAAAACTGGCACTTTACCGAGACCGACGATCCGGAAACCAGCGCCCAGACGTTTTTTACATCGGTAATTCATCCCGGTTTGGCGCTGCTGGGAAATGACGTTAGCCTTTTCGACTATCTGGAAACACCCAACGAACTCGATAATACGCCGGGCTGGAATGACTCAACTTCGGTCAGTTGGCTGAGTCGCTTCTGGGTAAAGTTAATTAATCTAAACCAGTCGGCCGGCATCAAGACCTGTGTCGCCAGCATCCCTGTCGCTAATCCGCCCGGCGACCTTAACGAAGTCAAAACTCATCTGACTGATTTTGTCCCTGCCCTTCTGGCCGCCCAGTCGGCCGGCGGCGCCCTGTGTTACCATGCCTATACGCTTCAATACACCCAAGACGTCGGCGCCGAAATCTATACTTCTTTACATTACCGTACCATCCACCAGGCGATCGCCCAGCTTAATTCCAACTTAGCCACGCTGCCGGTGATCCTTTCCGAAGCCGGCGTTGATCAGTCCGGCAACCCCCAAACCAGCGGCTGGCAGGCCCACGGCACCATTCAGCAATATGTGAACTGGATCGACTGGTTCGCTCAGCAGATTAACCAGGATCAGTATGTGATCGGCGCCACCCTCTACCAAATCGGAGATGGCTACTGGAGTTCTTTCAACCTTGAGCCGCTGGCCGGATGGCTGGCAAGTAACCTTTCTCATTAGTTTCATTTGCATTATGAGTTACCGGTGGTTAAGATAAAGTTAAGGTCCGATTTTTTACCCAGATAATTATGAGTCCGTTTACCAAACGTGTTATTTTTTTGGCTGCGCTAATCGTTACTTCGTTTGCATTTACGACGCTACTTTTCTACAACGGGCGATCCAAGCAACAAGTCAACCCCGTTAACTCAACTAACAACTCTATTAAAGTAATCAAGGCGGCTGGTCCACAAACCACCACCCTGAAATTATATTATCTCGATCTTAATCTCAACCCGACCAGCGGCCAGATCAACATCAGCGACACCGGACTGACCACCGCGTCATTGCCAAGCTATACACCTGATTTAAAACCGGATCCGCAACACAATCTGATCCAGTACCATATTAAGGTCGCTGACGGTACAACTCTGATACAGCAGGGTTATGGCGCCGTAGTAAAATCGCTCAGCACCTTAAACGATCAACGTGTTTTTATCAGAGTTCTCACTCTTTACCGACCCGGTGCCCTGATCAGCCTTGAATTCCCCGATACCCAAACAAGTTGGAAAACCGTGATTAAATAACAATGAATAAACTATTAGCTATCGCCAAATTTCCCGTGTACCTGGTTATTTTGGGAATACTTATGACCGGCTTGGTAAAACCCACATCTGCCCAAACCATCACCTGCAACCGGCCGGGTGGCTGCTGCACCAGCCAGGACGCCTGCGGCGGCCGCTGTGATCCCAACCTTAATGACGGCTGCGGTTATGCCGGCTGCCGTTTTTGGGAAAAATGCGTAGCCGGCAACTGCATTGACCTAACCAATGGTAATCCTAATGTTGTTCCCGGCCCGGATGCCTGCGGAGACAAAGGCAAGAATTATCTTATTCCTACCGTTACCCCGTCGGTTTCTTCCCAATCCGCTTCTGCTCCGGTTTCCGTCGGATCAAACAATATCGCTTCGATTATCTCCGGCTCCACTGGTAATGCTTGCGACTATCAAGGCAAATCTTATGAACACGGCTATTGCAGTCCCACCTCAGCTACCGGCCCCTATCTTTTCTGTGATAACGGCAATTGGAAAACAGATAACGGTTCGGTCTGTATCCGAGGTAAGGTCGTATGCATCGGCAACGGCGCCAAAAAAACCAACCGCGACTGCTGTTCGCAAACCGTCAGTAACACAGGCATCTGTGTGGCTCCGGGTACATCAGCTACTGCCGGCCAACTCCCAAAAGCCTCAAACCCGACTCTTTCCCCAAACTCAGTCAGGACCTCCCCCCGACCCAACCCGACCACTCAATCGATTACCCAATCAACCGTTCAACCGACCGCCCCAATTCCCAGTATCCAAACCACCACCAAGTCGCTCATCCAGATCCAGGTATCAAACGATAACCAGTTCAGCCCTAACGACCTATCCAATCGAATTTTAACCATCACCGACCCTACCTCCATCAAAACCTATTCCTGGTATGTGGCAGGCAACAACGATATTTATATTAAGTCCATTTATCAGGACGGTACTTACCAAATCAGCACCATTCCCGCCACCGGCAACCTTCAGATCAAGATTCCTGGGTCAAACAGCACCTTATCGATTAATTCTCTCCGTCTGGAAAAAATTACCATTAATCACAATGACGTTAACTTGGAAACATTAATCAACGAGGGCCAGACCATTACCATTAATAGTCTGGAGAATTACCAACTTCCGGTTAACCTTCAGTACAACAACGGCTCCGTAAAAACCATCAGTTATCAACTGACCATGCCGGCGCCGCCCGAAGGCTCAACCAACCCACCCTCCCCTACAACCGCCGCACCGTCCACCGCCCCTACCCCAACCGAACCAGTCCCCGCCCTGACGGTATCAGACTACGGCAACCGCTCAACCACGATTATTTCTACCATTGTCGATAATTTTTACCGGCAGGCGATCGCCAACCGCAATCGTCAGGCCGTTGAAGACGCCGGCTATCTCAGCCGCATCGATCCGAACCTGAATCAGGACCGGATTAATTTTCTTATTCTCGGCATTGGCGGCGAAGGATTCCTAACCGACTCCATCCAGATTCTTTCCTATCGCGTCCAAACCAACACGATTGCGCTTATTTCTTTGCCGCGCGATCTGATGGCGCCGGAAATCATCGCCAAAGCCAAAACCCAGGGCTACGACTATACCAACTCCCGCCTTAACCAGGCATTGGCCATGGGATCGGCCAGATACGGATACAACGACGCCGAAGGCTTGGCGTTTACCAAAACCGTGGTTGAGGATGCCACCGGCATCGCCGTTGACTACGCGGCGGTCATTAATTTCAACTGGGTAACCGGTTTCATTAATAACACGATGGGGAAAATTCCCATTCACCTGGATGCCGCCATCCACGACTCAAGTGCCCATTTAGATATTGCGGCCGGAGATCATCTGATTGACGGCAATACCGCCATTCAGCTTGCCCGCTCGCGCTATACCACCTCAGACTTCGCCCGTTCATCACGTCAACAATTGGTTATTAAGGGTTATTTACAGGCCTATAAGGGCTATATGACCGACACCAACCATGGATTGCTCGATAAAGTCTCGATGCTTTTCCGTACCCGTTCGTCGATTATTGAAGGCCAACAAAAAAACCAGTTGATTACCGATTTTAACCTGGGAGATCTCGTGCTTAACCAGCTTTCCAGTGTGCCAAAACTTGCCATTTTGTTAAACCAATCCAACATCGGCGAATTCCCGGAAATCGTTAACGGTGTCTCAGTTTCCAACCAAGATCTGGCCGGAGTGGTCAACAGCGGCGTGGAAAGCGCCAATATTCCCAATATCTCACTGTTGAAAATGAAAGGAAAGAACCCTTTAACCGATTCACCCACCACCTATTGGGATAATTTACGTACCGCCGTTAAATATAGTTTAGCACCATGAAAAAATATCCGTACCATCACACCAGACAACTGCTTATGCTTACCATGTTGTTGATTTTTACCACCATCAGCCTGTTGGCGGTAAGTTATATCCGTAAACCTTTTTCCCAACGATCCGAGGCAATCTTCCTTGATCCAAACGCCGAAAATGTCCTGACATTTAGCCAAATCGACGCCGCCGGCAAATCGCTCCCGATCAGTTGCGCCAACCTGGTTTGTCAACTGATCAACCAGGGGCCGGTAATCGTAAAAATCAATCAGGCGTTATTAAGCAACACCGCTTTACCGGCTCCCACTTCAGTACCAACCGCTAAAGCCGTCCAGATGGTAGGGGTTATCGGTGACTCGATGTCGGTTACCCAACAATACCCTACCCTACTGAACACCACCTACCAAATCCCGGTGGTCGACAGCTACGCCACCATCGGCAGCCAAACCGGCAGTTATCAGGGAAGCGGCGGTCGGTATGTGGGGATACAATCTCAACTGTCACAGTTACTTCAATCCGGAAAATCATACGATTATGTGATTGTCTTCGGCGGCGTCAACGATTTTAACAGCGGCACTAGCCTGTCCGACACCGAAAAAAATCTCGAGCAAATCTATAAGAGTTTAAAACAACAGGGCTTCCGCGTCATGGCTATTACGGTTTTACCCTGGAAAGACTACCAAAATATGAGCGACTATGCCAAAACCAACCAGCTTTGGAGTGAGAGGACCATCGCCCTCAACAATTGGCTAAGACAACAGGTCAATAATCACGCCATCGATGCCTTGATTGATGCCTATGGCGAGTTTAACGACAACGGCGCGTTAAAAACCGAGTATTCCAGCGACGGGCTCCATCTCAATCAGGCGGGTAACGCCAAACTGGCGGAAATGATCATCCAACATTTCCAGCGTTAACCACCTCAAATCAGATTGGTCTTGGTATAAAGCAAAACGGCGATGAGCAGATAGATCGCCAAACCATAAGGAGACAGCACCATGCTGAACACCAAACCAAACAACACGATGAATAAATACGAGTTAAACTTCAAGCTGGAAATCAGCGACCGTGTCACCAACATAAATATCAACAACACCATGAGCGATGGATAGCGAAACGGCGACACTGGAATATTCAAGAACCCAACAACAATCATAACGACCGCGAAAACCGCTACAAATAAATCCTTTTCGTCGAGAAAAAACCGGTCAAGACGGATCTGCATAGATCAATTAGGAATTAGTTTAATTAAAAATCCCACCCCGTTTCCCGCAACATAATACTGATCGATAAAATAGGCCAGACAAAAAGCCAACAGTGTCAACCCAGTCTTTATTGCCCATTTTTTTATCACGGTTTCATTATAATGATATTTATATTGTTAATGCAAATATGAAAATCGCTGCCGGAATTATTTTTTTGACCGCGCTGGTTTTTTCCTATCTGGTCATGTCTTCCCCGGTTTCCGCCATCTCCGGTTGTTTTTGCGGCGCCAACAGTTCGTGTTATTCCGACGGATGTACGAGAAAAACGATCAAAGGCGACGGATCGATCGATTATAACCTATGCGGCAGCGCCGGCTGCGGCGGTGCCTACAGCGCCTGTTACCAGGCGACCGACGTCGAGTACACCGAGGTCGGTAAGTATTTCTGCACTCAACAACCGCCCTGTTGCAAAGACATGGTCGAACGCAACGACCCGGAAGCCTGCTGTTGGCCGGAACGGGGTTTTTGCCACCCGTATTTCTGTGCCCAGGTGTCGCGGCCGGAAAAATGCGGCTGGTACTGGACTTTTCACGACGGCATGACCAATCGCGAACAAGGATATGGTTGCATGAAAGGCCCGGACGCCAACCATCTTACCCCGAACTTCGGCCTGCCCCCGGGGGTTCCCGGCGCCGGTCAACCAACCACCCCTCCCACGACTGCACCCACCGCTACCCCGACTAAAACGGCGGTCGCCACGACTGCCCCGACTCATTCTCCAATCACCACCTCAAGCCCGACCGTCAAACCGGGAACCGCTTCCCCAAATCCCACCAACCGTCCGGCCATGACCATTCCCACCGGCGCTGTCGCCGACCAAAACACCACTCAAACCAATGACCATATCGCCATCAATAATCCTCTCCAGAATTTTGTGATCAAACTACCCCAATCACAGATTATCAAGGAGAGAATGAAGATCGCCGCCGTCAGTTCTGCAAAAATTCTTGATCTTCCCGGCTATCTGGCCGGCAAGATCATTAACCTTGACCGCCAGCTGGAAAATTTCATTAACGAGAAACTGATTCAACTGATCCCGGTGCAGTCGTCAGCGCTTTAACACTGGCAATCACCTGATCCCAGTCGCCCTGACGGGCCAAAAGCCAGACCTTTTCCCAGTCGGCGCCGCTTTCCTTAGCTTCGGAACTAACAAGTGACTGCTTTTTTACCTCGGCCAGCTTGGCTTGGTAAACCGTCAACACAAACATTGATTTAAACTCACCGGCCCAGGCAATCAGTTGGCGGGACAGCTCCGGCGACTGCTCCTGCAAAAAATCGCGCAGTCGCTTTTCCGTTATCCCCGGTCGGCTCACCAACCGGCTAAATTTATCCTCGAGCAACGCACCCAATCCGACGGCATTAATTTTTTCGTTCAGATAACCAATAAAGGCCAACGCATAGCGATTGATAACGCGATTTTTCTGATTATCCGGCCAGCCGTTGCCGCCGATTAGATCGAGTAAGCCGTAGTCCATGATGGTGTTCATATTTTTATGGTGTCACTGGTAACCATTGTCCTGTACGACTAAACCAGATGGCCGAACAGATTAACTGGATGGCGGTTTTAGGGTCCATCCCCTCCAGCGACTGGATCAACTGGGGCGCACCAGACTGAACCGCGGTAATGACGGCCGCACCCAGCTCCGGCTGGAGATTTTCCAACGCCGTACTCATTGCCCTGATATCTTCGGCAGCCCGTTGAGTGCCTTCGGCTTGGATGGCGTGTGTTAAAGCTCCTCCCAGTTCCGGACCAAGCCAGGTGGTCAGTTGGTTGATTTCGGCCGGGCTCATGGCCGTTACTACCTGGCTTAACCGGGTAGCCGGCTCGATCAGTTCGGGACTCAGGGTTGCCAACGTCTGGGCGCCGGCGACTTTGGTAGCTGTTAACCCGCCGTTTTCCGCTGTCATCGGCACGACCGGCACGACTGTCAGCGGTTTGGCCGGATTAACGGCTACCGGCGCAACCGGCCTTGGGACAACCGGCGCCGGCATGGTTGATGTCACCGGCCGCGGAGAAGTAATCCGCTCCGCGTCAACTAACATGTCGGTGGCGGTTTCCAGCGGTTTAGCCGCTGTCGCATGCGCCATAACCGGTACCGGTATAACGTCTGGCGCCGAATGGGGTTGACCAACCGTGACCGGTGAAGGAAACGGTTGCGGGTTCAACTGCGGCTGCGTTACTTCAACCGGTTTGGTGACCGTCACCGGCACCGCCTCCGGTTGGGGACGCAGATTTAGGTTTTCCTGATTTAGTTTTCTTCCCGGTAAAAATGGATATATTCCGTCTTTCACCTTACTGACCAATTTAACCACTTCCTCTATCAATTGGTAAATCAACGCCCCTTTGGCCGCCTCAATTCCGACTACCGCACCGATGCCGGCAGAATATCTTAATCTCTCCGCCCGCCGGACGGCTTTCTCCACCTGGGTAAGAATCGTATCAAGATCCGTCTGGCCGCCAAAACTTTCGTTGCGCATGACTTTATCTAGGGCACGGCTAATCAGGGCTCGGTTTGACCGAACAACCGCCTGTTCCTGCGGTGATAAATAGGCGCCATATTTTTCGACTGCACCGGTGGTTAAAAGATAATAAAACCCTTCACCCACTAGTTTAAGATTTTTTTTGTTGTAAGGAATAGACGGGTTTTCACTCAGCGCTACCAGTTTACGCGCTTTACGGCTTGGGGCCACCGGGGTGACAATTGATTTAAGCGCCGCCCGTTCCAGCGCCCTGGTAAATAATTGATAGCTCTTTCCCAATCCCTCCAAACCGTACCCTACTGGCGGGGATACCAGTTTGGCGGTTTTTACCAGTCGGTTTTTCCCGACTCCTTCAGTATGGGAGTATTTGGCAAACAGCTGAAAGGCGTTTTCGCCTAATGCCCGTTCCAGTGCCGAAACCAGCAGTGTCGAACCGGCCGAGGCGGCCGCGGCAAGCGCTACGCCGGGAATAGTAATCGCTACCGGCGCCACACCCACTGCTAATTCCAATCCAGCAGTGGCAGCCACGCCGCCGCCGGCACCAACGACAAAAGTAGATAGCGCCCGGGCCAACGGCCGGGTTTCCACCGCCATCACCACTTCGGCGGCTTTTTTTACGGCTGCGGTTCCAATTGCCGATCCGACCGGCAATACCCCTCCCCGGCCCCGCCCGGCCGACAAGCGCTTTGGAGTCGTATAGTAATCTAGTAATCGGTCAAGATTTTCCTGAACTGCCGTCTCCACACCGGAACCGACCAAAGTTTGTCTATCAATATATGGGTTTGAAACAGTTTCTTTTTCCGCCATACTTAATAAGTATAATAATATATTTGTGCCGTAAAATACTACTTAAAAGATTGGTTTTTCACGCACAGGAAAATGAATATTCAAACAAACTGATCATTCGGATAGCTTATTATTAAACTCCGATTTGACAAATCCGTTAGCAGCTTCTATAATAAAAACCATGTCAATCTCCAGCAAAGTCAAAACAAAAGTATCACTCGACGACTTACCTGATCTGCTGACGATCCGTGAAGTGGCCGATCTGCTGCGCGTTTCTCCGTTGACCATCAAGCGCTGGGGTAAAAAGGGCAAGCTTCCGGCCATCCGCATCAACTCACGCGGTGACCGCCGTTACCGCAAAGACGTTGTTACCCGATTGTTGGGGGTAAACGCCGCAGAATAAATCACCCGCTTCACATCATCAGTATTTGATCCTGTTTGATTTATTTGCGCCTTCCTATATAATAATTAAATGGCAGAATGGCCCAATCGATCAACGCATCATGTACCGAGACCTGAAGAGCGTCAAGCACAGCAACAACGGAAGAAAACTATAACCAGACGGGCGTTTTTGTTCGGCGGGTTATTGTCCGGAGGCGCCACGGCCGCCGCCGCAGTAGTCAAACGTGAAGATGTCGTCAAAGGAATATCTTATCTTAGTTTTGAGAAACTGGCTGGAGATTTACGCCGCCATCTTGATCCCGATCTTTTTACGGTGCGGCATGCTCCGGACACCGTCCAAACTGCCCAAGACGGCGACGAACTACCCTATCCCATTCATCCACCCGAACTAGTGCACGAAATCACAGTGGGTCCAGAGGCACAGATGCGCTTAAAAACCGTCCTTTCCGACCTTTACTATGACGGAATCGTTAATTTGTTCGGAGCCGATGATCAGACGGGAGAAACAGCCGTCGCTGACTTGATTGAATCAGTCACCGAACAAATCAACCTCCTGACTCTAAACCTACATATTGATCAACGCCGCATCGATGATTTAATTCCTAGCCGCAAAATCCATCGGGCGGTTGTCGATGATAAACACGCCGCTCGAGAGATCGTCGAGTTCTTATTAGCGAAGCAGCCAGACCAAATTGCCATGACACTCAACCAACCTCCGTACCACGAAGAGCAAGATGCCGCTACCGGCGAAGCTATTGCTTGGGATAAACAGCAAGAAGCCGCCTTAAGGCGTCGGCGCGCGCGACAAAATCAAGCCGTTTCCTCTCCCTCGCCGGTTATTACCCTAACGCCTGCTCCGGTAACCGAAGGATTGGGTGTGGTTAAGGCAGCCGATTATCGCTCCGCTAATCAACACAAACAATCTAAACTAAGCCGGCGCAAGTTGCTAAAAATCCTAGGAATCGGAATACCGGCGGCCTCCACTGCCGCGGCCGTGGGAGCAACAGCTGTCGCAGTAACAGACACTACGATTCCCTTGGAAATTGGACTCACCACCATTCTTAAAGAAATCGACGAGGCGACGCTTTGGAAGACGATTGAAGCCCGGTTCCCAGCACTGATGCAGCGCCCTATAAAAATTCCTGGAATATTGACAGTCACTGATGCCAACGGCCAAATAATCAGTCAACTGGCTGAACAGGGACATTTCCGCAAATTAGTCAAATTTTCCCAAATTCCCAAACCATTGATTGATGCGCTTACTGCCACCGAAGATGGTAATTTTTGGAATAACGCCGGAGTAGAACTGACCGGTATTATACGCTCTTTACGCAGCGGCGTCGGCGGCGGCTCCACTTTAACCCAGCAGTTAGTAAAAAACCTGTGCTGGAGCGATGAGGAAAATGAAAAGTTTCTCGGAGACAGAACTAAAAAAACCGCCGAGATCTTAATGGCAGCCCTGCTGGAAAATCAACTGGAACGCCAATTCCGTGAATCGGGCCTGGATAAATCCGCCGCAATGCGCAAGGCAAAAGAAACCATCATCGAGGCATACTGCAACACGATTCCTTTTGGGGCGGGGATATATGGAGTTAAGGCCGCTTCCGAAAGTCTATTCGGCAAAAATCCGGAAACTCTCACTACCGCCCAGGCAACTTTTCTGGCGGGTATGCCTCAAGGTCCAAGTTTTTTCGATCCCGCCTATCCTGTTACCGTTGATCGCATAAGTGATTATGTGGAAACGCGCCACCAGTATGACAACATTACTGACGGTCAGTACCAGGCCATTAAGACTTTGCCGGAAAATCAACGGGCCGGTAAAACCCGTCAAGCGATTGTCATTAACTTAATGGTTAAGCAGGGTCAATTGACACCAGACCAAGGCGAGTTAATTTTTAATGAAGACCTGCAGTTGCTTCCGGTACCAGAAAGCGCTAAGCGCCGGCAACTGTACTCGACCAATTCCAATCTCGATCATTTTGCCCAATATATTCGTCTACAACTTAACTCCCATCTGCCTCCGGAACTTCAAGGAACCGAAATGACGGTTTCCACCAGCCTCGATCAAAAAAAACAGGCTTCGCTGGAAAAAGCCGTATCAGAAACCCTGCCCACTATCAGCGCCTTTCGGCCCGACAACATCAGCGTGTTTGTCAGGAATATTAGAACCGGAGAAGTGGTGGCCACTTACGGCGACCAGGTAACTCTTCACCCGCCCGGTTCTTCGGTTAAGCCTGCCACTTATGCCAAGGCGCTTGAACTGGGTAACGTCTTGCTTAATCAAAACTTGGCGCCCGATTTCGGCATTGACGTGATAGTGGAAAAAGACGGAAAACGTACTCCTTGGAAAGTCACCAACTGGGGCATCCCCACTTACGGAGCCGTCAACTGGAAAAATGCTCTGGCGGTTTCGTTAAACTGCGCCGCAGCCAACACGGCTATGAAAATGGGCACGATGCAGCTGGCCGACGGCCTGGAAAAAACCGGCGCCTATTCGCATTTGACCGATGACGACAGCCTGAGCCACATCGGTTGGCCCTTAACCCTCGGTACCCGTGACACCAATCCAGCCAAAATGGCTACCATGTACGGCGTTTTTGGTAATCAGGGTAGGCGTATTGATCCTAAACCGATCATTACGGTAAAAAACGCCGACGGAAAAACCGTCTACAAGACTAAACCCGATCAGCCATACGCCCAGCCGGTATTTGATCCTGAAGTGGCCGGGGAAATCGCCGACGCCCTGGGAAACAACGCCTACCGACCAGACGGTAATACTTACACGGCTTGGAAGCCGTTGCTCAATCAACCCGGAGAAACCCCGTTTTTTGCCAAAACCGGCACGGCCGAGCCGACGGCTGAAGGTCGCCATTCTTGGACGGTGGGGGTAAGCGGTGATCTGGCGATCGCTGTTTATGTCCATACTCCTCCGGACACCGATTCCTCCGGTCTGTACACGGCCGCACCCATATTCCGCGCGGTCAAACAACAACTGGTTGGCTAATTATATGGAAACGATCACGCATCACACCGGAACGGAGGCGGAGATAAAATCGGAGCAAGATAAAGAACCGTCTTGGCACCATAAATCATCGCTTCACGTCCGTCTACTTGCACAGGATAAATATCTTGATCCCAACCAAACCGGATTTAGTCCTATTGAAAAAACCCAAATAAAATCCTTTACTCTGCGCAACTACTCTCCCTACGAAGCGATCTCCGACTCCGACCGTGACCGGTACTATCGAAACCAGGCCGCAGACTTTTCTCAACAGATGCAGACCTGGGTTAGCGATACGCGGGAGAAATTACAATCGGCCGGGGAATTCTTCCACTCCACACCTGATGGCGTCCGGTGGCGACAGGTGTTTTTAGGTTTCGGGATCGACCCCGTCAACCTTAATAACCAACAAATCGAACGGTTTTATCACCTTTATTTAAGCGACAATAATCGCAGTCAATTGAAACGGGTGGTGGCCAATTTCATCAAATTGCACTGTGATCGCTCTGGTAAACCCGACCTGGTTTTAATAGAGCAAAATAATGACGTACTAGAATATATCTCCGGGTACTTTGGAACAGGACAAACGGTTGATCTGGTTAAAGAATTGGTTATGGCGGAAGCGCGTTGGGAAGTGGAAGAAACGTCGTTAATCAATAACGTCAACGAACTGATTGCTGATCAACCTCAACCAATCGTCAGATTGAACAGACTAATGCCCGAAGAACATCGGTTGCTCAATTACGTATGGGAGTCTTTAAAAACAGAAGACAAAGCAACCGGGCATTCTCTACCTACCGTTGGCAACCAGACTGTTAACAGAACCGATCGCCCACAACTCACAATGGAAAAATTGCCCGAACGACCGCCGGCGGCCGTATTAACAAAAGAAACCGAACAGTTTTTAGTCAACTGTAATCTTAATCCGGTTTACCTCAATCCCGTTCCCATCGGTCGTGGCGCCAACCATACCGTTTTTGCCTATGACGAACCCGGACAACCAAAAAAAGTGGTCAAGTTTCCCAACCTTCAGATCATCACCGGCATGAATAACGGCATCCTTGATGAAGATGCTAATATCTCTACCATGATGCGCGCTTTTCCCAACCATGTTTTGCCGACGGAAACCCGGAGAGACCCCCAATCGGACCGCTACTGCATCGTTCAACAGGCACTCAAGGGTCAACCACTAACCAATCACAACATCACCCCCGATCTGCGCAGACAATTGAGTGAAATCGTTACCTCAAACCAACATCTGATGGAAAAAGAACAACTGGCGCTCGACATGACCGGGATGCCTGGCTTCCTGTCTTGGATAAAACGAAAACTCCGCGGAGATACTCCTTTTGAGTTATCCAATATTATGATTGACGATCAAGGAAAATTGATGATCATTGACTATGATTTATATAAGTTTAACCACGGCGTAGGCCTAAGAAGAAGAATCGGCGCCAGGCTTGGGTTTTTGGTTGATCGTCTAATGATCCACCACTATTTCGGAATCGACATTCAAAAAAGACCTAATTGAAGAATGGGTTGTTAATACAATCTAAAGGTGGTAAAATATGCCATCATGATCGAGATCCCGCCTGGTAGGTTCGACCTGCATACTCACGATCACTATGCGATTCCGCCCGAATTCCTTCCTTATCCTCCAGCTGATGTTGTCCGCCGGGCTGCGGCAATCGGATTGATGGGAATTGCAATTACCCGTCATAATACCGTCAAGGGCTGGCAAGAGGCCCAAAAAGAAGCAGATCGACTAAAACTGATTATAATCCCTGGAATTGAACTGGCAAGCTTTGTGTTCCCCACACGCACCCCGCATATTATTGCCTTATTTTCTGACATGACCGATATATCCGGTCGCTTACCGGTAGCCAAGGCGCCCGCAACCGTCTGCGAGTGGATCAAGGATAATGGAGGAATAGCGATTGCCGCCCATCCCAGTAGCGCACCCGGAAAAACCTCTCTTTCGTATCGGGAAATACGGGAATTGCGCCTTCAGTTAACAGCCATTGAGGTGGTTAACCTATTTGGACTTAATAAAACTGCGCTAGAATTAGCGCAAGAGTTGGACCTGGGAATCAGCGGCGGATCCGATGCGCATTTACTAGAACAAGTCGGACTGGCCGGAGTAGCAGTTGGCGGAATGGCCAATAGCGCCGGAGACGTGATTGGCGCTATTAGAAGTAAACAGACTCTTCCTTTTGTATCTGACAATATTGATAGAAAACTGGTGGGACGACATTCAACCAGCCCTTTATTAAACTGGTTGTTCAAAAGAAGATAAATTAATTCATGGGCTTTCCTTGATCCGGAGGCAATGGCGCGACCATTGGCGCTGGTGGTTTTGACGCGACCGCCGCCTTGGCACCGGCATCGGTTGGAGCAGACGACTGCGTATCCAATCCTAGATACACTCCTCTGAATTCCAGTAGCGTTTCGGTTAACAGGTCGATTAGATCTTCAATATGATCGACAATGAACTGTTGCACTTGATTTTCGGGTTTCTTCTCTTTGAGCAGTGTTTCAAACTGTACCACCTCTTCGTCCGACAGGGCGGAAATGATGCGTGCCGCGATAAAGTCGTCGAGACGGACGATCAGGTCTTGTTTGACTTGTTCTCTTACTTCATCTGTCAAATCCGGAAAATGCTTATCCTTGATTAGCTGATCGATATAGGCTTGAATATTGTTATTGTTGCCCACCTTGGCCATTGAGTCGAGTTTGGCAATTACATTTGTCAGATTGTTCATTTAATTTATTATAAAACAAGTAATTAAATAATAATGCAACTATTTTATTCGTTCACCTTAACGCCCTTGACGTTACCGTCATCGCTTTGGTATTTAATGTTTTTGTAGTTTCTGTCCCGATATTCAAACAACGCGTCAAATAACCTTTTTTTACCTTCTTCGGTTAAAATTATACGCCCATCGTTTGTCCTCTCCCAACTGGCTTTACCAAAAAGCATCAGATTAAAAGCCCGATCAATCAATTGATTATCATACGAGGCATTAAGACTAGAGAGCTGTGCTTCGATTCTCTCTTGAATTTCCGGCCATTCTGTTTCCAAATTTTCATCATTGCGCGATGGATTTATCGGCCTGGCCTTATATCCTCCTTCGGCAAAATCATTCCACGCACTTAAGATTGATTCGCCGTTGCGATAACGATCAAGCAACCGCGCCGGATCAACCTCAACCCACATATCAAGCGAAGACCGGCCGATCGGGAAATCTTTCTCCGTATACTGTTGTTGATTGCCCAATCTGGCGGCGACACATTTCATACCGATGTCGGCATCTTCACCCACTTTAAGCGTTTCGTCATAGTTTCCGATGGCTGCCAACATGGACGATTTAATCTGCAAGCCGGCGCCTGAGGTAAATAAAGGAGCTGGGTAGCTACTCTCACTGAGCCTTAAAATTGCCTGCAACACCCGCATTGGGACATGAAACCCAGGGAAGCGATCGTAAAACATCGTTCCGAAGTCAATTTTGCAGGTGTAAATATCCTTATCCTTGTTAACATTTTCCATCAGTTTTTCAATAAAGGTGTTTGAAATCCCTTTAACATCTGCCGGTAATACCGTTGTCAATACGTCTTCTTTAATTCCTGCATCTTGAACTCTTTTTAGGGCAATATCATTAACGGTTTTCATAACGTCACCGATAGTAAAGGTTGCGCTTTCCAATTGCTCCGTAAACACCCGAAGCGGAAACGCGGGGTTGTTTCTAATAAACTCGTTAACGTTATCGATCGTTTGCTGCACTTTAGTCATGTCGGCGTTTTCCCGCCAGTTAAGATAAAGAACCACTTCGTAATTTTGCGGGTCGGCATTTTGTTGTTTAGTCAATAGGTCCAAAGTTTTTATTATATTTTCTGTTTCTAAGGCCGCCGCCGCCGGGATGGTTATTACCGAGCGGACCGTGTCTTTCATTGGGACGGCTGATTGACTGACTAATCCCTCAATTCGTTGACGGCGACTAGTGCTCATTTTCTGAAAATACAAACCGAGCTCGGTTTGTTGGTCAAGCTTAGCCTGTGGATTAGCCTCCAGGGTTACCGAACGGTCTTTTTTCCACTTTTCCTGATCTTCAAGCGGTCGCAAATACGATCTGGACATGCCTGAATACTGGTTAATCGCCGACTCTAGCGCTTCATTTGGATATGGAGAACCGATGGTTGAAAATGCCTCGCCGGTTGGGACTGGAGAATATGAATATGGGGCTGCCGCCGTCACTCCCGTCGTTGTCCCTGGAGAAGAGATGGCAGGCGCCCTGGGAGTGCCGGTAGGGGCTGAACCGCCTGTCCCCGAAACCACTGATGCGACTGTGGTCCCAGAAGAGTTGCGCGTACCCGCAGCCTGCGGCTGACTAATCGTTCCCGGCCGGGGTTGAGAAATGGTGGGGCGGCTGATGCCCGGATACGAAATTCCCGGCGACGAGATTGTCGGTCCAATTCGGGTTGTTCGCACGGGCGCTATAGGTAACGAATCCGCCACCCCACCTTTTATTCCTTCGGGAGCTTCGAGCGGTCGGCGGGGCCAGACCAACGGCGGCAGCGGCAGATCAATATTGGCTACGGCGTGAATATCCGTCGTCTTCATCCCAAACGTCACGTCTCGTGGCAATGACTCCAGTTGGGGAACTGGTTCACCCTCTAATTTAACCGAGGCGAGAAAATGTTCTTTTACTCCGTCCAGTTGCGTCATGTCCCTGGTTTTAAACCATTCTGAAGCCTCAATTACTGCTCCGTTGTCGGGTTTTTGTAATACGCCTACTCCCCACCATTGGAACAAATGTGGATTAGGTCCGCCTATCGGTGTTCCATCTTGGAATACGGGAGGAAGAATGAAGTTGCCCGAGGCATCAAGAGGCGCATAGATGCGTTGGCCATCATGCATCTTTAGGATAACAAACAGATCCTGCGGGTTAATCTGTTTATCCGGCGTTTTGCCGATCAACTCGATCAAGCCGTTATCTTTCCTCCAGTCCAGCCCGGGAATGTGGGGATCGATTGCTTTTTCATCGATTGTTCCGCCGAAGTTCAACAATCCTTTAACATCCATCTTCCACTGTTTTTTTACCGCGTCAAAACCAAAACCGACATGGCCTTCCAACTCATGGCCGGCATGATCGCCGCTCAGTTTGACGTGTTCGGGCCAGATCACATGAAAATCGACATCGCCGGGCGGTTTGGTAAACATCATGTGATTGGCTTCCATCCCGTTGCCCCTGACAAATGCATCGACATCAGCCGCCAGTTTTCCCAACGCCCCGGCCGGCACGGCCGGACCTTTGTCCGGACCGATTTTGACGAATAACGTTTCTTTTGTATCGATGGGAGATATGTTCTTGACCTGCCCGTTTACTCTGTTGTATAAGAATTTATGGACGACACCGGTCTTTGTATCGGTGATATCAATTCCGTTGGCGGTCTCCGTTGCCGTGAATCCCGTCGGCAACTGAAAATTCAATCCGCTATGCAGTTCGGGCTTGGGACCCGGCGGCAATAGAACATCTTTACCCGGCACAGCGTTCTTCACCAGTAAACCGTGATTGATCAGCCAGTTTTCCACTGTCGGAATGGGAATAGCATTGTGTGCTGCGGCCAACTCTAAAGCGCGATTGACTCCCCAACTGGCGACCTTACCCGCCCCCACCCCCACCAGTCCTCCAGCCAAGGTGATGGCTGACGCACCAACCGCCCTTTTGAACCGGGCGCGTTTGAATGCCTTTTCTCTGGCCACGATCGACTCTGCCTTCGACACGGCAAGATTACCCATCGCTACCTGGAAAGCCGGCGGCAATCCGGCGCCGTTCTTAATCGCGTCCACCTGAACGCGAGCCAGCTCCGTAACGATATATTCGGTCGCGTCCTGACCGGCAGGAGTAGTTATTCCCAGCTGATTGGCGATATTGGTTTGAGTCGCAGCATTACCGGTCAAATAACGACGTAGGGCCACCTTGGCCTGGGCTTTAGTCAACTCAAGATTGGTTTTTTCCACCTGGTAAGACTGGGGGTTTTGCGCCGCTAACACTCCAAAACCTTTCTCGTCCCCGTAAAAATCATTGATATGCAAACGGGCAATCGTATCGGCCACCAATCCCATCAGTTGCATTACCTCTGTTTCGGTAATCGGCTGATTACGCTCAAGCGTTTGCAACAATTGACGCATCGGGACAGTCAGTTCGCCTTCCATCTGCCTTTTACTGATCTCGATCCGCAACATCTCGTTTCTCCGCCTGGCATCGCGGGCAAAAGAATAACCAAGCTCGCCTTCGATATTGTGCTCTTCATACTCTCGGGTGAACTGTCTGGCTTCTTCAAACCCTCGGACAACCGCACCCACCGCCGCTCCGCCGGCCACTGGAACGGCCAGATTTCCTCCCATTCTCATCAATCTTTGAGCGGTATATATGCCGCCACCGGCCAATAATCCGGCGCCCACATGACCAATCCCAACCGAAGCGGTTTTACCCAACCATTTTGCCCGGCCGGTCGGCGCGTTAAGATAAGTATCAGGCACCACCTGAGGGGCGTTACCCGATGCGCGGATTTCTTGATACAGCTTAAAAACCCGTTGGTTGGTAATTGACCTGGCCGCCAGTCTTTCAATCTTATCTTCGCGGACGATGCCTTTTTGTCCTGATTCCAATGTACCGACATTTACCTTCAATACTAAGTTGGCCACATATTGGTCCAGATTGGCTACTGACCGGCCATGATCCTGGGCCTGCAAAAGTTGAGGTAATAATACTTCATTAATGTAAGGGACAATGTCGGTTCCATAACTTAGCGAGAGTTTCAGGGAATCTTTTATGTCCTGGGGTTGACCGTCATACCAACTCACAAAACGCGGATCAAAGAAGAAGTTCTGAATTTTGGCTCTAATCTCCATCAACTGTTCGGCGTTAACCGTTCGCGTTGCCAAACCGGTGGTCAACAACGGCCTTATGATTTCGTTACGGAAAAAATCACCCACCGGACCGTTTAAGACTACTGCATGCTGGGCCCGTTTTTCACCAACGACATGGTGAACCATCTCGTCGGCAAACTGGCTGCTGACACGCTGAGCAACCGCTTCGGCGGCCTGGTAATCTTGAGCCAACATCTGCGTATATTGATTGTATAGCCCCTGATGCGACTGAATCCAAACCCGGTTATTTGGGTCGTTAGGATACTCTAATGCCTGGCGCAGCTGGCGGATAACCGAAACCCTTTCCCGATGGAGTTCCCGCTCGCGAAAAACTAATTCATTGCCCAGGTCACGCAACTTTCCCATTCCGCGCCTAATCAAGTTGTTCCTTTTGTCCTTAACCTGCTGGTTAGCTAGTTTATCCACCGCGGTAACAAACTCGAACGGCAGTGTCGTCATTTGGATTCCCGACTCGGCAAATAGTTTGTGTGCATGGCCTTTTTCTTTGGCATAAGTTGCCGTTAATCCGACGTTATACTTCCAAAACCGGGAGAAGAATTTTTTTATCAGTGGGGCTTTAGCTTCCCATTTTTTTCGGTCTTCGTTCATCAGCAACCGCGCGGCTTCCCGATCACGCTCCTCTAACACCTCCAGGTCAGCCACACGCGTCCCTGATTGATCGGTGTGTTCCAACCTTTGTTTGGCCGCCGCCAACCCAAAATTAACCTCGTTCGGCAGTGGTCCGGGACGACTTGGACCTGGGGTTGGCCCATAAGGCCGATAAGGGGTTGATAAGGTAGGACGGCTGATTCCTGGATAAATAGACGGTTGGGAAATGGTGGGTCGACTGATGCCCGCATTTGATGACGATATGGTTGGACGGCTAATTCCGGGCGTTACCGGTGGATAGGAGATGGTCGGCTGACTGGTTCCTGAAGCGGGTCGAGATACGGCCGGTTGACTGATTCCGGGCATAGCCGCTGACGACTGGGATATGACAGGATAACCGCTACTGGGACCGGCGGTTTTACCCGAAGGTTGAATCACAGAATATGCGCTGGAAACGGTCTGGGTTTGCGAAGCGGGTGTTTGAGCGCTTACTATCGTTGGTGATCCGGCCGAAGTTCCGGCGGCAATGGATGTTTGGGCAATTTCTTCAATGGTTTTGTCTCTCTGCTCGAATTGTTTATAGTTAATTTCTTCCGGTACTTCATACAGTTGACCGTCAAGGCTGTAAGAAATCCGCCGCCTCATTAAATCTGCCCCCTTGATCGCGTAATCGAATAGATATGGCCGTTCTTTGTCGTCAAGAATCTCCTGGATTTTATCCTGATGCCTGTCGCTTAAAAGCGCGTCCTTGTCTTTTATTCCCACGCCTTGATAGTTTCCGATCATCGTCTTCACCGCATCAGGATCTTTGGCGATCTGTCTTAACCGCTCCTGCATCTGGATAATAACCTTATCATGTGGTCGGTCGCTGACGGGATTAATGTCCGCCGGCTTATTGACGGTTTTAATCGCTTCAATGCAGTTTATGTAAAAATCCTTGCGCACGTCTACCAGTTGACGGCTGGCCGTTGTCTTTTCGGCAGCGTTGGCGTTGGCGTCGTGCAAAACCATCTCCAACCTGCGCATCCGCTCCCGATACGAACCCTGTTCGTCGATCTTCGCATCAAGCAGTTGATCGGCCACCAAAGTAAAAGCATACAAATCCCGCTGCGGCAGCAGTTTCCATTCCTTATCGGCGGTAAAGATGTGATTTAAGTCGCCTTCCACCGATGCGGTGGCTTCGGTATGGACAACGGCCGTCTTGACGTCGCGGCGCTTCTCCTGGTCTAAAAATTGCTGGTACTGCTGTTGTCTTTCCTGATTGGATTGAGCCATTCGTTGGGCGGCCACCGCTTCGACCGCCATACAAACAAACGGGGTACGACTGACGTCCACTCCACGGACAACGGCCGAAGCGATCGCCTTGTCCTCCGGCTTAATCAGGTCGGGGTTACGAATTATCCGTTCGATCGCCTGCAGTACCTTTATTTCATAGTCGGCCTGGCTTTCTTGCCGGTCGGGTGGAAGCAGTTTTTTCACCCGCTCCAATAGTCCGTCTTTCCCCTGCACCGCATCGATGTCTGTCTGATTTTGACGGATAAAGTCGGCCAACTTAATTTTCTGGCTTGGAAGATCGACGAGATGGCGCACTTCAAGATCAAGCTTGCTCTTGTTAACCGGCGGACGGGCTTCTTCCGACGGTGGTGAAATCGGCGGTTCAACAGACAATTCGGCAGCCGCAGTCGCATCAACCGACCGGTTATTAAACCGTTGGGTTAAAGTGTTAACAATTTGCTCCGGCGTTGCTTTGCCCAATTGTGACAACCGATCTTGTTCTTCGTCAGCGCACAATACGATTTTTTCACCCTTAACCATCTTTTCCCCCGACTGAATTTCCTTTACTGTTCCATCGGTTTGGATTACCCGAGTTATTCCTTTGCCTTCGTTGATGATGCGTGCCGTTCCGTCTGTTTCAATCACCGCGGCGGAAAATCCAACCAATTCATCACCAAGCACCCCCATCAGTTGTTTTACAGCCAGTTCTGCCTGCTGGATACCACCGGTTTCTGTTAGGGCGCGCAAAAAAACTACCGAAGTCAACGCACTAGATTCTCCACCGGCCCCCTGTTTACCCAAACAATTTAGATACACCCCGCCGATTTGTTTTCCAATCATCTCCTGTACCTGTTTAGGCAAAGCTTCAACTTGTTCGGCGGTCAACGCGGGAATATGGTTATTTTTGGCATTCAGATCATGTAGCCTTTGCGCCAAAGCCGCATAATTTTCCTTAGGGTTGACAATCGGTTGGTTGGATTCGTTATGGATTGTGCCAAACAAAACGGCCGTTGAAGGGTGAGTATTTTTTCCAAACGCAGCCACCGAATCCGGACAGATCGGTGTGATTTTGGGCAGAGCACAGCGGGCATCGCCGAAAATCAATCTTTCCGGCGGAGGTTGAATTTCAGAAAGGCCACTAACGGCAGAATTGACCGATAAAGCATGCGACTCTGCCATTGATTAATTAAGTGACAAATTCACTAATAACTTTTATTTTGATATATTGGGATATAAAAATCAATACGTACGAAAAAACAACCAACTGTCGATTTAAACCTTGTGCTCGGAGGAAGTCGACTGGCCCTCTTTTGCTTGTTGAGTCCTAACAAAATCTTTTATGGCGTCTTCAACCTCTTGTAAATCGCCCTCCCACCCAGCTAAATCTCGAGCGCCTTCGGACATAATAAGAGTCATAAAATCACCAACGCTCTGCTCCACCGCTCCTCTGTCTTTTAGATCTATTAAGGCTTGGAAATCAGATGGAGTTAATCTAATCGCTCCGAATGAACTATCCCTTATTCGATCAATGGCCTCTTGAATTCTACCAGTTCTCTCGTCGACTTCTAACGAGGGAAAATTCTCAACCAAATCTCTCATCGCCCTAATTGGGCTGTTTAAGTTTAGATTGTCACCTCCTTTTTTACAAGCTTGACGAAACCGTAAAGTAACAAGACTGGCGGCAAGATAACCGTCGCGTCTGGCCGGTGGCTGATTCGGTCCACACCGATGTTGATACTCTTCCTGAAACCTTGTTAAAAAAACCGGTGGTCTAATCATGGCATCCATAGTTTTATTCAAAGAATTTACTAATATCCTTTATGGTGCTATATTTATATAGAAAAGTCAATATATTTAATCTATATTATTTATTGAACATATGCCAGACGGACCAACCATCGAAATCACTCCTGCCGAAGTTCTCCGTTCAGTTCCGGTCGCAGACGCAATCCAGTCACGTTTTTTAGTCCAGTCCCATTTTGGTGACCGTGCTTTTGACCCAGCCGACCGCCAGCTCCATCTTAACCCCAACCAAGCCCGTCAGGCTGTCGCGCGTTTTCAACCCGATTTTACCGATCTGTCGCGCGCGTCAATGAACGAAGCCGGAGAAAAATACGCCGGAAAACCGTTTGATCTGGTTTATGGCGAATGGCAGAATAACTTTTTAGTCAGTGTCGGCGCCGACTCGGATAAACGCACGTTGGTTCAAACCCTCCTCGATCTGCCCGAGTCACACATCCCATCAGCAGGGGACGTTAACCGCCTTTATGAACTTTATCGTTTCCGTCCAGGAGAAATCAGTCGCAGATTGATGGCTGATTACTTTCGACGCCTGCTAACCGTCTGCCCTACTCCGGCTGACTTTTCTGCCCATCGCCAGGAGATTGTCTGGTTGAGCCAGATGCTTTATGGTGATAAAGTTTTAGGAACAATTATTGCAGAAAACGCCGATATCACAAGCAGGCAGCGAAACGTTGAAGCCGCTACAACCTTAGAAAAACTTATCCACTCTGACCAGCCGGAAACCGCTGTAGTCAATAACCCTTCAGGCGAAGCCGCCAAACTACTGAAGGAATATTTGCGTCTGCGCGGTGCAAAATCCACTCCGGAATCTGACTTAACCGCACCCTTGACCGTGACACCGGAAGTTTCCACACTGCCCGAAGACCCTTACGCCGCATTATTAACTTTGGCTGGTGAACCGATCCCCGATCAAAACACGACAACTTACCAACCAATCAGCGTTAATCCGACTACTCCACCCGAACCGCCAATTCCTTCACCTGTTAGTCAACCGCAGATGATTTTGGCACCGGAAACCGAGACACCAAACAACCTAACTGACCCAGCTGTATTATTAGACGAATCAGTAAAGCTACCCTTTAGTAAAAAAGTCGCTGCCGCCTTTCATCCGTTACGGGTTTTTGCCGGTAAAACCGAGAGATTTGCCAATCAAGTCATTGAAAAGCAAGAACACATTGCCCGTCAGATGATTAAGGCCGGCGAAGAACTGCCTAGTTGGATACCGGTTCTCCCAGCCTGGCTGAAATTCATGGGCAACCAGCAGATGCTGTGGCACAGCCTGACCGAACGCGATCCCAGAACCGGTCACTTTTTGCCGGCCAAAGAGCGCTGGGAAAAAATGAAGGGGTTTGGGGCCGACATGCTGGTTAACCAGTTCAAAAGCGCCACCGACGCCATCACCCTAGTTGCCCTGGTCGGCGTAGGGCCACTTTCCGGGCCGGCCGAAGCTGTCAAGGTTACCGAGGCGGTGGGGAAAACCAAAGCGATCCTCACCGGACTGACCGGAGACGAGGCAGAAACTACCATGGTCGAACTATTCCCCCAGTTATTAAAAACCGCCGGACAGTACTGCGGTAAGCCTATTACTAAACACAGCCTGTCTGTAACCGCTGCATTTTTTGATAAAGCATTCGGTATAGCGACAGTGAAAGAAACCACGATTGCACAGCTAAAGAACAATCCCCAATGGCAGAATTTAAAAAGTCAATTGACCGCTGCCCTGGCTGATGAACCTGATCAGAAAACCAAGGACGCGGTGTTTGAGGTGATAGCTAAAGCGACAGCGACAAGATAATTATTTACTTATTAACCAGTAAATAGCAATCTCTTGACAAACTAACACTATTAATAATATATTAAATGTAAGAGTTGTTCTTATATCTAATCAGTAATCATGCCTGAAGTCACATCCAATCAACAAGGTGTAATGGAAGCAGCGCAACGCGCGCAAGCTGAAGCTTTTCGACTGGGCACCGGCGGGTTAGAAATAGAAAGAGTGCAACAAAACGGAGCCCGATATGTATTGGAAACGAGGTTAAGTCAACACGCAGCAACAATAAAACAAACTCCGGTTGATCAAAGAGATCCACACAAAGTAGAACTATATAAGGGTCTTAAACAGGCACTCACAGCCGATATTGGCCCAGGAAGAAACGACCAACGGCCCATTTCTCCCGGGGAACGACAATCTATCTCCGCCGTCGTACAATCACTCGGAACCAACTTAATCATCAGCACTCTTGAACCAGAGCAACATGAGGCCTTATCAAACCTGATTGAATTAAGAAACAAATATTCGACGGGAGAAGAGTTAAATGTGGATGAAAACGAAACGGTAAGGGAATCGCTTCGCGTTTTATTAGGTAAACGCAATGTCGACGGTAACTTTGTCTATGAGGCTCCATCGTCAAACGAGCAGTCCAAACAGTCAGGCAAGCCCGAAAGCGTATTTCTTGGTAACGACGCGATTAAAAAACTCCCTAAAGAACAACAGGAGCTATTGTCTAAACCAACCACCGAACTTACCCCAACGCAACGAATGGAAAAAACCAAGCTTCTCATTCGTTTGTCAAAGGACCGACTTGCAGCGAAAAGACACATAGCCGAACGTTTAGATTCCATTAATTCCAGTCGACGGGACATTGTTAAAATGCTGGTGACTTTTCGTGATCAGTTGAAGGATGTGGAAGCCACAATCCAGGCAAATCACTTAACGCCGGCCGAAAGAGACTTAGTGCATGACCTTCTTAATTATTCAGCTTCAGAGATATCAGGGATATTCAATGCAGAAGCCATGGCGTCAGCGGAACAAAGTTTAGATAAATTCTCCCGGGCATTGGAGGAAAATTTCGATCCCGACTTCTTAGATTACGCGGAAAAACTGCAGGCTTTGAACGTCGCACAAGCAAAACTTATGGCCAAGCGTAGTCCGGCCCGCGCCAGAATCTTTCGACGGGTATTTGGTTTAGTCCATCAAGTAGATGCAAAGGCAAGAATGGGCTATGTCAATCGTGATGCCAATAGATCTAGGTCTGATGTCGACCGGATCGTCGATGACCAAAAAGATCAGTTTTCCGTCCTTAGGTACTCTAAGGGTTTGCTTGGGCGTGGTTTTAAAAACCTTCACTTTGAAGATATTGATGCCATTCTCAAGGCTGGGGGCGGATTTCAAGTTAGAGCCCCCGATGAAACAACCGAACTTAGGCAACGCATATATAAAGATATTATTGATATATCAATCTACGGGGTTGATTTATCCAACGAACCGTCCGTTAGCGCTCCCGCATTTGCCGCCAACGAAACACAAACGCCAAGGCCCGCTGAAGCGCAATCGACCGTTTCCACGCCTACTAATCGCCCAGAAGCCCCATTGCTTTCAGGTGAGGTTAAACTCACCTATGCTAATGTGGCCGACTTAGTTAATAATATTGTCGGGGCAAAAATGTTACGCGACATTCGGGAAAGCCGGGATGTTACTTATGAATCAGTCGAAGGCGACATGAATGATACGCTAGGCGGTTTGTTTGTTACGCTGCGTGATAAGCTGGGCATGTCAGAGGTCGACGCTAACCTGGTGTTAAATGACATTAGGAGACGAAATGAACAGGCGGCCACCAGAATAAAGACAACACTGCCGACTGGCCCAGAGGGAAGCATGCATCTTAGCGGAACAGCACCAACTTCAACTGCTCCGGAGACGATCATCCGAACGGCCCAGAAGGTCTTTGACTCTGCCAAACCCGGTAACGTTAACCAAGAAGCACTAGACAGAGAACCCTTACCTCAACCAGTTAAAGATCGCATTAAAACTGGATTAGAAACTAGTGGTGTCGGTTTTTTACTGTTATTATTTAGCGCTTATAAGAAAAAAGCCACCCCACCAACCGCATGAACGACGTTAATCAAAATTCCAACCAAACGCAGTCTTCAGAAGAGCAAAAAAGACTAAAAGAGTTGTGGGAACAAATTGAAACGGCCAATATTACAAGCAACGATATACAAAAAGCCACCGATAAGATAAAAGAACAGCGTCTGACTAATTCACAGATCGAAGAACTGCGCGCTGAAATTAAGAAACAGGCCAACTCTCCAGCGGACAAACCGTAATTTTAGCCAGCCCCCTGTGGTTTCTTTTCGAGCGCCTTTAGTAGGGCAAAAAGCGCAAGCAACGAACCCAGCTGCCCGACCACTCTTACCCCTCGAGCGGCTTTTTCCTGTACGACCTTCTTCACCCGTTCACTTTTAAGAAAACGAGCAATCATTTTTACGTCTTCTTTGTCAGCTAATTGACTCTGCTCAAGGTGACGCAACGTATCGGTGGCTACCTCGCCGTCGGCAACTGCCTGGGTAATCTGCCGGCCGATACCTATCATCGGCGCCTGTTGGGCCTCCTCATCAGACACACCAAAAGCCTGCGCCAAAACAGTTAACGCGTTTGATTCCTTGAGTGGCTGACGGCGGGCAATTAACTCGTCCAATTGTCCCTGGAGATTGACACATTGACCTTGCAATTCCTTGGTTTTCTGGCTGTTTGGCTGAGCCGATCTGACGGTCTCGGCAATCGAATTAATTTCCAGTTGTTTGGCTCCAATCTGTAAATCCAAACCAAGCGCCCGCCGCCTGGATTGCCGGCCCGGGTCATTAATGGTAGCTGCCTCGCTGATATACTGATCTCCCAGTTTGCTTAACTGTTCGGAAAAATTACCGCCGTGGCTAATAACCTCAAGCATCTGATGGGCGATTTCCGGCATCTCAATCCCAAAGTCCGCTGCCAACTCCCGCGTCAGAGCGTTTTCCGCCTCTTTTGACCTCTCCGCTTCGCTTTTTACCGGCGGGGCCAACTCGACCCGGCGGTCCATCGGATAACGATGCTCAAGCAGCGCTTTGCCGTCTGAACCAACCACGGCTTTGTCTACCTCTAAATAAGTAACATGTACCTCGTCCGGCTGCCCATCGTTTACCTCAAGTTTAGTGATGCGCGCCGCACCGGTACGGTAATACTCTTCGTCGGCATAAAGAAAACGGGGTAGTGCCTTACTAGTGGTTTCATCCAACATTGTCGTGGCCGCCGCCTGCTTACCCATTTCCGGCCGATAAGGCGTGTGACCGACTACAATCAGATTAATTTCACCGGCATTTTCTCCTCGACTTTTCTTGCCGGTCATCTGACCGTTGAGCTGCTCACGCAGTTTGTGGGCTTTAAGCGGATCACGTACCACTTCCTGAAAGTTAGTTTCTCTTACCCAAAACGGGTTATCTTTGTTGTTCACATCATTACCACCGTGATTGGCTAACCACTCAATCACTCTCTTATCTCCTTGTCTTATGGCTGCCTGGATTTTATCCATTGCGTCGATGCCGCTTCCGTAATTGACACCATTAATGGTCACCGGTAACAAACTGCCGGTGGCGGGATCGGCCAGAAAACCAGCGTGGGTTACCAACACGTTGTCTACCACCGTATAGGTTTTGCCGTAATTGATAAGAAATTGGTACAACTCTTGCAGTTGCGGATGATTGCGAGCTTGGTCGGCCGAGACGATCCCTAACTGATTCAACATTGCCATTCCGCCGTTGCCAAACCAGGTCATAAATGCTTCATTGTTTCCCTGCATCGCCGCCATAAATAACAGTTCGTGGTTTCCGTAATTCCAAACCGCCTTCCCCTCTTTTACCAATTGCATCATTACCTTAGCCGCCTCTAGAGAATGGGCTCCACGGTCAATTACATCACCGGCACTGACAATCACTTCTCCCTCCTTCATGTTTTCGGTGAACTCGGAAAAAGGCGGCTCTTGTACCGGTTGATTAACCGGCGTACTGTGTTTTACAATCTCCCGGCCGCCGTGGTAGTCGGGGATGATGCGGACGTTTTTTACATAAAACGTATTTTCCTGGATTGGTTTATCGACCTCTGGCGGTTGAATCGTTTCTGATCTTGCCACCGATGTTGCTAGTGGGGACAGACCATCACCGATTTCTGCAACCGCTACGCTAGTGTTACCCATAGTTAGCTGTTTAACTTATACAGTAGTACTTTTTTTACCATATCCTGGGCAGTGTCATATTGCCCTTTTTTGATATATTGACTTACTTGTGACAAGGCCCGTTGTTGATATTTCTGTTCGTACTCTTTAATTACTTTAATTACGACCGGGCCTAGCTCGGAAAACTGGTCGTCTAGTTTAATGGCGTTGCGGTAGAGCTCGTCAAGCATCATACCTGGTTTAATCAACTCCAGCGTCGCCAATGCTATTTTGCGAATCCGATCTTGCATTCCTTCGTTTTTATTCAGTGCTTTAATGACACTTAATACCTCGACCTCGATATATCTGCGGAAATCATCGGCCTGGTTCATGAATTTTATTATATACTAAACTTATGTCCTGTCCTAATTGTGGCCATTCCTTGACCAACGCGACATACGACAATCAACTCGTACTGCACTGTTCCACCTGCGGCGCCAGTTTTTTCGAAGCCAACGGCATCAACCGCATCAGCGTTGAGACCGCCCAGCAACTGGTCGCGGATAAACAAGAAGACATTATCGTCGGTCAACCCAAGCACTGTCCCAAGGATGGCAGCCAGTTTGTCTCGATCAGTGAAGACAAAATCAAACCTCATGACGTTACCCTGCTGCGCTGCCCCACTTGCCAGGGTGTGTTTGTTTATCCCGACGACCTCCTGAAATTCAAGTTGGCCCAAACCGCTAAAATCGCCTTTTTCAAGAACTGGAACAAGCCGTTGCCGGCGCTAAGGACCGTACTGGTCTTTTCCTTTGTTGCCCTGGTGTCGGTCTCGGTAATCACCGGCTTAGGTACATTTACACAATCAAACGTCCAACCGTCCCAAGCCCGCGATCTGATTAAACAAATTAATATTACCGCCTCTCCGGACAAACGCTATGTCTTTTTCTATTTTTCCACCGCCGTCCCGGTCAGCGCGACTCTCGCTGTTACTGACGCTACCGACGACACCGTTCAAAGCCGCACAATTTCGGCAGAGCTGAAGACTTTACACACCGTGACGCTAGGAGATCTCAATCTTAACCACGATCTCTGGTACCAGATTACCTGCACCGACGCTCAAGGCAATCAGGTGAAGTCGGAAAAACAACGGCTTATCTTAACCCCAATCCGTTGAACTCAACCGTCCTTGGCTTTTTTCAGCCGGCTGATGACCCCGGCCATCTTCCGCTCCATCCCTTGAAGTTCCAGCGCCGCCTGGGACGGATCGATGATGTTCACGTGCAGCCCGGTTCCCAGTTCAAATCCGGCCCGGTGGACAAAACGCGGGATCAGGCGCAAATACCAGTTTTCCTTGGGATAAATATAGTAATTGTAGTCAAACGGAAGCAGGGTGTGCTGGTTTTTGATATAAATCTTGCGCAACTGTTTCAGCAGGCGCTGCAAAATCTCGACCAGATCGTCGATCTCCTCGTCGGAAATGTCGCCAAACAGCGTTCCCTCCTTTTTCGGCGCCACCCAAGTCTCGTACGGCCACTGGGAAAAATCCGGACAATAGACATTAAAGTAGGTGTTGCTGTAAATCAAATTATTCATCGGCTCGCGCGCCAAGGCATCAAGGTTTATTTGGGGCGGAATGACCACCAACTGCGAGTGGGGGTGTTCCAGCGAGGCGCCGGCGTGCTCACCGTGGTTGCAGAAAATGATTACCTGACCGCGGCTGCGGTAGAACTGATAGCGCTGGCGGTAAGCTTTGAAAATCAGAGAAACTTGAAACGCCGACAGGTCTTCAATATCCCTTTCGCAGTCGGGAGAGTGGATGATGACTTCGTGCAAATCGGTAATCGGATATTTGTTGGGGATTACCCGCACCACCCAAGGATCTTTCTCATGGCCGTACTTGTTGTAGCGCAACACGGTGTCCGGAGTCTGGGCTTCGTTGCCCGGACAAAACGGACATTTTTTTTTGGTGGTCCGGGGCTGGAAAACGTCGGACGGCCGGTAGGTGCGTTGGGGCGAGATAATCACCCACCGGTGCGACGAGATGTCGGGAACGTATTTACTCACGTAGCAAACAACACATAATTAATAACATTAGTATACTCGAATTAATGTTACATGTTTTATGTTGGATGTTCAATACTTTTCTTTCCTCAACCTGTCAACCGCATGAATGATGCTGCGGACTGCGATGTGATTATCCCCTCCCTCTGGGATAATCAAATCCGCATATTTTTTAGATGGTTCGCCAAAGGCGAGATGCATGGGTCGCGCCATTGCCAGATATTGGTGCAGAACAAACTCCAACGTCCTCCCGCGTTCACCGATATCGCGAGTGATTTTCCGGCTGAGCCGGATGTCGGCATCGGTATCTACGTATAGTTTTAGATCGAAAATATTGCGCAGCTCCTGATTTTCGAATATCAAGATTCCCTCGACGACGATGATCGGTTTACTCAATACGGTAATCGGTTGGTCGCGTCGGTTGTGAACGACAAAGTCATACAGCGGCATGGCGACCTTTTCGCCGGCGATGAGTTTTTTTAGATGTCGGATTAACAAGTTGGTTTCCAGAGAATTCGGATGATCGTAGTTGGTCTTTTTCCTCTCTTCCAGAGTCAGTTGGGTCTGGTCGCGGTAGTAGTTATCGTGGGGGATATATAAGACTTTGTTTTTAAAATGCGCCCGGATTTTTTTAGCCACGGTCGTTTTCCCTGAACCCGTTCCGCCGGCGATACCGATGACAAATGGTTTCCGCTTCATTGTTAATGTCATATTTTAACCAAAAATTAGTCAACCTGCCAGGTTGATTTTTGGGTTATCGTACTACTCTAAAATGGATCTTTTAATTTGCTTTAGTACTTTTTGGTAACTAATTTGGTCTTCGCAAAATTTTTGGTAATCCGTTGCCTTATTAATTGATATCTCTTTAGGAATGTTTTTGTCTGCGCCGATATATTGTTCATACGAAGAATGCTTCCAATCCTGCGGCCGTTTAACAAAGTGACTAGTTGTTGGGTTAAGATGAATATAGCGTGAAACGTGTAGCAGCTGCCAATTTGTACAAACCCGCACCGCCTTAAAGGCCGATTGCCACAATGGACCTTTTCTTTTAAATTTAATATTGAAATAACGAGTGAAGCTGTTTTCAATATCGGCGATTAATTTGGAAAAATTGTCTTCGTTTTTAATTTTTATCAGTAAATGATAATGGTCTGGCATTAAACAATAGGCGATGAATTTAACTCTAAAGCCGTCCGAATCGGTTAATAAGTCAACCGAGGCAATCTGTTCATCGAGCCTGTCTTTAAGATGTTTTGACAGGCTTTTCCACCGATATTGCCTACTGTAATAACTTAAAGTAAATAAAAACCGGCGACAGTTATTCCAATCGGACAGGATTTTAAACCCACCAATACTTTTGTTAAAAACATGGTAAATCTCACCTTTATAAAAATACATTTCCTATTTATGCTGATAAATATATTGTTTTATGTCAATGGACTATAAACAACAATTTGTCAATTTTGTCTTCATACAGCAAGCTGCAACCATCACATATCCAACCTGCCAGGTTGATCAGTTGTGGCATAAAGTATAATGGTAGTCGTGAAGCTCATCATCGGCCTGGGCAATCCGGGAGAAAAATACCAACATAACCGCCACAATGTCGGGTTTATGTTCGTCGATTATCTATTAAATACGGTTAGCGAGTTAACGGATTGGCGAGTTAACGGGTTTAAAGCCGACAAATACTCCAACTCGCAACTCGCTGAACTCGTAATTAATGATAAGGAAATATTAGTATGCAAACCCCAAACCTTTATGAATCGCTCCGGACAGGCGGTCGGTGAGCTAATTAGACGATATGAAATAAATCCCGCTCGGGATCTGGTCGTCGTTCACGACGACCTGGATATTCCGCTGGGCAAGTTAAAGATTCAGTCCGGCACCGGACCGCAGCTGCACAACGGCATCGAGTCGATCGAACAGATACTCAAAATTAAAGACTTCCTGCGTGTGCGCATCGGCGTCGACAACCGCCCACCCGCTAACCGGATGGATGGCGAGGCCTATGTACTACAGAACTTTCTTGCTCCTGAACATAACCAGCTTTACCAGACAATCTTCCCGGCGATCATCTCAAGATTGAAGCTTTATCATCTTCCAAAAACAAAACAAAACTGATCAGTTTAATTAATTTGTTATAATTTATCCATGAGAATTGGAATTAACGGTTATTACCTGACGACGCTCAATTCCGGTATCGGTCAGTACTCCATCAATCTGTTGCGTGCTCTTGCCGAAATCGACAAAAAAAATAAATACTTCGTGTTCACCACTCAAAAAATCGACTGGAACCTGCCGGAAAACTTCCGCCTAAAAGTCGTCTCTCCCCTTCCTCTCTTCCGTCGGACTTTTTTTAACCGGTTTTTCTGGGAAGAATATCAATTAGGCAACGCGCTTAAACGTTATAAAATTGAAGTGTTCCATGGCCTATATCAATCATTGCCGCGCTCCGCGGAAAAAATCGGCGCGGTAGTCACCATCCACGACGCCATTCCCTGGCGGTTTCCGTTTGAGCGCAAACAACTGACCTACCGTTGGTATTCCGACCTGCGCAAAGATCTGGTAACCAAACGGGCCAATAAAATCATAACGGTTTCCGAAACCAGCAAAATTGATTTCGCCGCCATTTACGGCATTAAACCCGAGACAATTGAGGTCACCTACGAAAGCATCGACCCGGTATTCTGGAAAAAACCTACGCCGACCGAGATCGACCAGTTTAAAAAAACCTATAAACTCAACCGTGACTATATTCTCTACACCGGCGGGCTGAAACGCCATAAAAACATCAGAATGCTGATCAAATCGTTTGCCATCCTGATCAAGGACCACGGCTACCAGGGAGATCTATATATTCTTGGGGCCATCCGCAAAACCATGGCGGTTTCGCCTTATATTTACTACCGGGTTGAGGACCTGGAAAAATATGCCAAGCTGAAAAAAATTGGTGACCGGGTTAAATTCGTCGGCTTTGTCAGCCGCAAAGACATGTCGTTGTTCATGCATCAGGCCCAAGCCTTTGTCTCATTATCTCTTTACGAGGGATTTGGCCTGCCGGCGATCGAGGCGATGACCTCGGGCACGCCGTCGGTGCTGTCTAACCTGGGCGCCTATCCGGAAATCGCCGCCGGCGCCGGATTATTTGTCTATCCTTACGGCCCGCACCGGATTGCCGAAGCCCTGCATCGCGTCGTCACCGACGCCAATCTTAGCCGTCAACTGGTCAAAAAAGGCCTGGAAAAAGCCCGATTCTTCGATCGGATTAAAATTGCCCAACGAGTGCTGGAAATCTACAAGGAAGTGTATGACGACTATAAAATCAACTTTCAGCCATGATAAAGATCGGCC